>CAZTPD010000110.1:0-6995 GCA_964614625.1 uncultured Sphingosinicella sp. | reverse complement strand
CCTATTTCTTCTGCGGCATCGGCGGGAGCGGCATGCTCCCGCTCGCGCTGATCGTCCGGGGCCGGGGCGCCGCCGTCGCCGGCTCGGACCGCACGCTCGATCAGGGCCGGCTCGCGCCGAAGTTCGAGTTCCTGCGCGCGCGCGGCATCGCGCTTTTCCCGCAGGACGGCAGCGGCCTCGCCGGCGCCGACCAGCTCCTCGTCACCTCCGCCGCGATCGAGGAGAGCGTACCGGACGTGGTGAAGGCGCGCGATATCGGCGCGCCGCGCGTGAACCGCCCGGAGCTGCTCGCCGAATTGTTCAACGCCGCCGCCACCGGCATCGCGGTCGGCGGCACGTCGGGCAAGTCCACCGTCACCGGCATGATCGGCTGGATCCTCCACGCCACGGGCCGCGATCCCACCGTGATGAACGGCGCGGTGATGAAGAATTTCGTCAGCGCCGACATCCCCTTCGCCAGCGCGCTGGTCGGCGCGGGCGACGCCTTCGTCAGCGAGGTGGACGAAAGCGACGGCTCGATCGCGCTCTACCGCCCGAAGATCGCCGTGCTCAACAACATCACGCTCGATCACAAGAGCCTCGACGAGCTGCGCGCCTTGTTCCGCGATTTCGCGGGCAAGGCGGAGCGGATCGTCCTCAATCTCGACGACGACGAGACCCGCCTGCTCGCCGCCATCCTGCCGCCGGAGAAAGTCGTCAGCTATTCGCTGACGGACGAGAGCGCCGACCTGTTCGGCACGGACGTGGCCGAAGAACCCTTCGCCGTCTCCTTGCGCATCGGCGACGTGCCCGTCCGCCTCCAGGTGCCCGGCCGCCACAATGCGGAGAACGCGCTGGCCGCCCTCGCCGCCGCGCAAGCCGCCGGCGTGCCGCTCGCCGAAGCCGCCGAGGCGCTGTCCGGCTTCACCGGCCTCAGGCGCCGCTTCGAGAAGGTGGGCGAAGCGAACGGCGTCACCGTGATCGACGATTTCGGGCACAATCCCGACAAGATCGCCGCCACCTTGCGCACCCTCCACGCCTTTCCCGGCCGCCTCCTCCTCTTCTTCCAGCCGCACGGCTACGGCCCCTTGCGAACGATGAAGGACGAGCTGATCGCTACCTTCGCGGCGGAGATGGCGGAGGGCGACATCCTCGTCATGCCCGACCCGGTCTATTATGGCGGCACCACCGACCGCAGCGTCGGCACCGCAGACATCGTGGACGGCATCGCCGCGCGCGGCCGCACCGCCGAGCATATCCCGGAGCGCGCCCAGTGCGCCCGGCGCCTCGCCGGCCTCGCCCGCCCCGGCGACCGCATCGTCGTGATGGGCGCGCGCGACGACACGCTCACCCAGTTCGCGGAAGACCTGCTCGGGGCGCTGGCATGATCGGGAGCGCGCTCGCCGCCCTGCTCGCACTTTCTCCCGCTTCCGCGCCCGCGACGATCCCCAATCCCAGCTTCGAGCGGGGGCTGGAAGACTGGACCGTCGAAGCCGGCCCCGGCTTCGAAGTGACCCACCGCCGCTCCGATGCGCGGCGACGGGCGACGCGGGGCACGCACTGGCTGTCGATCGCGCGTCCCGGCGCGCCGCCCCGCGACGACGCGGAGGCGCGCCTGACGGTCGCGCTCGACGCGCATCCCCATCGCGGCCGGCGGTTGCGCCTGACGGCCTCGACCTGGATTCCGGAATATGCCGACCGGCGGGTGCGGATGTTCGCGCGCATGGCCGGGCCGAGCGGCGACACGCTTGCCGAGGCGCGGCTGATGTCGAGCGACTACTGGACCCGGCAAAGCCTCGTCTTCGCCGTCCCGCACGAGGCCCGGCGGATCGAGATCGGCTTCATCGTCCCCGGCCGCGACGGCGCGCTCGACCTCGACGCGCTCCAGCTGGAACCGGTCCGGCGCTAGCTCAGAAGCGCGTCATGTCCTCCGGCGCGCCGCCGGCCGTCTGCTCGCTGCGCGTGCCGGGCTGGTAGCCGCGTTGGGCCAGGGCCTGCGTCTCGAGCGCCGCCTCGCCCTCCGCGCCGTGGCACAGCCGCAGGTAGAGCCGCCCCGACACCGTCTGGTATCCGGGCAGGTCGTAGAGATCGAGATAATGGGTGATGAGCCCGCGCCCGCCCTCATCCTCCTTCTCCTCGAAGGCATAAGCGGGCCGCTCGACGGAGCAGAAGGCGTAATCGGCGCGCTCTTCCGCTTCCCATTCGATCGCGGCGTCGGCTTCCCGGTCCGGCAGATTGCCGTCCAGGTGCAGCGAGCTGCCCCGCCGCGACGTCATCCGCCGCAATTCGCCCTGCGGCACCGTCGCGAGGCGCGTCACCTCCCCGATCCGCATCCAGACGCATTCGCCCTGCCGGCAGCCGGCGAGGATCGTCTGCCCGGCGAGATCGGGCAGCGGCCCCTCCGCGACCGGCGCCTCCTCGTCCGGCGGCTCCGCGCAGCAATCGACCGGATCGATCGGATCGCCCCTGATGACCCACCAGGCGAGCGCGCCGCCTGCGAGCGCGAGAAGGGCGACGAGAAGCAGGATATGTTTACGCATCCCGGCAGGCTAGCCATGCCATGCCCGCCTTGCCAGACGAAAATGGCGGGCACGCGGCCCGCCATTTCCTGTCTTCGATCGCCGCGCCCTCAGCCGGCGACCGTCATGTCCACTTTCTCGACCCAGTCGGGGTAGAAGACCGGCTCGCGGTTCGACCAGCCGGGCGCGGTGGCGGCGGCCTCGCTGATCGACTGGAGCAGGCCGCGCCGATGATCGGGATGGAGGTGCGGCAGCGCAGCGGCGGCGCAGAAGGCGCCGGGGAGCCACGGGCGCACGTTCGCGCCGATCAGCCGCTCGTAGAGGAAGCGGTAGGAGGCGAAGCAGCCGAGCCGCTCCTGCCCCAGATCGAACGCGGTCATCGTGATGAGCGGCGCCATCAGCGGCTCCATCGCGTCCAGGCCGCTGTCGTCCGGCACGTTGGCGCGGATGAGGTCGAGCCGGCCATAGACCCGGGCCTGTGCCCGGATGCCGGCCGCCTCGCCGGGGTCTCGGGACCATTTCTTCACCGCGTCGCGCCGGTCGAGGCCGACGTCGAGCGAGCGGCGGATGTAACGCTGCGTGCCCTTGGAGAAGCCGGCGAACTCCTTCATCTCGGCCAGTGCCGCCGCTCCGCCTGCGGGCCGAGTCCTCGTGCTCATATCCCACACTCCTTTTGCCCTTGGTCCGGCTTTTACACCGACACGGCTTTCGAAGCCGTTAACCAAATCCTCGCTCCCCGTTCAGAATTGAATCACGGTTCGATTCCGGCGGCAACGCCAAAAGCGCGGCGCTTCGTCGCAGGCCCGCCCCGGTGTCGCCCATGCGCAACAGCGCACTGCCGAAAGGCGCGGCAATCCGGGATTCTGACGGCCGCGCAACGATTCGCCGCCGCAACGGTCGCGCGCCCATGCTATGGCCGCGCCGTGGGCAGCGATTCCGAACGAAGGGGCGCGTCCGGCGGAGAGGAAGCGCCGGTGCTGGGCGAGGCGGATGCGCTCGGCTATCGCCGGCCTTTGCCCGGCTTTTCGACCAAGGCGAGCGACAATTCTGCGAACCGCGCCGGGGGCGAAGGCTTTTCGGGCACGCCCGCGCTAACAGGCGTCATGGACGGATACGCGCCCGATTCCGGTGGCGGCCGGCGCTTCGGCGATTTCGGCATCGCGCTCAAGTCGATCCTCGCCTTCTGGCTGCTCTACATGGCGCTGATCACGGCGCGCGCGCTCGCGCTCGCCTTTCCCCAGTTCTGGGAGATGCTGGCGCGCCGCGCCGTCGCGACAATCGTCGGCGCGGTCCTCACTTTCCTGATCTACCTCGCCCTGCGCGCCGCGCGCCGGTTCGGGCTGACCGGCAAGACCGTGGTCGCCGGCCTGCTGTGCCTCCCCGCCTCGGCGCTGTTCGCGGCGTCCAATCACTATATCTTCTATGTCTACGCCCCGCTCGACGCGGCGCGCATGGACGCGAACATGCGGGGCCTTTCGATCGCCGAGCAATTGCTGCGCGCCGTCGCGGACAGCGCGCTCAGCTGGTATTTCATCTTCGCCGCCTGGTCCGCCTTCTACGTCGCGATGAGCTATGCCGCGCAGCTGCGCGCCGCCGATCGCCGCGCCGCCGTCCTCGCCCGCGAGGCGCAGGAGGCGCAGCTGCGCGCGCTGCGCTACCAGATCAATCCGCATTTCCTGTTCAACACGCTGAACTCGCTGTCCGCGCTCACCTTGTCGCGCAAGACGGACGTGGCCGAGCGCATGCTGATGAACCTCTCCACCTTCTTCCGCGCCACCCTCTCCGCCGATCCCACCGCCGACGTGCCGCTGGAGGAGGAGATCAAGCTCCAGCGCCTCTATCTCGACATCGAGCAGATCCGCTTCCCCCAGCGCCTCGCGGTGGAGATCGACATCCCCGATCCGCTGCTCACCGCGCGCGTGCCGGTGCTGATCCTCCAGCCGATCGTCGAGAACGCGGTCAAATATGGCGTCGCCAAATCGAGGAAGCCGGTGACGATCCGCATCTCCGCCTATGAGGAAGCGGGCCGGCTGCATCTCAAGGTCAAGGACGACGGCGAGGCGCTGCCGCCGGAGGACGGGGAGGGCGGCACCGGCGTCGGCCTCAGGAACGTGTGCGATCGGCTCGACGCCCGCTACGGCGCGCGCGCCGGCTGCCTGTACGGCGTCGACCCCGACGGCGGCTACACCGTCCATCTCTACCTGCCGGTGACGCGCGATGGCTGACCGGCCGCTGCGCGTGATGGCCGTCGATGACGAGCCGCTGGCGGTCGAGCGGCTGCAATTGCTGCTGGCGAAGCTGCCCGGCGTCAGCGTGGTCGGCACCGCCAATGACGGCGAGGCGGCGCTGCGCATCGCCGAGGCGGTGACCCCGGACGTGGTGCTGCTCGACATCGCCATGCCCGGCATGAACGGCATCGACGTCGCCCGCGCGCTGTCGGATTCCGCCGCCGGCACGCCGGTGGTGTTCATCACCGCCTTCGACAATTTCGCCGTGGCCGCCTTCGACGTGGCGGCGATCGACTATCTGATGAAGCCGGTCCAGTCCGATCGGCTCGCGCGCGCGCTCGATCGGGTCCGCGCCCATCTCGATGCCGGCCCGCGCGCGCCGCGCCGCGCCGCCGGGCATGTCGAGGAATTCTGGGTGCCCGATCATAACGGGCTGGTGCGGATCGCGGCGGCGGACATCGCCCGCATCACCGCCGAGCGCGATTATATGCGCCTCCATGTCGGCGCGCGCTCCTGGCTCATCCACCGCACCATCGCCAAGCTGGAGCAGGAGCTGGACCCGGCGCTGTTCCTGCGCGTCCACCGCTCGGTGATCGTGCGGCGCGACACCGTCGCCGGCCTCTATCGCGACGAGACCGGCCACTGGACGGCGCGCCTCGCCGACGGCGCCGAGCAGCGCATCGGCCGCTCCTATGTCGATGAGGTCAAAAGGTTCGCCGGACGCGGCTGACGCTTCCCTCGCTTATCCGCCGTCGAAAAGGGGAGGCGGCGGAGGGAACCGCCGCCTCCCGGTCGGAGCCTTGCCGCTGGTGGGCTCTGATAGCGGCGCGGCTCACAAGGAACGGGGCTCGGCGACGGTTTCCGCGTGGAATGTCGCCAGCGTGACCCTGGCGCCGAGCGAGGCGGGCACCACCAGCAGCACGACGACAAAGAGAAACAGCCGCGCCATCCTCATCCTCTCCCGCGAACCTGTTATCGTGCGAAACGGGCGCGATCCGGCGGGGCGGGCAAGCTTGGGGGAGCCCGTGACCGCGCGAACCGCTGCCCGCTTCCTGCCAGCGCGGCGCGGCGCCGGCGCGGCGCTTTCGACCGCGCGCGCCCGGCCTTCGGCGAACGGGCGGGCGTTCGACGAACCGCGCGCGCGGTTCGACAGGCCGCCATGCCGCGCGGAAAGGGTTCGCCGCGCGCCTGTCCCTGATCGGGACGGCGCCGAATAAGGGCGCGCGCGCGCAAGTCGTTCGGCGTATCGCCCGGCGATCGGAGCCTCGTTCCGGGCGGGAAGCAGGCATGGCATCGGGCGCATTTCATCGGAAGATCAGGCAGACCGCCGCGCGCGGCCCCGCGCTGCTCGCCCTCGCGCTCGCCAGCGCGTCCTGCGTTCCGTCCGTCTCGACGCTCGCCCCGCCGGCCGAGGCCGCCGCGCCGGTCGCGGCCGCACCTGCCGGGGCGACCGCCGCGCCGGCCCGCCCACTCCTGACCGCCGCCGCCATGCCCGGCCCCGTCGCCGCCGCCTTCACATTCGAAGGCCGCACCGGCCTCGATCGCCTGCGCTCGCTCGATTGCCTCGCCCAGGCGATCTATTACGAGGCGCGCTCGGAGAGCGAGGACGGGCAGCGCGCCGTCGCCCAGGTCGTGGTCAACCGGGTCCGCCATCCCGCCTGGCCGAACAGCATCTGCGGCGTCGTCTATCAGGGGCCGCTGCGCGCCGGCGGCGGCTGCCAGTTCACCTTCACCTGCGACGGCTCGCTGGAGCGCCGTGCGGAAGGCATCGGCTGGGCGCGCGCCCGCGTCCTCGCCGCCGAAACGCTGGCCGGACGCGTCCACGCGCCGGTGGGCCTCTCCACCCATTATCACACTTATGCGGTGTCGCCGTCCTGGGCGCCCCGCCTGACGCGCACGACGACGATCGGCGCGCACATCTTCTATCGCCTGCCCGGCGCCGGCGGCCTGCCCGGCGCGTTCAACGCCGTCTATGCGGGGAGCGAGCCGCTGCCGAACCCCGTCCGCATCTTCTTCGGCGACCGCGCCGCGCCGGCGGCCACGCCGATCCCCGCCGAAATCACGCCATCCGCACCGCTCGCGCCCGCCATCCCCTCGGATATCCCCGCCGATCCCCGCTGGGCCGCCGCAAACCTCCCCGAATCCACGATACGCGAGGAATATCGCCAGTCCGGCCAATGGCGCACCGACGCCCCCGCCGCGATCACCGGCGTTCGCTAGAGCGGGATGACATTTGGTTGAATCGCGCGGGGATTCCCTTTTTGTTGGA
>CAZTPD010000109.1:0-7106 GCA_964614625.1 uncultured Sphingosinicella sp. | reverse complement strand
ACGATTCGTCCTACGGCATGATCCGCTGGAAGCAGGCCAATATGGGCTTCAAGGATTGGGGGCTGGAGTTCAACAATCCGGATTTCGTCAAATATGCGGAAAGCTACGGCGCCAACGGGCACCGGGTGGACAGCTCCGACGATCTGCCGCGCCTGCTGGAGCACACATTGAACACGCCGGGCGTCCATCTGATCGACTGCCCGATCGACTATTCGGACAACGACCGGATATTGAACAACGAGATCAAGGAGTTGAGCGCGAAATTGTGAAGGGTGCCGTCATTCCAGCGAAAGCTGGAATCTCCCTTCCTTAAGGCAATGAGATCCCAGCTTTCGCTGGGATGACGAGAGGCTGGCATGGTGAAGCTCAAGGACGTCTATCCGCTCTACCTCAACAACAAGGCGGAGCAGCCCAACGCCGATCTGGAGGTGACCGACAAGTTCACCGGCGAGGTCGCCTTCCGTTGCGCGCAGGCGGACGCGAAGACGATCGACGCCGGCATCCAGGGCGCGGTAGAGGCGGCGGAGCCGATGGCGCGGATGGCGAGTTACGAGCGGCAGGCGGTGCTCCAGCATTGCGTCGATCGCTTCAAGGAGCGGTATGACGAGCTGGCTTATGCTTTGTGCGTCGAGGCGGGCAAGCCGATCAAGGATTCGGAAGGGGAGGTGACGCGCCTCATCGACACGTTCCGGATCGCCGCCGAGGAAAGCGTGCGGATGACCGGCGAGGTCCAGCCGCTCGACATCTCGCCGCGCGCCAAGGGCTATCAGGGCATCTGGAAGCGGGTGCCGATCGGGCCGTGCTCGCTGATCTCGCCGTTCAATTTCCCGCTCAACCTCGCCGCACACAAGATCGCGCCGGCGATCGCGGTGGGTTGCCCGTTCGTGATGAAGCCGGCGAGCCGCACGCCTCTAGGCGCGCTCATCATGGGCGAGGTGCTGGCCGAGACCGATCTGCCCAAGGGCGCCTTCTCGATCCTGCCCGCCCACCGCGAGGGCGCGGATTTGTTCACCGAGGACGACCGGCTGAAATTGCTCTCCTTCACCGGATCGCCGGACGTGGGCTGGGCGCTCAAGGCCAAGGCCGGCAAGAAGAAGGTGGTGCTGGAACTGGGCGGCAATGCGGCGGTGATCGTCGACAGGGACGCCGATCTGGCCGACGCGCTGGAGCGGGTGATCTTCGGCGCCTTCTACCAGTCCGGCCAGTCCTGCATCGGCGTGCAGCGCATCCTGATCCACGCGGACGTCTATGACCAGTTCCGCGACATGCTGGTCGCGAAGACGAAGACGCTGGTGGCGGGCGATCCCAAGGACCGCAACGTCTTCATCGGTCCGATGATCTCCGAAGGCGAGGCGAAGCGGCTCGATTCGTGGGTTCAGGAGGCGGTGGGCAAGGGCGCCACCCTGCTGTGCGGCGGCAAGCGCGAGGGCGCGATGCTGGAGGCGACCTTGCTGGAGGACGTCGATCCGGCGACCAAGATCAATGTCGAGGAGGCGTTCGGCCCGGTCGCCTTCCTGATCAAATTCTCGTCCTTCGACGAGGCGCTGGAGATCGTGAACGATTCGAAGTTCGGCCTCCAGGCCGGCATCTTCACCCGCGATCTCTTCCAGATGTTCGACGCCTGGGACCGGCTCGACGTGGGCGGCGTCGTCATCAACGACGTGCCGTCCTACCGCGTCGACAACATGCCCTATGGCGGCGTCAAGGATTCGGGGCTCGGCCGCGAGGGCGTACGCTTCGCGATGGAGGACATGACCGAGATCCGCAACCTGGTGATCCGGCGGACCTGATCCTCAGTCCGCCCGCGCGGCGACGCCGCCCGCTTCGGCGAGCGCGCGGTTGCTGGCCCTCAGCTTGGCCTTGAGCGCGGTGGCGAAGCCGTGCTCGATGGCGCGGCTGATGTCCTTGTTCGCCTGGACATAGGGGCGCAGGTCCGCGGCCGTCGCGCACCAGAAGCGGGCCGGGCCGGCAAGGATGACGGTGGCGCTCGCCTTCTCGCCCGACAGGACCGAAAGCTCGCCGATCAGGTCGCCCGGCCCGCAGCGGCCGACCTGGCGGTCGCCGTTCATCACCCGCGCCTCGCCCTGCGCCAGATAGTAAAGCTGCTCGACCGGCTCGCCCTCGCGGGTCAGCACGTCGCCCGCCTTGCCGGACAGCCACACGCCCTGATCCATCAGATGCCGCGCGCGGCTCTTCGACAGGCCGGCGACCAGCCCGTCGAGCAGCGCCTTCTCCTCGGCGCTGAAGCGGATGTTGCGGCTGCGCAGCAGATTGTGCCCCAGAAGGTAGAGGCAGACGAGCAGGATGAGTCCCGACCAGACGACGACGGCCATGTCCGGCGCGCCGCTCAGCGCGCGGATCATCCAGGCGGCCGCCGCCAGCGCGGCCAGCACCCGCAGCGCCACCGGCCGGGCGATGAGCACCGCCGCCGCCAGCATGGCGAAGCCGAGATGCAGCAGCAGGGTTTCGAAGGGCGGCATGCGTCTCCCGCGCGATGGCTTTGCGGCATCATGCGTCAAACTACGGCTTCGCGAAAGGCCCGGGACCGATTGCATCGCTCCGCGTCTTGTTTCACTATGACAGCATCGGGAAACCGGCGGTGCCGGGCCACATCAGGATTGGAGACGGGAAGTGAAGGCGATTTTCCTTGCGAGCGCGGCGGCGCTGGCGCTCGGCGCGAGCGCGGCGGCGGCACAACAGGCCGGCGCGCCGGCGACTTCGACGGCGGCCACGGTGCCCGACAATGTCCTGCTCGCCGACTGGACGGGACCGTATGACGGCGTGCCGCCCTTCGACCGGATCACGCCGGAGCTGTTCCCGGAAGCCTTCCAGTTCGCGCTCGACGAGCGCCGCCGCGAGATCCAGGCGATCACCCGGCATCGCGCCGCGCCGACCTTCGAGAACATCATCGTGCCCTTCCAGCGCGCCGGCCAGCGGCTGAACCGGGTGTTCGCCGTCTGGGGCGTGATGACCGGCAACATGACGACGCCCGCTTATCAGGCGTTGCAGCGCGAATGGGGGCCGCGCCTCGCCGCCGCGACCGACGAGATCTATCTCGATCCCGATCTCTACGCGCGGGTGCGCGCGGTCTATGAGGCGCGCGAGAGCGCCGGGCTGGACGCGCAGCAGCAGCGGCTGGTGACGCGCATCCACGAGCAGTTCGTCCAGCGCGGCGCGGCGCTCACGTCCGAACAGAAGCAGCAGCTTTCCGCCTACAACCAGCAGCTCGCGGGGCTGTTCGCCGAGTTCAGCGAGAAGGTGCTGGCCGACGAGCAGACCTTCATCGCCGCGACCGAGGCGGAGCTGGCCGGCGTGCCGCAGGACGTGCGCAACGCCGCCGCCGCGGCGGCGCGCGCGCGTGATCTGCCGGCGGGGCAGTTCGCGATCGTGAACACGCGCTCGGCGGTCGATCCGGTGCTCACCTTCGCCGACGACCGGGGCTTGCGCGAGCGCGTCTACAACGCCTTCATCAACCGCGGCGACAATGGCGACGCCAACGACACGAACGAGACGATCCGCCGGATCGTGCGCGTGCGCGCCGACCGCGCCCGGCTGCTCGGCTATCCGAGCCATGCCCATTGGCGGATGCAGGACACGATGGCCGGCACGCCGGACCGCGCGCAGGAGCTGATGATGCGCGTCTGGCCCGCCGCCGCCGCGCGCGTGCGCGAGGAAGTGGCCGACCAGCAGGCGATGGCGACCCGGCTCGGCCACGACATCACGATCGAGCCGTGGGACTATCGCTACTACATGGAGAAGGTCCGGCAGGAGCGCTACAGCCTCTCCCAGGACGAGATCAAACCCTATTTCGAGCTCGGCAACATGATCCAGGGCATGTTCCACATGGCCGGGGAGCTCTACGGGCTGCGCTTCAGCGAGATCACGGGCCAGGTGCCGGTCTGGCATCCGGACGTCCGCGTCTGGCACGTGACCAACACGGCCGGCGAGGATGTCGGCGTCTTCTACGGCGACAATTTCGCGCGCCAGGGCAAGCGTTCCGGCGCCTGGGCGACGACCTATCGCAGCCGGTCCGGCCTGCTCGGCGACACTCTCGTGCTGGGATCGAACAACAACAATTTCACTCGGCCCGACGACGGCCAGCCGGCGCTGCTCAGCGTCGACGACGCCAGCACCCTGTTCCACGAATTCGGCCACGCCATCCACTATTTCCTGTCGAACACGCGCTATCCGGGCCTCAGCGGCACGCCGCGCGATTTCGTGGAATATCCGAGCCAGGTGCACGAGAACTGGCTGCTGACGCCGGAAATCCTGAACCGCTTCGCGCGCCATCACGAGACCGGCGAGCCGATGCCGCAGGAGCTGGTGCAGCGGATCGAGGCGGCGGCGCAGTTCAACCAGGGCTTCGAGACGGCGGAATATCTGTCGTCGGCGCTGGTCGATATGGCGCTGCACGTCCGCCCCGACGGCGATGTCGATCCCGACGCGTTCGAGCGCGAGACGCTGGCCAGCATCGGCATGCCGCGCGAGCTGGTGATGCGGCACCGCCTGCCGCAGTTCAACCACCTCTTCTCGTCCGACGCCTATTCGGCCGGCTATTATTCCTATCTCTGGTCCGACACGATGGGCGCGGACACCTGGGCGGCCTTCGTCGAGACCGGCAATGTCTGGGATCCGGCGACGGCGCGGCGCTTCGCCGAGACGCTGCTTTCGACCGGCAACGAGACCGACCGGGCGGAAGCCTATCGCGCCTTCCGCGGCCGCGATCCGGGCGTCGAGCCGCTGCTGAGGGCGCGCGGCTTCCCGACGGGGGAATGACGCAGGAGCGGCGCTCCGCAGCGAAGAAAACCGTCCTTCGGAGCGGGTTGCGGCTAGACTTGATCCGGTAGCGTTGAAACAATCCTCCGTTCGCCCTGAGCCTGTCGAAGGGCTGTCCTTCCTTTGTGCAGAAGAGAAGGACAGGGCTTCGACAAGCTCAGCCCGAACGGAGAGAGGGATTCAAATCAGGAGAATCCGACTCTACGCCGCTTCCAGTTCGTGCGTCTCGATCTCGATCTTGCGGCCGCAGACGGCAAGCGCCTGCTCGATCTGGACGACTGTCGATGCGTGGCGCAGATCGAGCAGGCGGTCTATCTGGCGTGGATTGAGGCCCATGGCGCGGGCGAGGTCCGCCTTGCGCCAACCGCGCGCGCGCATCGCCGCATAGGCCGCAACCTTCAGAGCGCCGAGCAGCGACGGCGCGACGGTGGGGCGGCCGCGCGCCGGCGAGGGCGCGGGAATGTCCTCGCGATCGCCGATCATCGCGGCGAGCATCGTCTCCAGCGCGTCGACGGCATTGGCGAGCGCCTCGCCCTCGTCCTCGCCCCAGGTGCGCGCGCCGGGAATGTCGGGAAACGACACCATGACGGTGCCATCGTCCGCGACGAGATCGACCGGATAGTTCAACATTCGCCTTTCCTTCCTTGGCGGCGCCGGGATCAATCGATCCCGAGGTCTTTCTTGATCGCCCTCATCAGGCCGGTGCCGAGCTGCTTCTTGCCGCCATGCTGGGGAAGCACCGATTTCCGTTCGCCACGGCGCACGATCAGGTGGCCGCCCTTGCCCGGCTCGAACGTGCATCCCTGCCTTGCGAGATAGCGGCGGAACTGATCGCTGTTCACCGCAAGTGTATAGACATAAATGTCGTATTCTGTCAAGGAAAAATAGACGTATATGTCTATTTTTGGCGCGTGACCAAGGAGTGCCAGGCCACGATCCGCGGCCGCGATCCGGTGTAGAGGCGCTGCTGAGGGCGCGCGGCTTCCCGACGGGGGAATAAGAGAAAGGGCGCCTCGCGAGAGGCGCCCTTTTCGCGATTGGGTGGGTTTTAAGCTCGCTAGGGGTCGCCCATCGAGAACAAACCCACCAAGATCACTAAACCGACGACGGCAGGCACGGCGAGTGCGACCGTAATCCACATTCTAGGCCAATTCACGCCGGCTTCTCCATTTCGGATCGACGGGCGATCGTCGGGCTTATTCGGCCGGGGCGCTGTCGACCAGCAGGTCGAGCTGCTCCTGGCAGCCGTTCTGGATCAGCGCCTGCGCCACCTCCTGCATGTCGCCGGGCGCGGAGCGGAGCGTGCGGAAGGTGATGCTGGTTGGCACGGCGGTGCCGGCCTGGCTGAGCTGATAACGGGCGTTGTCGGCGATCGGCAGCTCGCTCGGCCAGTCGGCCGTCGTGCTGCCGGCCGGCCAGTCCAGCGTGCGCGCGGCGCCGCCGGGGCCGGAAATGGCGAGGCTGGCGGTCTGGCTGGCGTCCGGCCGCCAGAGCGTCACCTCGCTGGTGTTGGCGAGGCACACCGTGCCGCCCTGCGACACGTCGATCTGCCAGATCGTGCTCGGGCTGGCGGGCACGATGCCGGCGCTGCGCACCGCCCCGATCCGGGCGCGGCGATCGCCGGCGGTCTGCGCGGTGCGCGGCCCGGCCTGCGCGGCGTTCGCCGGCGTGAACGTGCCGGGGCCGCGGAAGGTGCGGGTGCCGCGCGCGTCGAGCACGACCAGCGTGTCGCCGCCGCGCAAGGTGATGCGCGCGGTGTCGGGCAGCGAGCGCCCGGCCGGATAAGTGGACGCGGAGGGGCCGGACGCGCGCACGACGAGCACGTCGGCGGATGCGGCGGTGGCGCCCGAAACGAGGAGTGCGGTGAGCGCGAGACGGCTCAGGCGACGCTTACTTTGAACCCAAGACAAAGTGACCTCCCGGACCTGCTTCACGGATCCTATAGACGAATTCCTGCAATGCTGCATCCTCCTTGTCAGCATCGGCCATTTCGGAAAGCTGAACGAGCGCCTGTGGGTCGCCGCCGTCGAACCGTTCCCAGAGGACGGCGAGGCGTTGACGGGCTTCGGCGTCCAGCTCGGGCACGGGCTCCCACACCTCGACCGGCGTCGCCCGGCCGCTCAGCACGATGCGGCCCATCGGGCGGAACAGGTCGAGACCCGACTGGTCCTTCGCTTCCTTGCTGACCAGGGCGCGGGTCTTGAGCGCCTTGTTGGCGGATTCGAGCCGCGCGGCGGTGTTCATGCCGTCGCCGAGCGCGGTGTACTGAATGCGTCCCTCGCCGCCGAAATTGCCGACCACCGCCTCGCCGCGATGCAGGCCGACGCGGG
>CAZTPD010000108.1:0-7119 GCA_964614625.1 uncultured Sphingosinicella sp. | reverse complement strand
ATCCGCAGCTCCTCACCAGCCTGGGCTCGCGCCAGTCCTACGACCGGCTCAACGATTATACCGACGCCGGTCGTCAGGCGCAGCGCGCGCTGCGCGAGGGCCAGCTCGCGCGGCTGCGCGCCGAGTTCGATCCGGCCCGGCTGAGCCCGGCCGGCCGGCTCTCCTACCGCCTGTTCGCGCAGTCGATCGAGGAAGAGGGCCGCGCCTTCCAGTGGCGCTGGCACGGCTTCCCGGCGACCACCAACGGCAGCCCGATGGGCAATATCCCGGTCTTCCTGATCAACACCCACCGGATCGAGAGCGTGTCGGACGCCGAGGCCTATGTCGCCCGGCTGGTCGACGTCGAGCGGGCGTTCGGGGAGATCGCCGCCAACATGCGCCATCAGGCGAGCCTGGGCATCGTGCCGGTGCGGCTGAACTTCGCGCCGGTGCGCGAGGACGGCCGGCGCATCCTGACCGGCGCGCCGTTCACGCAGGAGGGCGACAATGTCGTGCTCGCGGACTTCACGGCGAAGGTGAACCGGCTCGACGTCGATCAGGGCGAGAAGGACCGGCTGATCGCCGCCGCGCGCGACGCGCTCGCCGGGCCGTTCCGGCGCGGCTATGACGCGATCTTCGCCGTCCTGGACGAGATCGAGCCGCAGGCCACCGGCAATGACGGCGCGTGGAGCCTGCCGGACGGCGCCGCTTTCTACGCGCAGCGGCTGCGCCAGTCGACGACGACCGATCTCACCGCCGAGCAGATCCACCAGACCGGCCTCGCGCAGGTCGCGCGCATCCATCGCGAGATGGAGCGGATCAAGACCCAGGTCGGCTTCACCGGCTCGCTCCAGGACTTCTTCCGCCACATCAACACCGGCGACGCGTTCAAATATCCGAACACGGCGGAGGGCCGGGAGCAATATCTGGCCGACGCCCGGGCCTTCGTTGCGCAGGTGATGGAGGTCGCCCCGCAATGGTTCCGCCGCCTGCCGCAGGCGGCGCTGGAGGTCCGCGCGGTCGAGCCCTTCCGGCAGGAGACAGCGGCGGTCGCCTTCTACAACCGGCCGGCGCCGGACGGCTCGCGCCCCGGCATCTATTACGTCAACCTCGCCGACATGACCCAGGTGCTCAGGCCCCAGACCGAGGCGATCTCCTATCATGAGGGCGCGCCGGGCCATCATTTCCAGATCGCGCTGGCGCAGGAGCTTCCCGACGTGCCGCGCTTCCGCCGCTTCGGTGGCTACGGCGTCTATTCGGAAGGCTGGGGCCTCTATGCCGAGGGGCTGGGCCGGGAGATGGGCTTCTACCAGGATCCCATCTCCGAGTTCGGCATGTACTCGACCCAGCTCTGGCGCGCGATCCGGCTGGTCGTGGACACCGGCCTGCACCACCATCGCTGGAGCCGCGAGCAGGCGATCCGCTATTTCGCCGACAACGGCCTGCTCTCCGAGCGCGACGCGATCAAGGAGGTGGAGCGTTACATCAACAATCCCGGCCAGGCGACCAGCTACATGATCGGGCAATTGAAGATCCTGGAGCTGCGCGACCGGGCGCGGGCGGCGCTGGGTGATCGCTTCGACATC
Organism: uncultured Sphingosinicella sp.; assembly: GCA_964614625.1. Taxonomy (GTDB): domain Bacteria; phylum Pseudomonadota; class Alphaproteobacteria; order Sphingomonadales; family Sphingomonadaceae; genus Allosphingosinicella. Next base: position 5,554 of record CAZTPD010000108.1, on the reverse strand, counting down.
CGCGATTTCCACGCCGTGGTGCTGGAGAACGGCGCGGTGCCGCTCGACGTGCTGGAGGAACTGGTCGACGCCTGGATCGCCGGGCAGGGGAATAGCTGATGTCCGATACGCCCCCCGATCGCCTGTCCAACAATCCGCGCAGCCCGCATTTCGACATGGCCGCGCTCCAGCGCGGCGTCGGCATCCGCTTCAAGGGCCGCGAGCGCGAGGACGTCGAGGAATATTGCGCCTCCGAAGGCTGGATCCGCGTCCAGGCCGGCAAGGCGGTCGATCGCCACGGCATGCCGGTGACGGTGAAGCTGAAGGGCGAGGTCGAAACCTGGTGGCGCGAGGAAAGCGGGGACGCGGAAGGCTGAGCCTCCGGGCCGCCCGCCGGGCTTTAACGCCCCGATAAACGCCCCGTTTTAGCCTGTTGGGCGCTTTACGATCCTAAGAAAAGCGCCGCCAAGTCATTGACTGGCGGCGCTTTTTTCTGGTCGGGGAGAGAGGATTCGAACCTCCGGCCCCTGCCTCCCGAAGACAGTGCTCTACCAGGCTGAGCTACTCCCCGACCGATACGCGCGGCCCTGGGAAGGGCCGGCGGGGCCGGGCGTCTATAGGGGCGCCTTCGCGGGAGTTCAAGCGGCGGCGATTCAGTAATTGCGTTGCAGGTCGCGCAGCTCCTGATCGGTCAGCGGCGGCTTCTCCCCGGACGGCGCGCCCTCGCCCCCCGCCGGGCCGTAGACCGGCTGGATGCCGTTGTCGGCGCCGAGGCCGCCCGCCTGCCGCCGCGCCTCCTCGGTCGCGCCGACGATCGCGAGCAGCACCAGCACCGCGAACAGGCCGATGAGGACGAAGAGCGCGACGCGCGAGGTGCCGCCGCGCGTCTCCAGCGCCGCGATCCGCCCCGGGCCGCCGAGCGCGGCGGTCTCGGCGATCAGCCGGTGGGTCTGCTTGCGGTAGAGCAGATTGCCGTAGGCGCCGGTGACGAAGGACAGGCCGATGCTAAGCAGCAGCGTGGCCTTGCCCGCCGTCTCGCCGGCCGCGCCGATGGCGCCGAGCAGCAGGAAGGCGAGGACCAGGCCGATCATCGGCAGCCACATCTTGCGATAGGCGAACCAGAACAGGTTGAGGAGGCAGGCGGGCCAGTTCCAGTTCACCGTGGCGCCGCGCTCGTCCATCTGCCGCCAGCGTTCCAGATAATAGCCCGAATTGGGACCGATCGCCGCCAGCAGCAGCGATTCGTCCACCGGCGCGGTGGCGGCGGGGGGCGGAGCGTGGTTTTGCGGGGTCGGTGGTGGCGGCGCGGGGATCGGCGGCGGGGCGGGCGCGGGCGGTGGAGGCGGCGCGGGTTGCGGCGGGGCCGTCGCGGGCGGGGCCGTGGTCGGCGGCGGATCGACCGGGACGCCGGTCGCCGCCTGCAACTCGCGCGCCAGCCGGCCGAGGCTGGTGTCGCGGCCGGGGCCGAAGGCGTCGGTCCAGTGGCGGATCTTCAGGAAGAAGGCGAGCCCGGCGCCGGGCTGGATGTCGGACGTGCGGATCGGGAAGATCGGCTTGCCGTTGCTGAACGCCATCTCGGTCTCGGCGCGCACATAAGGCGAGCGGTTGGCCTTGTCGGTGACCAGCACGACGAAGGCGGCGCAATTCTCCAGCGCCTCCTGGAGCTGCTCGGAATAATCCTGCCCGGGGCGCACGTCGCGCGGGGCGATCCAGGCGCGCATGCCCTTCGCCTCGATGAACGCGGCCAGCCCTTCGGCCTCGTCGCTGTCGTCGGATCCGTGGCTGACGAAGACGTGGCCGCTCATTCCTGCACTCCGCTGGGCGAGCGGACGCTATCCGCTTCGCGGGACGCTTGGAAGCCCCTAGCGCCCGCGCGCGCCGAGCATGTCGGTGACGGCGATGAACTTCTCGCGCGGGCTGCCCTCGCGCGCCCGGCCCGTCTCGGCCTCCTCGATCTTCTGCCAGTCGCGGAAGGTGACGATATCGACGCCGCGCGAATCGAGCAGACGGTCGAGCCCGGCGCGGCCCTCCTTGCCGCCGCCGCCGGCCAGGTCGGCCGCGATCCGCTCGGCGACCTCGTAGCCGTCCGGGCGGTTGGTGCCGATCGTGCCGGTCGGGCCGCGCCGCGCCCAGCCGACGCAATAGAGCCCGTTCCCGATCACGCCCTCGCTGTTGGCGAAGCGGCCGCGATCCTCTTCGTAGGGCACGCCCTCGATTCGAGGCGTCTTGTAGCCGATGCAGGTGACGACCATGCCGCAATCGATCGCATAGGTCTCGCCGGTGCCGGCCGCCGCGCCGCGTTCGTCGAGCCGGGTCGTCTCGACGATCAGCCGCTCGACCTTGCCGTCGCCCTCGATGGCGACCGGCATCGCGAAGAAATCGAAATGGATCGTCCTGGCCTTGCCGCCGGGCAGGCCGGCGAAGTCGCGCAGGTGCGTGACCGACTTGCGCTGCCCGGGCTCGAGCAGGGCGTCGTCGATCTCGGGCGGGAAATCGGCGGGATCGACCTTCGGCGCCGCAGCCTCGAGATGGCCGAGCTCGCCCAGCTCCTTGGGCGTCATCGCGATCTGGTGCGGCCCGCGCCGGCCGAGCACGTGGATGTCGCGGATCGCGGCATTGCCGAGCGCGGCGAAGGCGTGGGCGACGATGTCCGAGCCGACGAACTCGGCGGGCGTCTTGGAAAGGATGCGCGCGACGTCGAGCGCGACATTGCCGTTGCCGATCACCGCCGCCGCCCTGGCGTCGAGCGGCGGCGCGAGATCGGCGAATTCGGGATGGCCGTTATACCAGCCGACGAAGGCGGCCGATCCGATCACGCCGGGCAGGTCGCCGCCCGGTATCTCCAGCGGCCGGTCGTTGGGCGCGCCGGTGGCCAGGATGACCGCGTCGTAGAGGCCGAGCAGCTCGGGAATCGTCACGTCGCGGCCGACCAGCACATTGCCGACGAAGCGGACATTGTCGCTCAGCGCGACCTTCTCGTAACGCCTGTAGACGCCCTTGATCGACTGATGGTCCGGCGCGACGCCGAAGCGGATCAGGCCGTAGGGCACCGGCATCCGGTCGATCACGTCGACGCGCACCGCCTCGCCGAGCTGCTTCTGGAGCGCCTCGGCGCTGTAATAGCCGGCCGGGCCGGACCCGATCACCGCGACATGACGCATCGTCTCTCCCGTCCGTGCGTTGTGCGTTTGCGTGACGATGCTAGCGTGCGCCGGGCGCGAGGCAAGAGGCGAGTCGGCGCCGGTCCACGCGGCCCATGGCAGGAGGAGCTCATGCGAACGAAAATCCTCGGAACGCTGGCCGCGCTGGCGTTCGCCTTCCCGGCCTCGGCGACGCCGCCGGCGGCGCCCGAGCATCCCCCCGAGCGCCCCGAGGAGGCGCGCATCCCGTTCGTCAATCATGGCGCGGTCCGCAATTTCCGTCCGGTCGCCGACGATGTCGTCTATCTCCAGGACCGCCAGCGCAACTGGTATCGCGCCCAGCTCGTCGGCCCCTGCTTCAACATCCGCTCGGCGCTCCGGATCGGCGTCGACACGCGCTTCGGCGGCACGCTCGACAACACGTCGAATTTCATCGTCGACGGCCAGCGCTGCCCGATCCAGTCGCTGGTGCGCAGCGAGGAGCCCCCGCGCCGCGAGCGGCGCTGAGTGAATCACCCCCTCCGTTCGGGTTGAGCCTGTCGAAGCCCTGTCCTTTACTTGAAGCCGAAGAGAAGAGCAGGGCTTCGACAGGCTCAGCCCGAACGGGTCTGGGGATCGGACCCGTTGAACCGGCCCTAGCTTTCACCCGCCCTCGAACGGTCCTCCAGCAGCGCCCGGCCGCTCCGGCGCAGGCCGGCCTCGATCATGCCGCGGAAGAAGCCCAGAGCGGGCGGCAGCAGCACCTCGACCCGCACGAACGTCTCGCGCACGTCGAGCGCCGCCTCGATCTCCTGGCCGAGCGCCGCCACATGGAGGGCGAGCCGGTCGCCGGCCCAGGCGGCGCGTATGTCGGCCGCCGCCGGGATGTGGTCCTTGAGATCGCCGATCCGGCTGTCGATCCGCCGCCGCGCCTCCTGCGCGCCGAGCCGGTGGGGCAGGTCGATGCCGATTGGTGTATTGCTCATTCAATACAGTATAAGCGAAGGCGCGGCGCTTTGCACCCCCCTTGGACTGTGTCCCGATCGGATCAGGACAGGTCAGGCCTGGAAGAGATTGCAGGTGCGGAGCTGCCCGGTCGGGATATTGCCGGCGTTCTTGATCGCCTGGTCGGTGCGCTGGCGCACGTTGAACGCGCTCTCGTAGCGGATCTCGCGCCCTTCCAGGAAGGAATTGGGGATGATCGGCTGATAGTCGTAGACGACTTCCACCATCATCACCGCCGTGCCGGGCTGGGCGGAGATCTGGTTGCCCGCCGGCCCGACGCCCTGCAATGACGCGTTGTTCTGCCCGGCGCCCTGTGCGCCGTAGAGCGAAGGGGTGTTGCGCAGCCCGTCGCACCGCTGCCAGCGAATCCACTGGCCGGTGCCGCCGGGATTGACCTCGACGCTGGACAGGACGATCCGGCCGTTCTCGCCGAAGCGGATGCCCGACCCGCTCATCTTGGCGCCCATCAGCAGCTCGATCACGTCCGCCTCGTCGATGCTCTCGCGCACGCGCGCGGCATTGTCGGCGGTCATCACCGCGATGTTGCTGATCCGCAGATGCGCCATCGCGAAGTTCGCCGATTCGAGGCCGAGCAGGCCGAGCGCCAGCAGGATCGGCAGCGCGAAGGCGAATTCGGTGAGCGCGAGGCCGCTGGTGCAGTCGCGCAGGCGCGCAAGGCGGCGGGCGGCGCGGCGCGCGCGGCGGGGCGCGGCGCTCAGCATCGCACCACCACGCCGGTCGGCCGCGCCGCGAAGGGCTGGTTGCGCAGCATCGTGTTGGCGACGATCGTCACGTCGTCCTCCCAGCCGAGCAGGCCGGCGACCGGGAACATGCGCGGATAGCTGAACGTCACTTCGTAGCGCACGACATCCTCGGCATTGCCGGTGCCGTCGCGGCCGCGATCGAGATCGTACTGGCTGTTGCCGTTCGCGTCCTCGTAGCAGTCGCCGGGATCATATCGGCCGTTGCCGTTGAGATCCGTCACGATCCGCTCCGGCTGCCGCACGCCGGTGAAATCGAAATAGCTCTGGGTGCGCGTCTCCAGCTCGGCGTTGCTCATGAAGGCCGACAGGCGCTGGCGGACCCGGGCGTCGATCTCCTCGTTGGTGAAGCCGCCGACTGTCGCCATGCGCGCCGCCTCGTGCAGCGCGCCCTGCACCATCGACTGCGCGTAGGAGCGGTAGCCGAGATCGAACAGCCCCATCAGCAGCATGCACAGCACCGGCAGCACCATCGCGAACTCGACGACGGTGACGCCGCGCGCGTCGCGGCCGAGGCGAAGGAGCATGGCCGCCCTCATTGCGTCAGCCTCAGCGCGCCGATCTGGTTGCCGATCTGGCGGAAACGCTGGATCAGCTGGTCGCGATTGCCCGAGGTCGAGGCCTGGCTGGAATTGCTCGCGCAATCGCGCATGTCGTCGCTGAGCGTGGTGCCGAAGGCGATCACCCAGA
>CAZTPD010000107.1:0-7119 GCA_964614625.1 uncultured Sphingosinicella sp. | reverse complement strand
GCGTGGACATGATCTTCGCCGATCCGCCCTACAATCTCCAGCTCGGCGGCGACCTCTTCCGGCCGGAGGGGAGCCGGGTCGACGCGGTGGACGACGACTGGGACAAGTTCGACACGTTCGAGGCCTATGACCGCTTCACCCGCGCCTGGCTCAAGGAAGCGCGGCGCATCCTGAAGCCGAACGGCACGCTCTGGGTGATCGGCTCCTATCACAACATCTTCCGCGTCGGCGCGGCACTGCAGGACGCGGGCTACTGGATCTTGAACGACATCATCTGGCGCAAGTCCAACCCGATGCCGAACTTCCGCGGCACCCGCTTCACCAACGCGCACGAGACTTTGATCTGGGCGAGCCGGTCCGAGGACAGCCGCTACACCTTCAACTATCGCGCGATGAAGGCGCTGAACGACGAATTGCAGATGCGCTCCGACTGGGTGATCCCGATCTGCTCGGGCGGCGAGCGGGCGAAGGACGGTGAGGGGGCGAAGGCCCATCCGACGCAGAAGCCCGAGGCCTTGCTCTACCGCGTGCTGCTCGCCTGCACCAACAAGGGGGACGTGGTGCTCGACCCCTTTTTCGGCACCGGCACGACCGGCGCGGTGGCGCGGCGGCTGGGGCGCGACTGGATCGGGATCGAGCGCGAGAGCCGCTACATCAAGGTGGCGCGGGCGCGGATCGATTCGACCCTGCCGCTGGACGAGAGCGCGATGAAGGTGATGGCGTCGCGCCGGAGCCAGCCGCGCGTGGCGTTCGGCGCGCTCATTGAAAGCGGCCTGATCGCGCCGGGCACGATGGTGATGGACACGAAGCGGCGCTGGACGGCGCGGGTGCTGGCCGACGCGACATTGGAACATGGCGGGGAGCAGGGCTCGATCCACAAGATCGGCGCGAGCGTGCAGGGCGCGCCGAGCTGCAACGGCTGGACCTTCTGGCACATCGAGCATGAGGGCAAGACGGTCCCGCTCGACGCGATCCGGCAGCAATATCTGGCGGCCTTGGGCTGATTCTTCTTCGTGATTCCAGCGAAAGCTGGAATCTCCCTTGTTAAATCAGGCAATGAGATTCCAGCTTTCGCTGGAATGACGGGTGGATGATGAGCGAGCATATCTATCTGCGCCCCACCGGGTTCGTCGATGCGCCGTTCGGGCATGACGGGAAGGTGGCGCGGCTCGCCGGGGGGCTGCTCTGGTTCTCGATGGTCGAGATCATCGGGCCGGACGGCGCCGAGCTGGCGCCGGTCGAGGGGATCGAGGCGCGTCTGGGGCCGGCGGAACAGGCGGTGTGGGCGAACCTCACCTCCGCGCGCGCGCCGCTCCAGCTCGGCGAGCGGGTGATCCGGCTCGATCAGCCGCAGGCGGTGGGCATAATCAACGTGACGCCCGACAGCTTTTCGGACGGCGGCGCGCATGGCGATGCCGAGGCGGCGATCGCGACCGGGCATGCGATGTCGGCGGCCGGCGCGGCTTTGATCGACGTGGGTGGCGAATCCACCCGGCCGGGCGCGAAGCCGGTCTGGGAGGGGGACGAGATCGCGCGGATCGAGCCGGTCGTGCGCGCGCTCGCCGCGTCGGGGACGGCGGTGTCGGCGGACACGCGCAAGGCGGCGGTGATGGAAGCGGCGCTGGCGGCCGGGGCGGGGCTGGTCAACGACGTGTCGGCGCTGACCTGGGATCCGCGCGCGGCCCAAATCGTGGCGGCGGCGGGCTGCCCGGTCGTGCTGATGCACCACAAGGGCGATCCCGAGACGATGCAGGACGATCCGCGCTACGATCGGCCGGTGCTGCTCGAAGTCTATGACTGGCTGGCCGCGCGGATCGACGCGGCGGTCGCGGCGGGGATCGCGCGGGAGCGGATCATCGTCGATCCCGGCTTCGGCTTCGGCAAGAGCGTGCAGCACAATCTCCAGCTCATGAACGGGCTGGCCATGCTGCACGGCCTGGGCTGCCCGGTCATGTTGGGCGCCAGCCGCAAGCGCACGATCGGGGCGCTGTCGAACGAGGCGCCGGCGGACCAAAGGCTGGCGGGATCGCTGGCGCTGGCGCTGAAGGGCGCCGGGCAGGGCGCGCAACTCCTGCGCGTCCACGACGTGCCCGAGACGCTTCAGGCGCTGCGCGTCTGGCGGGGCTTGCGCGATACGGCGTTGACGCCTGCGACTTAGGGTTTTGATCCGGGAGCTTTGAAACACTACCGTTCGCCCTGAGCCTGTCGAAGGGCTGTCCTTTCTTAGGGAAGAAAAGAAGGGCAGGGCTTCGACAGGCTCAGCCCGAACGGAGGGGGTTAACTGGCCTTTCGTGTTTCCGCCGTCTCCCCGCCTTCCTTCCCTGCCGCCAGCCGCCTCCGGCGCTTGCCGCGGGCGATTTCGGTGGCCAGGGCGTCGAGCTTCGTGTCCCAGAAGATGCGGAAATGGTCGAGCCAGGCGTCGACCTCGCGGAGCGGGCCGGGGTCGAGGGCGTAGAGGCGGCGCTGGGCCTCGGCGCGGACGGTGGCGAAGCCGGATTCGCGCAGCACCTTGAGATGCTGGGAGATTGCGGGCTGGCTGATGCCGAACTCGCGCCCGACGATCTCGACGACCTCGCCCGACGCGCGCTCGCGTTCGGCCAGCAGCTCCAGGATGCGGCGGCGGACGGGATCGCCGAGGACGTCGAAGGCGTGCATCAGCCGGTGGTGTAGAATTTGGTGGTCGCGTCGCGGGCGGTGGCGGCGGCCTCGGGATCGGTGCCGAGCGCGACCGAGGCGGCGTGCCAGCCGGCGCTGCTCCCGGCGACGAACGACCTGTAGTCGTCGCTCTTCACCCATTCCGTGTCGGTCTCGGGCGGCTTGTCCCAGCCTGTCTCCAGATGCTCGGCGAGGCCGAGGAAGGAGAGATCCCAGCCGACGCCGACCGCGCCGGGGCCGAACTGGTCCCAGAATTTCAGATATTCGTCGTCGAGGATCGCGATATGGCGCAGCTCCAGCCGGGTCGTGCCGCCCGGTTCCTCCGCAAGATCGACCTCGACCCAGCTCACATTGCCGGCGAACTCCCAGGTGAGCGCCAGCCGGCGCGGCGGATCGCAGGTCTCGATCGTGCCCTCGGCATTGCCCTCGATCCGGTAGCGCCCGCCGAGGCGCAGGTCGCCCGATACGGGGGAGAACCAGCGCGGAATGCGCTCCGCATTGGTCACCGCGTCCCAGGTGTCGCCGATGCCGGTGTCGAAGCCGCGGCTGGCGATGACGATATGCGTCGGCTTGCCGTCGCGCTCGCCCATGACGACGCGGCGCGTGAGGGCGCCGATGTGGCGCGCGATGTCGAAATCCATGATCCTCTCCCGATTCGTGCTGTCGGGAGCTTTATATAAATTCAGACTTATATAAGTCCAGACCGGTTCATTGCGGGCCGGGAATCAGGTGCGCGCCGTCGAACGGCTCGATCTCCAGCGCGGCGAGATCGACGTCGGTGCAGCGCAGGTTGATCGCCATCACCGGGCCGTCCGGGCTGTCGCCCTCGCCGAACGGCGCGCAGCCGCAGGTGGCGCAGAACCGGAAGGCGATCTTGCCGGTGTTCCAGCGATATTCGGTGAGCGCGTCGCGCGGGGTGTCGAGCGTCACCTTCGCGGCGCTGGTGAAATGATGCAGCGCGCCGCGTCGGCGGCAGATCGAGCAATTGCAGTCCATCGCCTTGGCGGGCGCGTCCTCATCGACCGTGAAGGCGATCGCGCCGCAATGGCAGCTTCCCGTGAACGGCATCCTTGTTCCTCCTCTGTTCCAGAGAGGTCTAGCGCCGGACCAGCGAGGAATCAATCTCCGCGAGGGTCGCGCAGCCGGTCGCGACCATCGTCGCCTCCAGCTCGGCGCGCAGCAAATGGAGGACATGGGCGACGCCCGGCGCCCCGGCGGCGGCGAGCGCGAGCGCATAGGGGCGGCCGAGCAGCACCGCGTCGGCGCCGAGCGCCAGCGCCCGGAAGATGTCGCCGCCGCGCCTTATGCCGCCGTCGAGCAGAAGCGGCACGCGGCGGTCCACGGCGGCGGCGATGGCGGGCAGCGCCTCGATCGTCGCCGGCTGGCCGTCGAGGATGCGGCCGCCATGATTGGAGACGATGACGCCGTCCAGCCCTTCGCCGATCGCGCGCGTGGCGTCGTCGGGCGTCATCACGCCCTTGAGCAGGATGGGCAAGCGGGTGAGGCCGCGCAGCCAGCCTATGTCCGCCCAGGTCGGCGCGGCGGCGACGAGATCGCTGCCGAACAAGGGCGGGCCGCCCGGCGCGCCGTGATGGGGCGGGAGCTGGCGCATGCCCTCGAGGTTCACCGGCGCGATCCCGGCGGGCAAGGCGAGGCCGGCGCGCAGGGCGCCGATCGGGGCGTCGGCGGTGAGGACCAGCGCCCGGTAGCCGGCGGCCTCGGCGCGGCGGACCAGAGCGGCGGTGAACTCGCGGTCGGGCTGGATGTAGAGCTGGAACCAGAGCCGCGCGCCCTGCTGCGCGGCGATGTCCTCGATCCGGTGATTGGCCTGCGTGCTCACCACCATCGGCGCGCCCATCGCGGCGGCGGCGGCGACGGTCGCCAGCTCGCCGTCGGGGTGGAACAGCTTGTGATTGGCGATGGGGGCGAGGAGGATCGGATGGTCGAGCGGCCGGCCGAGCAGCTCCAGCCGGGTGTGCGCGGCTTTCAGGTCGCGCAGCACGCGGGTGGCCAGCAGCAGGTCGTCATACGCCTCGGCGTTGCGCCGGGCGGTCAGCCCGCCGCCCGCGCCTTCGGTGAGCCAGTCCCAGGCGGCCTTGTCCATCCGCTCGCGCGCATAGGGCGCGTAATCGGCCGGAGTCGTGATCTCCGGCGGGATACGGGTCAGCGGGTCGAGCGGAGCCATGCGCTGCTCTAGAACGGACTGCGTTCAATTTGAACCATTCGAAGCCGCCGTTTCCAGACTGGATCGAGATAGCTCCCTCTCCCCTGTGGGGAGAGGGTTGGGGTGAGGGGGTTCGGCGTCAGAGAATAACCACTACCGCCCGACACCCTCACCCTACCCTCTCCCTCAAGGGAGAGGGGAAGAAGGTGAATGTCGATACAGCCTCAGACCTCCGCCCAGTCGCGCAGCAGGTTGTGGTAGAGGCCGGTCAGCCGGACGATCGAAGGATGGTCCGGATGATCGATCCGCAGCTTTTGGATCGATTCGTCGAGGTCGAGCAGCATGGCGCGGCGATGGTCCGCCCGGATCATCGACTGGATCCAGAAGAAGGCCGCGATCCGCGCGCCCTTCGTCACCGGCGTGACATGATGCAGCGTGCTGGCCGGATAGAGGATCAGATGCCCGGCCGGCAGCTTCACCCGCCGCCCGCCGCTGACCAGCTCGCCGCCCTCATAGGAGTCCGGATCGCTGAGGAAGAGGGTGGCGGACAGGTCGGAGCGGATATGGGTGCGCGTGCCCGGCACGGCGAAGATGCCGTTGTCGATATGGTCGCCATAGGCGCCGCCGCCCCGGTAGCGGTTGAAGCGCGGGCGCAGGATCCTGAGCGGCAAGGCGGCGGCGATGAAGCGGGGGCTCTGGCCGAGCCGGGCGAGGACCAGATCGGCCAGCTCGTTCGCGGCCGGATCGTCGTCGGGAAGCTGCTCGTTCGCCTTGGCGTGGATGGCGAGATGGCCGGCGGTGGCGCGGCCGTCCGCCCAGCCGGCGGCGTCCAGCCGCTCGCGGCAGGCGCGGGCCTCTTCGGGCGTCAGGATATCGGCGATCTCGATCATGTCGCCGCGCATGATGCCGGATGCGGGGCGGCGTGGAAAGCCGCCCCGCATCCGCGCGGCATCAGAAGCGGAAGCCCGCGCTGACCAGGAAGGTCCGGGGCTGGCCCAAGGTGGCGCGCGTCCCGTTCCAGTTGGTGGTCACGGCATATTGCTCGTTGAACAGATTATCGACGTTCAGGCGAAGATCGATGTTCGGCGTCACCTCGTAGGAGACGAGCGCGTTGACCAGCGTGTAGCTCGGCAGCTTGCCGAACTGCCCGTTCGGGATGAAGCGGATCGCATCGTCCGGCCGGCCGAGATAGGACGAGCCGACATGCTGGAGGCCGCCGCCCACGGTGAGGCCGATCGGGAAGCGATAGGTGGTCCACAGGTTCGCCGTGAAGTTCGGCGTGAAGGCCAGCCGGTCGCCGTCCACGGTGGTGAACGTGCCGTAGTCGCCCGGGCTGGCGAGACGGCGGGTCTCGTTCAGCTCGGCGCTGATCCGGCGCTCGCTGTCCATGATGAGCGCGCCGGCGAAGATCTGCCATTCCGGGGTGAGCTGGCCGGTGATGCCCAGCTCGACGCCCTGCACGACCTGCTCGTGATAGCCTTGCAGGCTGTCGGCCGTGTCGCCGGGCTGGCGGCCGACCACCGGCACGCGGCGCTTCTCGGTGCGGAAGCCGGCGATGCTGGTCGAGAGCGCGCCGTCCATGAAGTTCCAGCGCAGGCCGATCTCGTAATTGTCCGAGCGGACGGCGCGCGCGCCGGGGACGAAGCCGGGGAAGGCGTTGTCGCCGGTGCGCGAAATGTCCGGGTTGGACAGGAACGAGCCGGGCGACTGGGCCGAGGTGCCCCAGGAGACGTAGATCGAGCCTTCCGGCGCGGGCTTGTAGACGAGGCCGACGCGGCCGCTCCACGAGAAGCGCGAATCGTCATAACCGTTCACGCCGCCGGTGCCGATGCCGGCAATGTCGGTGCTGACGATCTCGACATCGTAATTCTCGCCGCGGATGCCGCCGGTGATCTGGAACTGCTCGGACAGCTCGATCGTGTCGAAGACGTAGAAGGCGATCGTGTCGATATCGACTTCGTTGAGCTGGGTCGGCAGCAAGGCCGGGGCGGGCACGCGGTCCGGATTCGGGTTGAACAGATCGTTGCCGGTCTGGTTCGACGTGCCGTAGCGGCTGGCGTTCGACCGCTCGCGGGTGAATTCCAGGCCCGCCGACAGGGTGTGCGCCACCGCGCCGGTGTTGAACGATGCCCTGAGGTTGGTGAGGTTGGAGAACGTCTCGTTCTCGCGCTGGTAGAGCTGCGTCTGGCTGTTCACGGTCAGCGTCGCCGGGACGAAGGCGGTCGGCACGGTGTAGCGCGCGAAACGATCGACCTGCGCCCAGCGGGTCTGGTTGCTGATCGTGATGCCCGGCGCCGCGT
>CAZTPD010000106.1:0-7218 GCA_964614625.1 uncultured Sphingosinicella sp. | reverse complement strand
ACACCCCCCGCGACATGCGTTAGTCGGGCGCGGGCCATGAAGAAAGGCTGAACGCACCCGCCGCGCGCGAACGCCGCATAGTGTCGGAAAGGGGGAAATGGCGCGCCCGGAAGGATTCGAACCTCCGGCCCCCAGATTCGTAGTCTGGTGCTCTATCCAGCTGAGCTACGGGCGCTTGGGAAGGGGCGACATAGGGGCAACGCCGCAGGCGCGCAAGCCCTTGTTGCCCGCCCCGGCGCGCCCGAATAGAGAAGACGCGATGAGGCTTGGATTCATACGTCTGACGGGCCTGCCCGCCGCCGCGCTGGCGCTCGCCGCCTGCGTCTCGCAAGGCCCGTTCCCGTCGCTCGCGCCGCGCGAGGGCGAGCAGCTCGCGATCGAGGAGCCGATGCGCGAAACGCCCGTATCGGCGGACGATCCCGCCCTGCGGCCCGCCGTCGCCGCTTTGCTCTCGGAGGCGCGGGACGGGGCACGGCGGTTCGACGCCGATTTCGCCGCAGCGCGGGGCCTGATCGCGCGCGCCGGCGCCGAGGGCTCGGAAAGCTGGGTGGAGGCGCAGCAGGCGATCTCCCGGCTCGAGGCCGCGCGCAACCGCACCACCAGCGCCGTGGACGACCTCCATCAACTGAGCCTCGCGCGCGCCGACCGGCCGACCAGCCCGGCCGACCAGCAGGCGATCGACGCGGCGATCGCCGAGGCCGAGCGAATCGCCGCCGACCAGCAGGCGCGGATGGATCGGCTCGCGCGTTGACCGCCGCTTCGTCGAAGCCGGTGCGCGCATCGTCAAAAACGCCTCGCCCGGCCACCATCTTTCCCTGGACGGGGACGAAGGGGAACAGGATCTCCATGAAGTACTGGATCGCCGCAGCTTTGGCTTTCAGCCCCGCGCCGGGGCTGGCGCGGGATTGTCCGCCGCCCGGCTGGGATCGCGCGGACCTCGCGGATCTGCGCGCCGCCGGCTTCGGCATCGCGGCGGCGGACAGACGGGAAGCCTTCGCCCGCGCGATCACCGCCTGCCTCGCTTCTCCAGACCCGGAGCTGCGCGACGGCATCGCCTATGAAGCGCTGGCTCACATGCTGCGGAGCGGCGGCCTCGGCGCACGGGCGCGGACGGACATCGCGCGGGATCTGCTGGCACGGCTTGCAAGCCGCGATCCGGCCGGGTTCGAGGCGCCGTTCGCCGCGCTCGCCCTGGCGGAGATCGTGCGCGCCGACCGCGTCGAGCGTTACTTGCCCGACGACCTGCGCGACGCGATCGTCGATGCCGCCGCCGGCTATCTCGGCGCCGTCCGCGACTATCGCGGCTTCGACGAACATGAGGGATGGCGTCATGGCGTCGCCCACGGCGCGGACCTGGTGATGCAGATCGCGCTCAATCCCCATGTCGCCGACCGCGCCCGGCTGGCGCGAATCCGCGACGCGGTGGCGGCGCAGGTCGTGCCGGCGGAGCATTTCTACATCTATGGCGAGCCCGAGCGGCTGATGCGCCCCGTCCTCCTGCTCGCGCGGCGCGGCCTCTTCACCGAGGCGGAATGGACGGCCTGGTTCGCCCACCTCGCGCGGCCCGATCCCCTGGACTCATGGGGGGAAGCCTTCCGATCGCAGGCGGGGTTGGCGCGCCGGCACAATCTGCGCGCCTTTCTTCAGTCCCTGTGCCTGAACGCGCGCCTCAGCGCCGATGAAGCCGACGATATCCTGCTGCCCGGCGCCGAGGCGGCGCTGCGCGCGACGTCCTAAGCGCCCAAAGCGGCCGCGTGCCGCTTCGCCATCTCCACATAATGGGCGACGCCGGCGCGCATTCCGGCGATCTCCGCCGCGCCGAGATCGCGGACATATTTGGCCGGGCGCCCGGCCCAGAGCTGGCCCGACGGGATGCGCTTGCCGGGCGTCAGCATCGCCCCGGCGGCGAGCATCGCGTCGCCCTCGATCACGCAGCCGTCCATGACGATCGAACCGAGTCCGACAAAGGCGCGATCCTCGAGCGTGCAGCCATGCACCATCGCGAGATGGCCGATCAGCACGTCCGCGCCGATGATCGTGGGGAAGCCGGCCTCATGCCCCGGCTCGGGCGAATCGACATGGATGACGGTGCCGTCCTGCACGTTGGTGCGCGCGCCGATCCGGATGCGGTTCACGTCGCCGCGCAGCACGCAATTGTACCAGATGCTGGCCTCCGGCCCGATCTCGATATCCCCGATCAGCCGCGCGCCGGGCGCGACGAAGGCGGCGGGATCGACAAGCGGCGTCTTGCCGGCGAAGGTCAACAGGGTCATCGGCGCCAGTCGCTCCGTTCGATGCGATAGACTATGGTCGGGCTGAGCTCGCCCGTGAAGCGGGGATCGACATAGTCCAGGTCCGCCCGCCGGGTCATGCCTAGCTTTTCCATCAGGCCCCAGCTCGCCTCGTTCTGGATGCAGGTCAGCGCCACGACATGGGGTGCGGCGAGCGGGCCGAAGGCGAAATCGAGCGAAGCGATCGCCGCTTCCTTCGCATAGCCCTGCCCCCAGGCGTCCGCGCGCAGCCGCCAGCCGATCTCGTGATCGCCGGCGACCGGCGAGGTCTCGCCCTCCGCGATCTTCAGCCCGCAAAAGCCGAGCAGTTCCGCATCCGCCTTGCGCTCGACGACCCAGAAGGTGAAGCCCAGCTCCTCCTGCCAGCGCATGATCCGCGCGCGCACCGGCGCTTCCGCCTCTTCCGGCGGCAGCGCGCCGCCGAGCCAGCGCATCACCTCGGGCGTGTTGGTGTGACGCACGAAGGGCGCGATATCCGCCTCCGTCCAGTCGCGCAGGCGCAGGCGCTGCGTCTCGATCGCGGTCATGTCAGTTTCCGGGCCACAGGCTGGGATAGTTGATGATCGGCAGGATCGATGCGTGATCGTCGCTCCAGCCGGAGAAGCCCGGCGTCGGCTCCAGCGTCTCCCAATAGACGCTGTCCTCGCCGGACAGCGCCACCAGCCGCTGGATCATGCCGGGATCGCGCGACAGGGCGATCCAGACCGAGATCGTCGCGTTCAGCTCCCGCTCCTCGTCATGCTCGGGCACATATTGCATCATCGCCGCCGTCCAGCCGCCCCGCTCGGCGATGTCGGCGATGACCGGCCGCAGGTCGAGATAGCGGTTGGAGACGTGGAAGAGCACGATGCCGCCATGCTGGACGGTGCGCCCGTAGACGCCCAGCGCCTCGCGGGTGAGCAGGTGCATCGGCACGGCGTCCGAGGAGAAGGCGTCCACCGCCAGGATATCGATCGAATCGGCGGGCTCGTGATCGAGGCTGATCCGCGCGTCGCCGAGCACCATGCGCGCTTCGGGCGCGCATTCGCGCAGGAAGGTGAAGCGATCGCGGGCGACATCGACCATCGCCGGATCGATCTCGAAGAAGGTCCAGGGCTGGCCCGCCTGGCGGTAGCAGGAGAGCGTGCCCGTCCCGAGACCGATCACGCCGATCCGCGCGCCCGGCCCGTAGAGCGTCTCGGCGTTGGTCAGCGCCAGGCCGACGCCGGAACGGCGGGCATAATAGCTGGTCGGCACCGTCTCCAGCCCCGGCGTGAGATTCTGGATGCCGTGCAGGGTCGTGCCGTGCGTGAGCACCCGCGCCGAGCCGTCGGGGCGCTCATAGACCTCGTAGATGCCGAAATAGGACCGGGTGCGATCGTCGCCCGTCGAGCGGGCCAGGGTCGACCAGCCGCCATAGCTCAGCATCAGTGCCGCCAGCGCGAGCGCGAACGGCACGCGCCGGCCGAGGCAGGCGAGCGCGAACAGCGAGACGGTGATGCTGCTCAGCATCGCGGCGGTCGGCGTGCGGCCGAGATAGCCCTGCTCGCCCAGGAAGGAGAGCGCGAGCGCGCCGGCCGGCAGCGCGACGGCGAGCAGCCGGGTCAGCCGCTCCGGCCAGGGCACCAGCGCATATTGCGGGACCAGCAGAGCGGCGGCGAGGATCAGCAGCGGATGCTCGTAGGACCAGTCGAACAGCAACGGCGCGACGATCGCGCAGAACAGGCCGCCCAGCATGCCGCCGAACGACATGACGAGATA
Organism: uncultured Sphingosinicella sp.; assembly: GCA_964614625.1. Taxonomy (GTDB): domain Bacteria; phylum Pseudomonadota; class Alphaproteobacteria; order Sphingomonadales; family Sphingomonadaceae; genus Allosphingosinicella. Next base: position 3,187 of record CAZTPD010000106.1, on the reverse strand, counting down.
GAAGCGGGTGAGATGGTCCACCGCCGGGCGCAGCCGGAACATCTCGCCGTGCAGCGCGACCGCGACGCCGAACAGCAGGATGAGGCCCAAAGTCGCCGAGACGAAGGGATTGCGCGTGCCGTCGCTGAACGCCAGCCCGCCCGCGACCAGGATGATGAGCGGCGCGACGATCGTGATCAGCTCCGCCGGGCGGCGGCGCGCGGCGAAGGCGATCACCCAGCTCAGCAGATAGAGGCCGAGCGGCAGCACCCACAAAAGCGGCATCGCGACGATGTCGGTGGTGAGGTGCGTCGTCGTCGACAGCATCAGGCCCGAGGGCACGGCGGCCAGCGCGATCCAGTGGACGACCCGCCGCGCGCTCGGCGCCGGGGTGGTCTCCTCCGGCACCTTCTCGACCGCGTCGGCCGGCACGGTGAGCGCGCAGCCGACGACGAGCAGCACCAGCACGCCGTAGATGCCGGTCCACAGCCAGCTCTGCTGCTGGAGTGTCATCAGCGGCTCGACGATCAGCGGATAGGAGATCAGCCCCGCGAAGCTGCCGAGATTGGACGCGGCATAGAGCGGATAGGGATCGCCCCGGCTCGTCTCCAGCGCATACCAGCGCTGCATCAGCGGCGCCTGCGCGGAGACGATGAAGAAGACCGGGCCGATCGAGGCCAGCAGGAACCAGGGCACCCAGAAAGCCGGCTCGGCGGCGCCCGGCGGCAGGGTCGAGACGAGGCCGATCGGCAGCCAGAGCGCGGCGAGGCCGAACAAGGCGAGGTGGATGCCGGCCTGCCGCCGGGGCCGCATCCGCGCCACCCAGTGGGCATAGGCATAGCCCGCGAGCAGCAGGAACTGGTAGACCAGCATCGCGCTGTTCCACACCGACGGCGCGCCGCCCAGCCGGGGCAGCGCCATGCGCGCGATCATCGGCTGGGTCAGGAACAGCAGGAACGAGCCGAGGACGATGGTCAGCAGGAAGAGCGGGCGCGCATAACGCTCGTTGACCCGGCTGGCGGCGGTTTCATTGTGCACTCGCTCTTCCTTCATTCATTCCGATTGCAGCGCGACAATTGTGCGGGCCAGCACGTCGATGGTCTCGTCGATATGCGTCAGATGGGTGCGGAACGACAAGATCGCGCAGCGCAGCCACGGCGCGCCGTCGATCCTCGTGCCGCTCAGGAACACCCGCCCGTCCGCCTGCAAGCGGCGCAACAGGCGGTCGTTGAAGGCGTCCGTATCGCCGCTTTCGGGCCGGAAGCGGAAGGCGACGATCGACAGATCCGGCGCGGGGCCGACCTCCCAGCCCGGCAGCGCCGACAGCCGGGCATGGAAATGGCGCGCGAGCGCGATCTTCTCCGACTGCGCCGCGCGGAACGCGCCGACGCCGGCGAGCTGCAACGGCAGCCAGAGACGCAGCGCGCGGAAATGGCGGGTGAGCTCGGGCGAAAGGTCCGCCGGCGACGGGCCGACCCCGCTCTCGCCCAGCGGCTGGATATAATCGGCGCTGGCGCTGAAGGCGCCGAGCAGGTCGCGGCCGTCGCGCACCACGACCGCGCCGGTGCCGTAGGGCAGGAACAGGGTCTTGTGCGGATCGAGCGCGACGCTGTCGGCGGCATCGAGGCCGCGCAGCGCCGCTCTGCCCTCCTCGCACAGCATGAACAGGCCGCCATAGGCGCCGTCGACGTGGAGCCAGGCCCCGTGACGGGCGCAAAGCGCCGCGATTTCGGCGAGCGGATCGACCGCGCCGGTGTCCACCGTCCCCGCCGAGGCGACGACCAGCCACGGGCGGATGTCGGCCGCGCGGTCCCGCTCCAATGCTTCGGCCAGCGCGCCGACATCCATGCGATGCCGCGCGTCGGTGGGGATCAGCCGCCGTGGCGCGTTCCGGCGTCCGGCGATGTGCAAACCCTTGTCGATGCAGTGATGGGCGAAGCGGGTGAGATAGACCGCCCCGCCGCCCTCCGCGTCGCGGGCGTCCCGCGCGGCGACGATCGCGGTGAGATTGGCGAGGCTGCCGCCCGAGGTCAGCGTCCCCGCCGCGGTCTCGGGAAAGCCGATCACCCGCGCGATCCATTCGGCGGTCGCGTTCTCCAGCCGCACGGCGCCGGGCGCGGCGGACGCGAAGCCGGCATATTTGTTGGTCGCGGCGGCCAGGAAATCGGCGAGCGCGGAATGGAACAGGCCGCCGCCCGGCACATAGCCCATGAAGCGCGGCGAGACCGTGGCGATGCCGGGCCGCGCCACCGCGCCGTCGAAATAGGCGATCAGCTCGGCAAGGTCGCGCCCCTCCTCGCCGAACTCCCCCTCCAGCGGCCGGACGCCCTCCCAGTCGCGATTGGCCGGGCCGTCAACGAGCCCTTCGAGAAAGTCCCGCCCATATTCAAGCACGGCCGCCGCGAGCGCGTCGCGCCGGTCCGCGTCGGGCTCGAGCGCCGCCGCCTTCGCCTCCAGCGCGGCAATCCCGGCGCGCGCCGCGTCCGACATCAGCGCGCGAGCAGCCGCGCCGCATGCGCGGCATGATAGGTGAGCACACCGGAGCAGCCCGCGCGCTTGAACGCCATCAGCGTTTCGAGGATGAGCGCGTCGCGGTCCCCCGCCCCGGCCGCCGCCGCGGCTTCGATCATCGCATATTCGCCCGACACTTGATACGCGAAAACAGGGACCTGGAAGCGTTCCTTCACAAGACGCACGATGTCGAGATAAGGCAGGCCCGGCTTCACCATGACATGGTCCGCGCCTTCCGCGAGATCGGCCGCGACTTCGCGCAGCGCCTCCTCGGCATTGGCCGGGTCCATCTGATAGGTCTTCTTGTCGCCCTTCAGCAGCCCGCGCGAGCCGACCGCATCGCGGAACGGGCCGTAGAAGGCGGACGCATATTTGGCGGCATAGGCCATGATCTGGACGTTGACATGGCCCGCCTGTTCGAGGGCTGAACGGATCGCGCCGACCCGCCCGTCCATCATGTCGGACGGCGCGACGATGTCTGCGCCCGCCTCGGCCTGCACCAATGCCTGGTGGGCGAGGATGTCCACGGTGGCGTCGTTCAGCACATAACCGGCAGCGTCGGTGATCCCGTCATGGCCGTGCGCGGTATAGGGATCGAGCGCGACGTCGGTCAGCACGCCCACCTCCGGCGCGGCGTCCTTGGCGGCCCTGACCGCGCGGCAGATCAGATTGTCCGGATTGAGCGCCTCGCGCGCAT
>CAZTPD010000105.1:0-7218 GCA_964614625.1 uncultured Sphingosinicella sp. | reverse complement strand
GCGACCTGTTCCGCCCCGACGACGCGCCGGAGCAGAGCTATTCCGAGCGGCAGATCTTCGAAGCGGCCTCGACCCGGCTCGCGCGCGAACTGGGCGCGATGGAGCAGGTTGACGAGAAGAAGGCGCTCGAGAAGATCCTCGAGATCCTCAACAAGGCCGCCGTGGCCCATAACAAGGTCCGCGTCGAAGCCTGAGAGTCCGTTTCCGGCGACGGACCGTGAGGTCCGCGCGTCGATGCGAAGGGCGGTCCGGCGACGGGCCGCCTTTTGCGTTGCGTCGGCCGTCGCCATCTGTATTATATAGACAACACAGCTTGAGGAGGATGCGATGCGCAGGATGTTCATGGCGGCCCCGGCTTTCGTGCTGGCGGCGGCGCTTTCCGCGGCTTGCTCGGTCGACGCCCAGCCGAACCAGGCCCAGGCGCGCGGCGAGCAGGGCCAGCGCGCCTTCGAGGTCGGCGACTTCCGCGCCGTGACCCTGTTCGGGCCGCACGACGTGAACGTCGCCGTCGGCGGCGCGCCCTCGGTCCGGGCGGAAGGCGACACGGCGGCGCTGGACGGCCTCGACATCCGCGTGGAGGACGGCGCGCTGCGCGTCGGCACGCAGCGCGGCTGGTCGTGGCGCGGGCCGGGCGGGCGCGTGATCGTCTATGTGACCGTGCCGGCGCTCGAAGGCGCCACGCTGACCGGCTCCGGCGATCTCACCATCGACCGGATCGAGGCGGACCGCTTCTCGGCCTCGGTGACGGGCTCCGGCGATCTGGAGATCGGCGCGCTGCGCGCCCGGCAGGCCGGCTTCTCGATCACCGGCTCCGGCGGGATCGACGCCGACGGCGGCGCCGAGGAGGCCGAGATCTCGATCACCGGCTCGGGCGACGCCGATCTCGAATCGTTCGAGGTCCGCCGCGCCGGCGTGCGGGTCATGGGCTCGGGCGACATCTCGCTGCGCGCCCGCGACTCCGTCTCCGGCTCGATCCTGGGCTCGGGCGACGTCACGGTGCGGGGCGGCGCGAGCTGCTCGGTCTCGCGGATGGGCTCGGGCAGCGTGCGCTGCGGCGATTGAGCCGGGCGGCGCGCTTCGCCATTGACGGTTAAGCTTTTGCGTTCATGGTCGGGCGCATGACCCGCGCCCTGCCCGCCCTGATCACACCCGCTTTGATCGGCTTCCTCCTCCTCGCCGCGCCCGCCGTCGCGGCGGAGCGGACCTATTCGGTCACCGATTTCGATCGGGTGACGGTGGAAGGCCCCTATGTCGTCCGGCTGGTGACGGGCCGACCGACCGCCGCGCGCGCCAGCGGGCCGCAGGCGTCGATCGAGCGCGTCCTGATCGACACGCAGGGCCAGACCCTGCGCATCCGCCCGAACCGCGCGGCCTGGGGCGGCACTCCGGGCGCGCAGCAGGGCGTGCTGGAGATCACGCTTTCCACCCGCGCCCTGCGCTCGGCCCGGGTGATCGGCCCCGGCCGGCTCGAGATCGAGGGGCTGGCGGGCCTGCGCGTCGATTTGACCCTGGAAGGCAGCGGCCGCCTGTCCGCGACCGGGGTCGTCGCCGACAACCTTTCGCTCGGCCTGCGCGGCTCGGGCCGGATCGAGGTCGGCGGCCGCGCCCGCGCGCTGCGCGCCGACGTGCAGGGCTCGGGCGATCTCGCCGCGTCGGAACTGGCCGCCGAGGACGTGACGGCGATGACCAACACGACCGGCACCGTCGCCCTCGCCGCCGCCCGCACCGCGCGGATCACCGCCAACGGCCTTGGCGAAGTGACGGTGGCGGGCCGCCCCGCCTGCACCGTGCAGGGGCTGGGCGCCGGCATGGTCCGCTGCGGCGCGCGCTGATCCGTAACCGGCTCACCTTGCGAACCTGTGCCGTAGCCGGGCTACCTGGCCGACCGTTCAGGGCGGCCGGTCCGCGCGTATGATCAGGCTGCGGCGCGGAGCCGTTCCAGCATGGGCACATCCATGTGGAAGGCGACGCTGTCATCCTCGTTGAGAAAGGCCGATGGGCCGCTGCTGATCATGAGGAGCTCGGTGTCTTCGGGAAAGGCGAGGAGGTCGTGAACGGCGCGTTCGCGTTCCGAGACATAGTCGCCCGGCCGGTATGCGCCCGTCTGGGGATGAACGCCCGATCCCCGGATGACGTAGATTTCCGATGAGGCGAGATGCTGGTGGCGGGGCAGGACGCCGCCGGCTTCCGCCCTGATCATGACGCTGTAGCCGCCGGTTTCCGGAACGAGCTTGATCACCTTCACGCTGATCTTGGGCGCCAGCGGGAGCCAGGGCAGTTCGTCGCAGTGAATGGTGTCTCCGCCATGTTCCATCTTCGCTCTCCTTGCTGATCAGAAGCGGACCTTGGCGCTCAGCGCCCATTCCCGCGGTCGGCCATATTGTCCCTCGATCTCGCCGATATTGAACTGGGCGATGCCCGAGACGAGGTAGGTCTCGTTGAGCAGGTTGCGGCCGGAGAGGCTGATCTCCCAGCGGTCGTCCGCGCCCGCCAGGGTCAGGGCGGCGTTGACCATATGATAGCCCGGCTGGCGCAGCAGAGGGAAATTGGCGCTGTCGACGAAATAGGTGGAGCGGTACGACCAGTCGATATGCGGTCGGAGCTCGAGACCGCCGCCCAGCCGCGCGGTCCCATCGACAGCCGCGCCGATCTGCCAGCGCGACGCGTTGGGCAGCGCGCTGGTGAGCTGCACGCCCGAATTGAGCGCGCGCTGCGTCAGGCTGTCATATTCGGCGTCCAGATAGCTGCCGAAGCCGCTGAGCCGGAGGCCCCGCGCCGGCTCGATCGAGAGCTCGACCTCGATCCCGTTGAGCGTGGCGTCGCCGGCGTTCGTGAGCGTCGGCGCCGGCCCGTCGACGACCGAGATCTGAAGGTCGCGATATTTCGAATGAAAGGCCGACGCCGACAGCCGAAGGCGATTGCCGGGCTCTGAAATACGAAGCCCCGCCTCGAACGAGTCGACGAACTCCGGGCGGAACGAAGGAACCTGCGGCGTGCCCGGCGCCAGGCGCTGCTCATAGCCGCCGCTCTTGTAGCCGCGCGAGTAGGAAGCGTAGGTCATCACGTTCGATGACCAGTTGTAGGTAAGGCTGACCAGCGGCGTCAGCTCGTTGGTCTCGAGATTCGGGGTCGCGCCGGTAACGAACGGGATGGGGGTGGCTCTCAGGTCCAGGAACACCCGGTTGATCGGGTCGATCAGGACGCCGATCACCTGTTGGTTGTCGACGACGTCATACTGCTTGAGCTCATAGGTGTAACGCAGCCCGCCGGTCAGCTCGAGGCCGGGAGCGAGGGTCAGGCTGGCCTGGCCGAATGCGGCGAACGACTCCGTCGAGAACGCACCGCCGGACCGGAATATGACATCGGGAAAGGCGACGACGTTCAGGGCCTCGCCTTCTTCCTTCATGTAGAAGCCCCCCAGCACCCAGTCGAGGCCATTGCTCCGGCCGAGGAGCTGGATCTCCTGCGTGAACTGGCTCTGGTCCTGATCGTTCTTCGTTTCGATGCCCGGATTGGGAGTGTGGTCCGAATTGCTCGTCCAATATGCGTCGAGCGCCCGATAGGCGGTGATCGACTTCAGGGTCAGCCGGTCGTTGACGTCCCACAGGATCGTCCCGCTCACTCCATGCGTGTCGATGAGCGAGTAGCTTCCGTAAGGGCGGCTTCCCTGGGAATCGAAGATGACATTGTCGGTCCGATAGCCGCCTCCGGTCCGGCGCGGGCCGAGGATATATTGCTGGTCGATGCACGCCGGATTGCCGCTGTTGCCGAGCACGCTCGCGCCGCCGCAGGCGGCCTGCAGGTTGGAAATCGCCTGGATCGAGCTGGGAACGGGGGTGAAGGGAATGTTCGGCACGAGGCCGAGCAGCACCCCCGGCAGGGCGCGTTCGTTGATATCGGTGATGTCGCCCGCGATCGTGATGCGCAGGTTCGGGGCGGCCTGCCATTCGAGCACGCCGCGGGCCGCGACGCGGTTGATATTGCCTGTCGCCTCGCCGTCCGCGCTCTCGATATAGCCGCCCCGTCTGGCGCGCATGCCCGACAGCCCCAGCCGGAGCTCGCTGCTCAGCGGCAGGTCCGCGGAAGCGCGCACGTCGAACCGGCCGAAGCGGCCGGTCCGGACCTCGAGCGAACCGCCGAACGTGTCGGACGGACGACGCGTGCGGATCAGGATCGCTCCGCCGAGGCTGTTGCGTCCGAACAGCGTGCCCTGCGGACCGCGCAGAACCTGCACCGATTCCACGTCCACGAGATCGAGCACGCTGCCGACGCTGCGCGCGATATAGACATCGTCGACATAAAGGCCCACGCCCGGCTCGGTGCCGAGCGAGGTTTCCGCCGAGCCTATGCCGCGAATGAAGATGGACGGCGTCGAGCCGCCGGTCCCGGTCGGCGCGCCGGTCTGATAGGTGAGGTTCGGGACGGATTCCACGGCCTGGGAGACGTTGTCGATCCGCCGCCGCTCCAGATCCTCCGCCGAGATGACCGAGATCGAGATCGGGACGCGCTGAAGGGTCTCCTCGCGACGGCGTGCCGTGACGACGATGGCCTCGCCGTAATCGTCCCCCGCAACGGCTTCCGGCTGCGCGTCCTGCGCGAAAGCGGGCGCGGAAAGCGGCCAGGGGGCCAGTAGCGCGGCGGTCGCGAGCAGGCGCGATCGGCTGATCGTCATGGACTATTCCTCCCCATTATGTTTGCGGGAAGGCTAGGGCGCGCTGGCGCCCGCCGCTTTCAGCTGTGCGGCATTTCTTTCACGATCTTGCGTTCATCGACGTGATTCCCGGATGCTTGCGATTGCAATATTCGTGAAATGATGGGACTCATGCGCGGCGCGAAATGGACGCTGTCCGCAGGGATGCGGCTCCAATATGTATCGGGGCGAGGAGGTCGTCGGACATATGATGCCCGGCCAGATCGACACCGGGACGGCCCGCGAGGGAGGGGCGCCGATCCCCCTCGCGCCCGCCCACTTCACCCATTATCTTGAGAACCGCTCGCTGCCTGTCTCGAATGCCGAGGTGCGCGCGGTCGCTTGCGGTGGCGCGCTGATGTCGCTCGTCTCCCACCTGCCCACCGACGGGATCTGGTTTGACGCCATCGACGATCTCATCATCAGCATCGTCGTCAAGTCGGACTATTCGGAGGTCTGGCGCGATGTCGGCGGAGGCGTCGGGAATTTCCGGGAGAGACCGGGCTGTGTTCTCGTCACGCCGCCCCGGACGTCGTCCTATTGGAGATTCCAGGGCAATCCCCTTGTCCTGCACGTCAGCGTGCCGCCGGAAAGTTTCGGGGAGCTCGCCGGTGCCTCCTCCGTCGAGGCGGCGCCGAATCTCGCGAACGTCGCGCAAAGCCCGGTCTATGACCGGCTCATTTCCCAGCTGACGAGCCGGATGTGGACCGAGCTTGCCGTTCCCCGGACGGGAGATCACCGCTTTGCCTCCCACGCTTTGGGGACATTGCTTGCGCTGTTGCTGCGTTCGGGGTCGCGACCGCCCGCGACCTGCGAGACGCCGCGTCATGTGCGCCCGCTTGCCGCCTGGCGGCTGCGCAAGACGCTTCATCACATCATGGCCAGGCTCGCGGAACCCGTGACGCTCGACGAGCTTGCCGCATCGGTCGGATTGTCGCCGGGCCACCTGCTTCGTTCGTTCACCGCCGCGATGAACCAGACGCCGCACCAATGGCAGATGAGTGTCAGGATCGAAGAGGCCAAGCGATTGCTGCGTGAATCGACGGCGTCGATGACGGACATCGCGCTCGGTCTCGGCTTCTCCTCGTCGGCGCATTTTTCCACTCGCTTCAAACAGCTGGCGGGCATGCCGCCATCGTCGTGGAGAGCCGCCTTCGGCCCGGACGAGGTTCTGCCGGAAGGGGCGATGTGAGACCGGCGATTGCCGTCGGACGACGAATTTGCCGCCGCTTGAACCGCCTGCGCCCGCAAATCGCCGATGACCGGAGATGACAGCTAGATCAGCGCCAGCCCGGACAAGGCCCGCGCCAGCTCGGGCGGGAGGCTTCCCGTGCCGTCCGTGTCGCCCGCACCGGCCAGATCGGGCGGCGCATCGGTCGGGCCGAGATAGCGCCAGCCCTGATGGGCGCGGCGGGACCAGGCGGCGACCGGCACCAGAGCGGCGCACAGGCGGATGATCGTGCGCTTGTCCCCGTCGCGCGCGGCGAAACCCAGGATCGTCTGGCGCGCGACGAGCTGGTGCTTGATGATCCAGAAGAGCGATCCGCCGATCAGCTCGTCCGCGCGCTTCGGGCGGAAGCGGGTGACGATGTCCACCCCGTCGCCTTCCCGCCGCGTCGCGATGCGCCGCCGCAGGGCGTCGAGGCTGGCGCAGCCGACCGCGACCTTGCTGAGATGAAGCTGCGCCATCGCCGTCAGATGGCGACCGGGCGGCGGGCGATCAACCTAGCCGACCAGCCCGCTCGCCACGGCGAGGCCGAGAAAGGCGAGGAAGCCCATCGAATCGGTGATCATCGTCACGAACACCGATGAGGACACGGCCGGGTCCTGCCCCATCCGCTCCAGCGCCACCGGCACGACCACGCCGGAGAGGCCGGCGATCACGATGTTGAGCAGCATCGCGGCGGCGATCACGCCGCCCAGCGCCGGATTGGCGTAGACCAAAGCCGCGCCGACGCCGAGCAGCAGCGCGATGGTGACGCCGTTCAGCAAGGCGATCCGGATCTCGCGCCAGATCGTGCGCCAGGTGTTGGACCGGGTGAGCTGGTTCATCGCCAGCGCGCGCACCGCCACCGCCATGGTCTGCGTGCCCGCATTGCCGCCGATCGCCGAGACGATCGGCATCAGCACGGCCAATGCCACCATCTGCTCGATCGCCGCGCCGAACATGGCGATGATACCGGAGGCGACCAGGGCGGTGACCAGATTGGCGGCCAGCCATTTCACCCGCGCCTTGTAGGAATCGCGAACCGGCTCGTTGATGTCGCCCTCGACGCCGGCGCCGGAGAGCAGCAGCGCGTCCTCGCTCGCTTCCTCCTGGATGATGTGGGCGACGTCGTCGGCGGTGATCATGCCGACCAGCCGGCCCGCCTGATCGACCACGGCGGCGGAGATCAGCGCGTATTTCTGGAAGCGCAGCGCCACTTCCTCCTGGTCCATGTCGACCGGGATCAGCGTCTGCTCGCGCTTCATCACGTCGGCGATCGCGATCCGGCGCGGCGTGCGCAGGATCCAGGACAGCAGGCAGG
>CAZTPD010000104.1:0-7242 GCA_964614625.1 uncultured Sphingosinicella sp. | reverse complement strand
CGCGCCTCGGCGATCTCAATCTCGACAATCTCGGCCGCGATCCCTCGCCGTCGCGTTCGCGCAATCCGCCCGCCGCGACGATGAGCGCCGCCGCCGCCGCCGATATCGGCCAGGCCATCGCCCGTCAGGTCCAGCCCTGCGCCGACCGGCAGGTCTATCCGGGGCCGGGCTCCGAGCGGATCGCGACGCGGATCACGCTGCGCCTCAACCGGGACGGATCGCTGGCGGCGCGGCCCGTCGTCGGCAGCCAGACCGGGCTCGACGACGAGAATCGCCGCTATGCGCAGCGCGTCGCCGACATCGCCATCGCCGCCTTCACGGGCTGCTCGCCGCTGCGGGGACTGCCGCAGGAACTGTACGACGTGCCCCGGGGTTGGAGCAATTTCACCCTGAACTACCGCCTGCCGGGCTGAGAACGAGAGAGACGGGATGAGGATATTCGACTTGCGCATCTTCGCGATCATCGCCGCCGCATGGAGCATCATGCTGGGCGGCGCCTTGCCGGCCTTGGCGCAGGACCAGGATGACGGCCAGCTCGTCGTCGACGTGACCGGCGGGCGCCGCGCCGCGCTGCCGATCGCGATCCCGCACATGCCGACGCCGCAGGCGGCCGACACGCCGGCGGGCAACACCCAGGCGCTCGGCCGGCAGGTCGCCGACATCATCGCGGCGGATCTGCGCAACTCGGGCCTGTTCACGCCGATCGGGCCGGTCGGTTTGCGGCCCGTCTCCTTCCCGCAGGTGACGTCGCCCGATTTCCCCTATTTCCAGACGACCGGGGCGCAGAATCTGGTCCAGGGCTTCGTCCAGGCCAATGCCAACGGCTCGATCACGGTCGGCTGCTATCTCTACGACGTGGCGGCGCGGACCGAGCTGGCCCGGCAGGGCTATGTCGTCAGCCCGCGCGACTGGCGCCGCGCCGCGCATCGCTGCGCCGACACCATCTATTCGCGGCTGACCGGCGAAGGCGCCTATTTCGACACGCGCATCGTCTATGTCTCGGAAACCGGGCCGGCCAACCGGCGGGTGAAGCGCCTCGCGATCATGGACTATGACGGCGCCAATCACCGTTTCCTGACCAACGGCCAATATACGGTGCTGACCCCGCGCTTCGCGCCGAACCAGCAGACCATCACCTTCATGACCTATGAAGGCGAGCGTCCGCGCGTGATGCTCTACGAGCTGGATTCCGGGCGGACCCGGCCGCTCGTCACCGGCCCCCACCAGACCTTCGCGCCGCGCTACTCGCCGGACAGCCGCCACATCGTCTTCTCGATGGCGGTGAACGGCAATACCGACATCTACCGCGTCCCCGTCGCGGGCGGGACGCCGCAGCGGCTGACCAACGCGCCGGGGATCGACACGGGCGGCTCCTATTCGCCGGACGGCAACCGGATCGTCTTCGAAAGCGACCGTGGCGGCAGCCAGCAGCTCTATGTGATGAACGCGGACGGATCGAACCAGCGCCGGATCAGCTTCGGCGGCGGCGGCTATGCGACGCCGGTGTGGAGTCCGCGCGGCGACCTGATCGCCTTCACCAGGACGGGGGGCTTCCGCATCGGCGTGATGTCTCCGGACGGCTCCGGGGAACGTATCCTGACCGGCGGCGGTTTCGCCGAAGGGCCGACCTGGGCGCCCAACGGCCGCGCCGTGATGTTCACGCGCGGTGCGAGCCAGGGCCAGCTCTGGTATGTCGATGTCGGCACCGGCGTCACCCGGCGGGTGCCGACGCCGCTCGGCGGATCGGACCCGGCCTGGTCCCCGCTGCGTGATTAGGGATTCCCGAGAAAAACCAAGACGAGGAGGAATGTTATGAGACAGACGATGAGGATGACCGGCCTGGTGGCGATCGCCGCCGCGCTCACACTGACCGCCGGCTGCGCCCGCCGCTCCGCCGAGCTGCCGCCCGCGCCGCCGAGCGATTCGGCGCCGGGCGACGGCTGGGAGCAGGACGGCGGCGTCAGCGGCGCGGTCGTCCCCGGATCGCGCGCGGACTTCCTGCAAAGCGTGACCTCGGACCGCGTCTTCTTCGCGCTCGATTCCTATTCGATCGACAGCGAATCGCAGCGCATCCTCGACGCGCAGGCCGCCTGGCTCAGCCGCAACCCGAACGTGCGCGTCACGATCGAGGGCCATGCCGACGAGCGCGGCACCCGCGAATATAACCTCGCGCTCGGCGATCGCCGGGCCAATGCGGCGCGCAACTATCTCCAGTCGCGCGGCATCGATCCGGGCCGGATGCAGACGATCAGCTGGGGCAAGGAGCGTCCCGAGGCGCTCGGTTCGAACGAAAGCGCCTGGGCGCAGAACCGCCGCGCCGTGACGGTGGTGCCGGAATAAGAGCCTTTCCTCCCCACGATTTCGTGGGGAGGGGACTGCCCGAAGGGTGGTGGAGGGGTTCTTGCGGTAAAAGAAGCCCCTCCACCGTCCTGCGGACGGTCCCCCTCCCCGGCAAATGCCGGGGAGGAAATTTCAGCCTCGATTCCGCTCTCTCGCGCGCAACCAGGGTGAATCCTGCTGGAACGCCTCGTCCAGCAGGCGGGCGAGGCGTAGCCCGCCGCGCGCCACCTGTCGGCGCACGACCGGAATCAGCCGCCCGGTGATCTCCTCGGTGATCACCGGGCGCTCGCCTTCCGCCTCGCGGGTGCAGGGATCGGCGCGGATCGTGCCGTAGGCGAAGTCCCGGCTGATCTCCCAATTCTCGCGCGCCCAGTCCTCGACTTCGCCGCCGCGCATCTCCGTCTTCTCGGCCGCGCTCAGCCCGGCGCGGATCGCGTCGGCGCCGCCCGGCGGGGTCGAGATGGCGCGCTCGGCGACATAGCCGTCCCAGGCCAAGTGGAGATTGGTCCGTCCCGCGATGATCCCATAAGACACGCGCACCCGGTTGCCGCCGAGATCGCCATGATCGCCGGCATGCATGGGCTGGTGCAGATCGCCGACGAAATGGACGAGGAAGGCGAGCGCCATCAGCCGTTCGCGCGCGGGCACGTCGCGGTCGGCGAGCAGCCGGGCGTTGCGTTCGATCTGGGCGGAGACGCAATTGCCGTCGCGGCACGCCGCCGCCTGATCGAACGGGCGGCAGATATCGACATTCTGGTAATGCCAGGGCGAGGCGTAGCTGAACCGGTCGCCCAGCGTCTTGATGCAGTCGGGCCAGTGGCTCGCCAGCTCGATCGTGCTCGCCCCGCAGGTCGGCGTGTCGAGCAGGCGCGACTGGGCGAGCAGGCGCCTGAGCTCGGCGCGCGTCTGCGGGCTGACCTCCAGCCACGCGATCCGCGCCACCACCTCATGGCCATATTCCCACCAGGCCGTGGCCGGCGCGGGCGCCAGCGCGATCAGCAGCGCGAGGAACAGCCGGCGAATAAATCCTCCCCCGGATTTCCGGGGGAGGGGGACCGCACGAAGTGCGGTGGAGGGGGTTCTTGCGGCGGAAGAAGCCCCTCCACCATGCTGCGCATGGTCCCCATGGGCAGGTTCGGATCGCCCCGCGATCCGAAGCCATGTCCGGGGGACATGGCGACCTGCCCATCCTGCAAAGGCAGGGGAGGATATCATTCCTCGTCTCCGTAGATCGCGACCGAGCGGCCGGCGGGCGAGGCCTCGCCGCGATACATGCCCGGCGTGTTGAAGCTGTAGAGGCCGTCGCCGGCGGGCGTGACGACGATCACGCCGCCCGATCCGCCCATCGCCGCGACTTCGGCCATCACCGCGTCGGCGGCGGCCTGCGGGTTCTCGGCGCCGATCCGCATCCGGGCGCAAATCTCGTGCGCGACGCCGGCCCGGATGAAGAACTCGCCCGCGCCGGTCGCGGAAACGGCGCAGGCGCGGTCGTCGGCATAGGTGCCGGCGCCGATGATCGGCGAATCGCCGATCCGGCCCCAGCGTTTGCCGGTCAGCCCGCCGGTCGAGGTCGCGGCGGCGACATGGCCCCGGCTGTCCAGCGCCACCGCGCCGACCGTGCCGTATTTGAGGTGCACGTCGAAATGCTCGGCGCTGGGGCGCGAGCGCAGCTCGTCGAGCTGGCGGCGGCGCTCGGCCGTCTGGAAATATTCCGGCGGCTCCTGCGGCAGGCCCCGGTCGACCGAGAACTGGTTGGCGCCCTCGCGCGACAGGAAGACGTGCGGGCTGTCCTCCATCACCGCGCGGGCGAGGCGGATCGGGTTGCGCGTCGCGGTGACGCCGGTGACGGCGCCGGCATTGCGGTCGCGCCCGTCCATGATCGCGGCGTCCATCTCGATCGTGCCGTCCCAGGTGAAGACCGAGCCGCGCCCCGAATTGAAATGGGGATCGTCCTCCAGCACGCGCACCGCCGCCTCGACCGCGTCGAGCGCCGCGCCGCCGCCGGACAGCACTTCCTGTCCCGCCGCCAGCGCGCGATCGAGCCCGGCGCGGATCTCCGCGTCCTGTTCGGGCGTGAGGCGGGATCGCTCGATCACCCCGGCGCCGCCATGGATGACGAGCCGCCAGGTGGGGCGCTCCTCCCCGGTCGCGGACGGCTGGGCTTGGGCGGCGGTGGTCATCAGCATCGCTCCGATCAGAATCGGCAGGAAGCGCATCGGCAATCCCTCCTCGCAGGCGGCCCGAATAGCAGATCGCGCGCCCGTGGCCACTCCCGGCGCGCCGCCGGTTCGCCCGCGCAACGATTTTTCTTGCGAGGATCGATAGAATATAATAATGATATCAGAATTAAATGAGGAAAGGAGGGTGTGAAGATGCCGAACACGGTTTATGCCACCAATGAAATCCATGCCTTGCGCGCGTCCCGCGAGCGTCCGGCGCGGACCAGCAGCGGCTATGTGATGCTGCTCGTGACGTTGCTCTTTCTGGCGGCGTCCGTCTTCGGCGGGGTGCTGCTGGCGAACGGGCGTGAGGCTCTCGGCGCGAGCCTGCTCATCCTCGGCGGCATCGCCTCCCTGTTCGTGATGTGCGGCTTCTATTTCCTCCAGCCCAACCAGGCGGCGGCGATCCTGCTGTTCGGCGATTACAAGGGCACCGACCGGACGACGGGCCTCAGGTGGGTGCTGCCCTGGCTGACGCGCTCCAAGATCTCGACGCGCATCCACAACATCACCTCGGACAAGCTCAAGGTGAACGACCTGCGCGGCAATCCGATCGAGATCGCGGCCAATGTCGTGTGGCGCGTCGCCGACACCGCCCAGGCGCTCTACGACGTCGACAGCTATATGGACTTCGTCCACATCCAGATCGAAAGCGCGGTGCGCACGATCGCCGGCAAATATCCCTATGACGACATCGAGCACAAGGAAGTGACGCTGCGCGCCGATGCCGAGATCGTCGGCGAGGATCTGGAGAAGGAGCTGCAGGACCGCGTGAAGCGCGCCGGCATCGTCATCGACGAGGCGCGGATCATGCACCTCGCCTACGCGCAGGAGATCGCCCAGGCGATGCTGCGCCGCCAGCAGGCCGAAGCCGTGATCGCGGCGCGCGCCCGGCTGGTCGAAGGCGCGGTGACGATGGTCGAGACCGCGCTGGAGCAGCTTTCGGCGAAGGGCGTCGTCCACCTCGACGACGAGCGCAAGGCGGCGATGGTGTCGAACCTGATGGTGGTGCTCTGCGCCGAACGCGACACGCAGCCCGTGGTGAACGCCGGCTCGCTCTACCAGTAGGGAGAGCCGACTCGTGCCCAACACGCCGAAGAAAGCCTATCCGCTGCGCATCGAGCCGGCCCTGTGGGACGCGCTGGAGCGGTGCGCGGCGGTGGAGTTCCGCAGCGTCAACGCGGAGATCGAGGTGCTGCTGCGCGAGGCGCTGGCGCGGCGCGGCGTGAAGGTCGCCGCGCCCGAGCAGCGCAAGCGCGGTCGCCCGGCGAAGGAAGGGAAGGAGTGATGTTCATGATGTTCCACACGACCGACAAGCGCCGCCCGTGGCTGATCGCCATATTCCTCGTCCTGTTGCTGGCCGGCTGGGCGCTGCTCGCCCTGACCTGATCAGGGCGCCTCGGCGGCGGTCCGCTCGACCAGGGCGAACAGCCGCCGATAGCTGTCCTGATTGGTCGTCATGCCGGAAACGGCGATGCGGGTGTCGGGCGCATAGACGACATGCGTGCCCCAGAAGCCGCTATGGTGATAGAGTTCCCGATCGCCGACGCGCTTGACGAAGACGCCGAGCCGGTAGCCTTCCGCGCCTTCGTGCGGCCCCCGCCACAGCATCTCGCGCAGCGTCTCCGGCCGCTCGAACACCCGGCCTTCGAAGATGGCCGCGAAGGCGATGGCGAGATCGCGCGCCGACATCAGCAGCCCGCCGCCGCCGTAAAGGTCCATCGAGGCATGGAAATCCGTCGCGTCGGTCTCGCCGAGCGCCTGACGGGCACGGGGCGCCAAGCCGGGCGGGGCGGGCTCCATCAGCTCCCACCAGGTGGCGGTCAGCCCCAGCCGGTCGAAGCCGACCAACTCGCGCACCGACTGGCCGATATTCCGGCCGGTGATCCGCTCGATGATGTCGCCGATCAGGATGTAGCCGGTGTCGGAATAGCGATAGGCGGTGCCGGGTTCGCTCTGCGGATCGGCCCAGTCCATCGACAGGCGCACCAGCTCCTCGCGCGTCCAGACATGCGCGGGGTCCGCCCGGATCGCGGCGATGAAACGGGGATCGCCGCCATGATCGTAGAGCCCGGCGCTGTGGCTCAGCAGCTGGCGCACGGTGATCCGGTCGGTCGCGAAGCCGTCGGCGACGAGCAGGGCGTCGAGCGCGGGGGTGAGCAGCGGCCCGATCGGCGCGTCGAGGTCGAGCCGGCCCTGCTCCCACAGCCGCAGCGCGGCGGCGGCGACGAAGGTCTTGGTGTTGCTGGCGGTGCGCAGCGGCGTGTCGATGGTGAGGGGGCGGCCGGCAGCGGCGTCCGCCTCCCCGGCAGCGGCGCCATGCGGTTCCGCGACGCCGGCACCCGTCATGAACATGGCGGTCGGGCGCGGCTCGCCCGCGATGGCCGCGTCGAGCGTCGCGGCGTGCGCGGCGGCCGGCGGCGTGGCGAGGAGCAGGGCGAAGGCGGCGAAGGCGCGAGCGAGGGAGCGGGTCATTCCGTATTGGTCGGGCAAGTCACTTCCCGGCGCAAGCCCTTCCCGCAACCGCGCCGGAGGGCTATATGCGCGGCCATGTCCATTCGTCCGTGGCGCGACATCGCGCGCCGCCCGTCCCGTCAGATCATGGTCGGCCATGTGCCGGTCGGCGGCGATGCGCCGATCACGGTGCAGACCATGACCAACACGCCGACCTCCGATCCGAAGG
>CAZTPD010000103.1:0-7310 GCA_964614625.1 uncultured Sphingosinicella sp. | reverse complement strand
CGCGGGCGGCCTCAGCCCCTATCTAGCGCCGCGATGGACGCGGATTTCCAGCTCGGTCGCCCGGCGAAGGGCGCGCGCATCGTCGTCGCCATGTCCGGCGGCGTCGACAGCTCGGTCGTGGCCGCGCTCGCGCAGAAGAGCGGCGCCGAGGTGATCGGCGTCACGCTCCGGCTCTACGAGTCCGGCGCGGCGGCCGGGCGGGCGAAGAGCTGCTGCGCGGGCCGCGACATCCACGACGCGCGCGCCGTCGCCGACCGGCTCGGCTTCGCCCATCACGTCTTCGATTATGCCAGCCGCTTCCGGGAAAGCGTGATCGAGAGCTTCGCCGACGAATATGCGCGCGGGCGCACCCCGGTGCCGTGCATCTCGTGCAACCAGGGGGTGAAGTTCACCGATCTGCTCGCCTTCGCCCGCGAGCTCGGCGCCGATTGCCTGGCCACCGGCCATTATGTCCGGCGCGTCGTCGGCGGACACGGGCCGGAGCTGCACCGCGCCGCCGATCCGGCGCGCGACCAGAGCTATTTCCTGTTCGCCACCACCCGCGACCAGCTCGATTTCCTGCGCTTCCCGCTGGGCGGCCTGCCCAAGCCGATGGTGCGCGAACTGGCCCGCGAGCTGGCGCTGATCGTCGCCGACAAGCCGGACAGCCAGGACATCTGCTTCGTCCCCGACGGCGATTATGCGCGGGTGGTGAAGGAGGTGCGCCCCGAGACGGCGCGGCCCGGCGAGATCGTCGACCGGGAGGGGCGCGTGCTGGGCGCGCATCGGGGCCTCATCCACTTCACCGTCGGCCAGCGGCGCGGGCTGGAGATCGGCGGGCAGGCCGAGCCGCTCTACGTGCTCAAGCTGGAGCCGGAGCATCGGCGCGTGGTCGTCGGCCCGAAGGCGGCGCTGGCGGTGCGCGCGGCGCGGCTCGACGGCATCAACTGGCTGGGCGAGGGCCAAAGCGACGGGCTGACCGCCAAGGTCCGCTCGCTCGCCCGGCCCGCGCCGGCGCGGCTGGACGGCGAGCGGATCGTCTTCGCCGCGCCCGAATATGGCGTCGCGCCCGGCCAGGCGGCGGTGATCTACGACGGCGCGCGCGTGCTCGGCGGCGGCTGGATCGCCGAGACCGAATCGGCCGAGCTCGCGCCCGCCTGAGCGGAAAGAATGGCGGCCATGGCGGGGCCGCGATCCAGCAGATCCGCCAGCGTATAGCCGTCGAGCACCGCCATGAACGCCGCGAGGGCCTCGTCCAGCGCGCCGGTGAGCCCGCAGGCCGGCGCGATGACGCAGCGCGCGCAATCGACCAGGTCGAAGCCGTCCTCGGTATGGCGGATCACCGCGCCGACATTGATCTCGTCCGCCGGGCGGCCGAGGCGCAGCCCGCCGAAACGGCCGCGCGCGCTCGCCACGAAACCCTCCCTGGCGAGATCGTTGGCGACCTTCATCAGATGATTGCGCGAGATGCCGTAGGCGCCCGCGATCTCGCCGATCGGGCACAGGCGCTCCGGCCGCGCGCCGAGATAGAGCAACACGCGTATCGCATAATCGGAATAGAGCGTCAGCCGCATGTCCCTCGTCCGCCGCCGCCGCCGTGGGATCGGCGCGATCCATACATGTATTTCCCTTGAATGTTTAAAATCAAGTGATACATGCGCGCGAGGAGCATGATTGGCGGAAGCGGATTGGAGCGAGTCGTGAGCGCCGAAGCGGACATCGACGAGGACGAGCCGACGCGCCGGGCCTGGGACGATTTCAAGCGGATGATGAAATGGATCATCGTCGCCGGAATCGCCATGACCGTCGGCGCCTTGTGGTATCTGTCGCTCTACGACGCGCTTTCGCTGCACATGGTGGTGGCGACGATCGCCGGGGTGTTCTTTTCCGTTCTGCTCGGTTGCGGCCTGTTCGCGGCGGCCTTCTTCAGCGACAAGAGCGGTCACGACCGGGGCGTCTCCGAATCCACCCGCCGCAAGCCGCCCCCTTCGCGGACCGACGAAACGCCCTGACGGGCCGGAAACCCTATCGCCGGGCGACCGCGTAGAGCAGCGCGCCCACGGCCAGCAGACCCGCGAGCATCGCCCAGGCGGCCCAGGCCGACTGGGCCGCCGCCCACAGGCAGACGGCGAGCCCTGCCCCGATCATCGCCAGCGTGCCGATGCCGGTGGGAAGCCCCCGGCCCCGCCGCGCCGCCGGCAAGGCGGCGATGCTGCCCGCATAGACGATCAGCCGCGCCAGCGTACTGACGATGGCGAGCCACACGAAGCTGCCGCTGAGCGCCAGCGCGGCGCCGGCGAGGCCCATGAACAGGACCGAATTGGCCGGCGTCGCATAGCGCGCGCTGACCGCGCCGAACCAGCGCGGCAGCAAGCCGCCCCGGGCGAGCGCGAAGGTGACGCGCGAGGTGGAGGTCAGCGAGCCGGTGACGTTGCCCGCGACCGAGGCGAGCGCCGCCGCCGACAGGATCAGCGCGCCCGCCGGGCCGATCAGCGTCTCGGCGAGGGCGGCGAGCGGGGCCGCCGGCTCGGCGCCGGGCGGCATCGCCGCGACATAAGCGAGCTGGATGACGAAATAGACCGCGGCGGTGGCGGCGATGGTGAGGATCAGCGCGCGCGGGATGGTCCGGCCCGGATCGCGCGTCTCGCCGGCCGGGACCACCGAATTCTCGAAGCCGATGAAGGCGTAGAGGATGAGCAACGCCGCCCCCTCGACCGCCGACAAGGGCGGCGGCGGGCCGGGCGCGGGCAGGGCGGCGGCCGCGACCAGCCCCCAGATCGCGAGGCCGATCAGCGGCAGCGCCTTCAGCAACGTCAGCGCGTCGAGCGCGCGGATGGCGCGGCGCACGCCGAGGATGTTGACCGCCGTGATCGCGCCGACGAGCAGGAGGATCGTCGCGGCGCGCCCGGCCGCCGTCCCCAGCGGCGGCCACAAGGCGGCGGCGTAGAGGGCGAAGACGTTGGCGTTGGCGGCGAGCGCGGTGAGCCGCGCGACATAATAGAGCCAGCCGGCCTGGAAGGCGGCGAACGGGCCGAAGGCGGCGGCATAGGCGGCCGGCCCGCCCGAGGTGGGGAACAGCGCCGCCAGCCTGGCGAAGGGCAAGGCGACGAGCAGCACCAGCAGGCCGAATATCGGGAACAGCCACGGGCTGAACGCGCCGAACTGGAGATGCAGCGTCGCCGCCCGCGACCGAGGCGAGCGCCGCCGCCGACAGGATCAGCGCGCCCGCCGGGCCGATCAGCGTCTCGGCGAGGGCGGCGAGCGGGGCCGCCGGCTCGGCGCCGGGCGGCATCGCCGCGACATAAGCGAGCTGGATGACGAAATAGACCGCGGCGGTGGCGGCGATGGTGAGGATCAGCGCGCGCGGGATGGTCCGGCCCGGATCGCGCGTCTCGCCGGCCGGGACCACCGAATTCTCGAAGCCGATGAAGGCGTAGAGGATGAGCAACGCCGCCCCCTCGACCGCCGACAAGGGCGGCGGCGGGCCGGGCGCGGGCAGGGCGGCGGCCGCGACCAGCCCCCAGATCGCGAGGCCGATCAGCGGCAGCGCCTTCAGCAACGTCAGCGCGTCGAGCGCGCGGATGGCGCGGCGCACGCCGAGGATGTTGACCGCCGTGATCGCGCCGACGAGCAGGAGGATCGTCGCGGCGCGCCCGGCCGCCGTCCCCAGCGGCGGCCACAAGGCGGCGGCGTAGAGGGCGAAGACGTTGGCGTTGGCGGCGAGCGCGGTGAGCCGCGCGACATAATAGAGCCAGCCGGCCTGGAAGGCGGCGAACGGGCCGAAGGCGGCGGCATAGGCGGCCGGCCCGCCCGAGGTGGGGAACAGCGCCGCCAGCCTGGCGAAGGGCAAGGCGACGAGCAGCACCAGCAGGCCGAATATCGGGAACAGCCACGGGCTGAACGCGCCGAACTGGAGATGCAGCGTCGCCGGCAGGGCGAAGATGCCCGCGCCGACGATGCCGTTGAACGACAGGAAGGCCGAGCCGGTGAAGCCGATGTCGCGGCGCAAGCCGGCCTGTTCGCTGTCCTTCATCCCCGCGCCTCCCCGCGCGCTAGCTGCGGGATCGGCGCGCCGGAGGCAAGCGCCGGGTCAGGTCATTCGGGCGGAATGCCGGCCTCGCGGCGCTCCTCCTCGCGGCCTTCCTCCATGATCCGCTCGTCCTGCTCCCGCAGGCGTTCCTGGCGGGCCTGGTCGATGAGCTGGTTCCAGTTGATCCGCTCGTCGGTCGCGCGCTCGGCGCGGGCCTGGCGGACGATCTCGTTGAAGCAGCCGGTCCAGCCGCCCGCGCCGACCGTCGAGCAGCTTTCGGTGCCGGTCCGGCCGACATAGGACAATTCGGTGGCGCGGCGCGCCCAGCTCTGGTTGGACGGATCGTTGGGATTGTGGCGCAGATTGTCCGGGATGCGGAAGCGTTCGTCCTCCGGCAGCCGGGCGCAGACGGTGATCTCGTCCGGGTCGTCGCTCTCCGGACAGGGATCGTCGCCATAGATGATGACCTGGCTGACGCGCGGTTCGGCCGCGCCCTGCGCCAGAGCGGGCATCGCGATCAGGGCGGCGGGCAGGGCCAGCAGGGCGTAACGCATCGGTCAGATCCTCTTCGACAATTCGATCGCGAGGCGGCAGCCGGCCCGGATCGCGGAATAGAGCACAGGATAGCCGAAGCTGTCCTCGGCGCCAGCCTCGATCGCGGCGTCGCGATGCTCGCGCTCGTCGGCCTGGAAGTCGGCGATCGCCGCCGAGAAGGCGGGGTCGTCGTCGCCCAAGGCCTCGAGCTGCTCGCTGTAATGCTGGTCGATCTCGTCCTCGACGGCGGCCGTGCAGGCCATCGCCGCCTGCGGGCTGATCAGCGCGGTGGCGGCGCCCAGCGCATGGCCGGCGACGCGCCAGAAGGGTTGCAGCACGGTCGGCCGGACGCCGCGCTCGGCCAGCATCGCGTCGAAATGCGACAGGTGCCGCTCCTCCTGCGCCGCCATGCGCGCGACCAGACGCGCGGCGGGATGGCTTTCGCCCAGCACGGCGAGTTGTCCCGCATAGATGCGGGTCGCGCCATATTCGCCGGCCTGATCGACGCGCAGCATCGAGGCGGCGTCGGGCCGCGCGTCACCGGGGCGCCAGGCGGGCGTCACGGCCGGACCGGGTTTCGTTTCAGGCTCAGCCATAGCACCATCAACGCGCCAAGGATCGAAAGGATCGCATTCCAGCCGGCCATCGAGATGCCGAGCAGCGACCAGGGCACCTGATCGCAGCGGATCACCGGCGCGGCGAGGATCTGCTTGAGCAAATCCTCGGACGAACCGCCGCCGAGCGACGTGGTGCACTGGGTGAAGCCGGCGAAGATGCCCGCCTCGACGCCCGCATGATAGGCGCCGATGCCACCGCTGGCGAGGATGGCGAGCGCGGCCAGCCAGACGAAGGCGCGCCCCTTGTCGGGCAATCGCGCCGCGCCCGCGAACGAAGCGACGGCGAAACCGAGCGCCGCCATGTGCGCCCAGCGCTGCCAGTAGCACATCTCGCAGGGCGGCAGGCCGCCGATATGCTGGAAGCCGTAGGCGCCGGCGAGCAGCCCCGCCGGCAGCGCGAAGGCGATCAGCCGGGCGAGGCCGAGCGCGCCCGAGGCCGAAGCAGCGGCTGGAGGCTGGCCCGCCATTGCCGGACCTCAGCGGCTGGCGGTGCGGGCGGGCGCGCCGGCGGTCTGGACCTGGCCCAGCCGCGCGATCGTCTGGAGCGCGTAGTGGAGCTGATAATCCTCGACGCCGCGCTGCTCCAGTTCCTCGGCGGTGGCGGCGAAGCGCGGATCGGGGCGGCCGTCATCCTGGATCAGATCGTCGCGCACGCCGGTCTCGTTGACGAGATGGCGCCGGAGGTCCGATTCGCGCACCCGGTTGCGCGAGCGATAATCGGGATCGGAAAGCTGCGGCACGAGGATGTCGGGCGTGATGCCGCCTTCCTGCACCGAGCGGCCCGACGGCGTGTAGTAGCGCGCCGTGGTGAGCCGCAGCGCCGTCTCGCCCCGGCCGAGCGGCACCAGCGTCTGCACCGAGCCCTTGCCGAAGGTGCGCTCGCCCATGACGATCGCGCGGCGATGCTCCTGCAGCGCGCCGGCGACGATCTCGGACGCCGAGGCGGTGCCGGCGTCGACCAGCACGATCACCGGCGCGCCCTGCGCCTCGTCGCCCGGGCGGGCATAATAACGCTCGATGTCGGTGCGGCGGCGGCCGCGCTGCGAGACGATCTCGCCGCGCTCGAGGAACAGGTCGGCGAGGCCGACCGCCTGATCGAGCAGGCCGCCGGGATTGGAGCGCATGTCGAGCACCCAGCCGAGCGGCTCGCCGCCCAGCTCGCGGCGGATGTCGGCCATCGCGCGGCGCGTCGCCTCGGTCGTGTTGCGGTTGAAGGTCGTGACGGTGAGCACGCCGACCCGGTCCTGCACCTCGGAGCGCACCGCCGGAATGTCGATGATCGCGCGGGTGATGTTCACGTCGAACGGCCGGTCGCGGCCGGGCCGCACCACCGTGATCCGCACGCTGGTGCCCGGCGCGCCGCGCATCCGCTCGACCGCCTCGTCGAGCGTGCCGCCGAAGAAGAGCTGGCCGTCGATATGGGTGATGAAGTCGCCCGCCTTGATGCCCGCCTGATCGGCCGGCGTGCCGCGCGTGGGGGCGATCACCTTGACCGCGCCGTCCTCCATCGTGACGGTGAGGCCGAGCCCGCCATAATTGCCGTCCGTGGTGCTCATCAGGCTGCGGAAGCCGCGCGCGTCGAGATAGGAGCTGTGCGGATCGAGGCTGGCGAGCATGCCGTCGATCGCGCCGCGAATCAGGGTCGCGTCGTCCACCTGATCGACATAATCGGCCTTCACCCGCTCCAGCACGCTCATGAACTGGTCGATCTCCCGATAGGAGGCGACATCGACCTGGGCGAGCGCGGCGGTGGTCGCCGGAATGAAGGCGACCGCGCCGACCAGACCGAGCGAGCGATAGAGATTGTTGGCCATAGACGTCCTGCTGAACCGGATTCCCCGGCTATTACCCCGTTTCTAGGCCCGCGAAAAGCAACGCGGGATGAACGGCCGGGACGGATCGGCATTCAAATATCCTCCCCTGCAAGGGGAGGGGGACCGGCGAAGCCGGTGGAGGGGTGTCAGCGGCAGAGGACGATCTCAAACGGTGATACCCCTCCGTCAGCCCTTCGGGCTGCCACCTCCCCTCGAAGGGGAGGAGTTTGGAGGGCGAAGGCCGCCCCTTGAATGTCGATCCGTCCTAGCCGGTCACGAGCTGCGCGATCGGGACCGGCCGGCCCTCGCGGCGCAGCTCGACGGTGACGCGCGGCT
>CAZTPD010000102.1:0-7505 GCA_964614625.1 uncultured Sphingosinicella sp. | reverse complement strand
AGGGCCTGATCCGCCATTTCCGCCCCGAGCTGGAGCGCCGCATCGAGGCGCGCCAAAGCGAGACGCTGGAGGCGGCGGAATGAAGCGGGCGCTGGTCACCTCTTTCCTGGCTGCGACGATGCTGGCTGCGCCGGCTGCCGCGCAGGATGAGCAGGAAACGCCGCCGCAGGTGGAACTGAATAGCCCGCCGGCCACAGCCGAGGACCGCGCTGTTCTTCATGCTTTCGCGCGCTGTGTTGCCGGGCGGTGGCCCAATCAGGCGGCGTCGTTGAACGGCGCCTATTCGGACAACGAGGACTATCGCCGGTCGCTCATGCGCCTGATCGATACGAGTCGCTCCTGCCTTGGGCGCGGCGTCCTGCGATTCGCCCCCGAGCTGTTTGTCGGCGGTATGGCCGAACGGCTTCTCGACCGCGAGGTTCAGAGCGGGACGCTTGGCGCGCGAGTCGTTCTCGACCCCAATGGTCCTCCGATTTCCACAACCGATCGAACCGAGATCATGAGCATCTGTATTGTGCGCGCGGTCCCGGCGGAGGTTGAAACGCTTTTCTCGACGACGCCTGGCTCGCAGGAAGAGGTTACGGCCTTGCAGGCCATCGGCCCTAGCATTGCGCCTTGTCTGGCGCGGGGCGCCGAGCTTCGCGTCAACCGGCCGGGCCTGCGAGCCATGCTGGCCCGCGCCGCCTATCGTCTCGTCCAGCACAATGCGGCGCCCGCCGCAGCGGGGAACTGATCCATGCCCAAGGTCAAGGTCGACGGCGTCGAGATCGAGGTTCCGCAGGGGGCGACCGTGCTCCAGGCGTGCGAACTGGCGGGCAAGGAAATTCCGCGCTTCTGCTATCACGAGCGGCTCGCCATCGCCGGCAATTGCCGCATGTGCCTGGTCGAGGTGAAGCCCGGGCCGCCCAAGCCGCAGGCGTCCTGCGCGCTGCCCGCCGCCGAGAATCAGGAGATCTTCACCCAGACGCCGATGGTGAAGAAGGCGCGCGAGGGGGTGATGGAGTTCCTGCTCATCAACCACCCGCTCGATTGCCCGATCTGCGATCAGGGCGGCGAGTGCGATCTCCAGGACCAGTCGATCGCCTACGGGCGCGGCCACAACCGCTTTCAGGAAAACAAGCGGGCCGTGACCGAGAAATATATGGGGCCGGTGGTCAAGACGATCATGACCCGCTGCATCCACTGCACGCGCTGCGTGCGCTTCATGGAGCAGGTGGCGGGCGTCGAGGATATCGGCGCGGTCGGGCGCGGCGAGGATATGGAGATCACCTCCTATCTCGAGCACGCGCTGTCCAGCGAACTCAGCGGCAACGTCGTCGATCTCTGCCCGGTCGGCGCGCTGACCTCGAAGCCCTACACGTTCGAGGCGCGCCCGTGGGAGCTGCGCAAGGTGCCCGCCATCGACGTCACCGACGCGGTCGGCACCAATATCCGGCTCGACGCGCGCGGCCGCGAGGTGATGCGCGCGCTCCCGCGTCTCAACGAGGACGTCAACGAGGAATGGGCGCACGACAAGACCCGCCATGTCGTCGACGGCCTCACCCGCAACCGGCTCGACCGCCCCTGGCTGCGCGAGAACGGCAAGCTCAGGCAGGCGAGCTGGGAAGAGGCCTTCGCGAAGATCGCCGAGGTGGCGAAGAAGGCCAAAGGCAGCGTCGCGGCCGTCGCCGGCGACCTCGTCGATGTCGAGACCATGTATGCCGCGAAGCAGCTCGTCGCGTCGCTCGGCTCGGACCTGCTCGAAGGCCGCCAGACCGGCCTCGCTTACGACACGTCGAACCTCGCCGCCGTCAATTTCAACACGACCATCGGCGGCATCGAGACGGCCGACGTCATCCTGCTCGTCGGCACCAATCCGCGCTGGGAGGCCAGCCTCGTCAACACTCGCATCCGCAAGGCGGTAAGGGCAGGGGCCAGGGTCTTCGCCATCGGCCCGGAGGTCGATCTCACCTATCCGGTCGAATGGCTCGGCAACGATCTCGCGCTGCTCCACAAGCTGCCCAAGGCCGCCCTCGACGCCTTCAAGGGCGCCGAGCGTCCGGCGGTCATCATCGGCGGCGCGGCGCTCAAGACCCCGGCCATGCAGGCGGCGGGCCTCGCCCTGGTCAAGACGCTGAACCTCGTCCGTGACGGCTGGAACGGCTTCAACGTCCTCCACATCGCCGCCGCGCGCACCGGCGGCTTGATGCTCGGCTATGCGATGGCGGGCGGCATGGCCGCGCTCGCTGAGCAGGCGCCCAAGCTGCTCTTCCTGCTCGGCGCGGACGAAGCGGACCTCGCGCCGTTCCAGAAGAGCTTCAAGGTCTATCTCGGCCATCATGGCGATCGCGGCGCCCATGCGGCGGACGTGATCCTGCCCGGCGCGGCCTATAGCGAGAAGCACGGCATCCACGTGAACCTGGAAGGCCGCGTCCAGTACAGCGAGAAGGCGGTCGATCCCCCCGGCGACGCCCGCGAGGACTGGTCGATCCTGCGCGCCCTGTCCGAGGCGCTCGGCAAGACCCTGCCGTTCGACAGCTTCGGCGAATTGCGGGCGCGCCTCTTCGCCGATCACCCCGCCTTCGCGACGCCGGGCCTCGCCGCCTTCGACTGGTCGCCGCCCAAGCTGGACGCGCCGAAGATCGAGCCGGGGACAGAAGTTGCCTATCCGATCAGGGACTTCTACCTCACCAACCCGATCGCCCGCTCCTCGCCGACGCTGCAACGTTGCTCGGCCGAGATCCTGCACGGGCAGGATTATGCGGAGGCGGCGGAATGACCTTGCGCAACACCTCCGCCCCCGCTCGTCCCGAGCGTAGTCGAGGGGCGTATGTGATGAGTCCGTGCCAGCGCCCCTCGACCTTGGTTTATCCTGAGCGGCCGCCGCAGGCGGCAGCCGAAGGGCTCGGGACGAGCGAAGGTGGGAGCCTGACCCGATGACCGCCTTCTTCGAATCCCTCGGCATGTCCCACGAATGGGCCTGGTTCGTCGCCACCATCGCCGGCATCCTGCTCATCGCGCTGCCGCTGATGCTGGCCGTCGCCATGATCATCTATGCCGACCGCAAGATCTGGGCGGCGATGGCGCTCCGGCGCGGCCCCAACGTGGTCGGCCCGTTCGGCCTGCTCCAGAGCTTCGCCGACGGCCTCAAGGTCTTCCTCAAGGAGACGATCGTCCCGTCGGGCGCGAACCGCGCGCTGTTCCTGATCGCGCCGATCATCACCTTCACGGTCGCTTTGATCGCCTGGGCGGTGATCCCGTTCGCGGACGGCGTGGTGCTCGCCGACATCAATGTCGGCCTGCTCTATCTGCTCGCCGTCTCGTCGCTGGGCGTCTACGGGATCATCATCGCCGGCTGGGCGTCCAACTCGAAATACCCGTTCTACAGTGCCTTGCGGGCCGCGGCTCAGATGGTGTCCTATGAAGTCTCGATCGGCTTCGTGCTGATCCCGGTGATCCTCTGGGCCGGCACGTTCAGCCTCTCCGGCATCATCGCGGCGCAGCAGGGCCATGTCTTCGGCCTCCTCAACGGCTTTGGCTTCAATCCCTTGCTCTTCCCGCTCGCGGTGATCTTCCTCATCTCTGCCATGGCCGAGACCGCGCGCACGCCGTTCGACCTCACTGAGGCCGAGAGCGAGCTCGTCGCCGGCTACCAGACCGAATACAGCTCGATGAGCTTCGCGCTCTTCTGGCTGGGCGAGTACGGCAACGTCCTGCTGATGTGCGGCATCACGGCTTTGCTCTTCTGGGGCGGCTGGCTGCCCCCGCTCGACATCCCGATCCTCTACGATTTCCTGTTCAACGCCACGCTGACGGGCATGTTCTGGTTCTTCTCGAAGATCCTGTTCTTCTTCTTCGTCTTCTCCTGGGTGAAGGCCACCGTGCCGCGCTTCCGCTACGATCAGCTCATGCGCTTGGGGTGGAAGATCTTCCTGCCCATCTCGCTCATCTGGGTGTTTCTCGTGTCCGGATATCTGATGCTCCAGAAGCAGGGGATGCTGCCGTGGTAAACGCGACTTTCTTTCTCGCCGCAGTAATTGCCATTGGTTCTCAGGCGATCGTCACGACTCGTGCTCCAAGCGCGGACCTAATCGAATGCCGTTTTGCAAAGGCAGGATCGTTGGCCTTGGCAGATGCGGACGCAGTTGCAATTTTTTTTCCTCGAGGCCTGAATTCTGGCGAGAATATGGACGCTGAAGTTATCGACCCTGCGTTCGTACTTATGGGAGAAGTGCCTGGGCGAGTTGACCCCCAGCACGATGGAATGGCTCTCGTCTCTAGTAGCGGTAGAATGCGCCCCTTCATTGTGCTGACCAACGACGCTACTCATTTGGGAGATAACTACGCCGCTGGCATGGATTTTGTAGCCATTGAGGGCGATGCTTTAGCGCGTGTTGGATTTTGTATTCGAGTCAGGGGGCAGCAAGCAATTGATCGTCGAGGCCGAATCCTTGCAGGCGTGAGCTTCGGAGCCGGCCGATGATCGCCCACTATATCAAGACCTTCACCCTCTGGGAGTTCGTGAAGGCGCACGCTTTGACCCTGAAGTATTTCTTCAAGCCCAAGGCGACGATCAATTACCCCTACGAGAAGAACCCGATCTCGCCCCGCTTCCGCGGCGAGCATGCGTTGCGCCGTTACGCCAACGGCGAGGAACGCTGCATCGCGTGCAAATTGTGCGAGGCGGTCTGCCCGGCGCTCGCCATCACGATCGAGGCCGAGCCGCGCGAGGACGGATCGCGGCGCACCACCCGCTACGACATCGACATGACGAAGTGCATCTATTGCGGCCTGTGCCAGGAGGCCTGCCCGGTCGATGCCATCGTCGAAGGCCCGAACATGGACTTCGCCACCGAGACCCGCGAGGAGCTGATCTACGACAAGGCGAAGCTGCTCGAGAACGGCGACAAGTGGGAGCGCGCCATCGCTGCGAACCTTGCCGCCGACGCGCCGTATCGGTAGGTGGCCAGCGTGATTCTTCACCCCTTCCATCCGACCATCCCGAGCGAAGTCGAGGGACTAAGCCGAGCGAAGTCGAGGCTCCTCGCACAGGTTCTCGGCTGCGCTCGAACTAGTCCCTCGACTTCGCTCGGGATGAGCGGTTTTGGGGCGGAGCCGCGCGCATGATCCAGGCCGCCGTCTTCTACATGTTCGCGTTCACCGTCATCGCCTCCGGCATCATGACGATCGCCTCGCGCAATCCGGTCCATTCGGTGCTGTGGCTGATCCTCGCCTTCTTCAACGCGGCGGGGCTGTTCGTGCTGATCGGGGCCGAGTTCCTCGCCTTCCTGCTGGTCATCGTCTATGTGGGCGCGGTCGCGGTGCTGTTCCTGTTCGTCGTGATGATGCTCGACGTGGACCATGCGGAGCTGCGCGCCGGCGTCTCGCGCTACTGGTTCCCACTGCTGCTGCTGGCCGGCGTCCTGCTCGCCGAGATGTTCGTGGCGCAGCTCGCCTGGAATGCCGGCGGCATCGATCTCGCCGCCCGCGCCGCGCCGACCCCGGCCGACACGCCGAACATCGAGGCGCTGGGGCAGGTGCTCTACAGCCGCTACCTGTTCGTGTTCGAGGCGGCGGGCATCATCCTGCTCGTCGCGATGGTCGGCGCGATCGTGCTGACCCGCCGCGTCCGCAAGGGCATCCGCCCGCAGAACGTCTCACAGCAGGTCCGCCGCCGCCCCGAAGAGGCGATCGTCAACACGCAGCCGCCCGTGGGGCAGGGGGTAGAGCTGTGAGCATGATCGCAGCCGTCACCCTGAACTTGTTTCAGGGTCCATGTCTCCACCGCCGCGATGCTCGTCGCTGGATGCTGAAACAAGTTCAGCATGACGGCTGTGCGGGAGGCGCCGCATGATCGGCCTGGGCCATTATCTCGCGGTCGGCGCGATCCTGTTCGTGCTGGGCGTGCTCGGCATCTTCATCAACCGCAAGAACGTCATCGTCATCCTGATGGCGATCGAGCTGATCCTGCTCGCGGTGAACATCAACCTCGTCGCCTTCTCCGTCTATCTCGGCGACATGGTCGGGCAGGTGTTCGCGATGTTCGTGCTCACCGTCGCGGCGGCGGAGGCGGCGATCGGCCTCGCCATCCTCGTCATCTACTTCCGCAACCGCGGCACGATCGCGGTCGAAGACATCAGCCGGATGAAGGGGTGAAGGACATGCACAACCTCTTCGTCACCCCAGCGAAGGCTGGGGTCCATGCGGAGTTGATGAAAGCCGATGTGGGTGGGGCGTCCGAATGGACCCCAGCCTTCGCTGGGGTGACGCCTGGGAGGCGAGTGCGCTGATGATCCAGGCGATCGTCTTCCTGCCCTTGCTGGCGGCCATCGTCGCCGGGCTCGGCGGCCGCGTCATCGGCAACGTGCCGGCGAAGCTGGTCACGACCGGCGCGCTGTTCGCCTCCTGCGCCTTGTCCTGGCCGATCTTCATCGGCTTCATGACGGGCGCTGAGGAAAGCGCGCTGCACCCGGTCCTGGCCTTCATCCATTCCGGCGACCTGATGGTGGACTGGGCGCTGCGCGTCGATGCGCTGACCGCCGTCATGCTGGTCGTCGTCACGACCGTCTCGGCGCTCGTCCATCTCTATAGCTGGGGCTATATGGCGGAGGACGACAGCCAGCCCCGCTTCTTCGCCTATCTCAGCCTCTTCACCTTCGCGATGCTGATGCTCGTGACGGCGGACAATCTCGTCCAGATGTTCTTCGGCTGGGAGGGCGTCGGCCTCGCTTCCTACCTCCTGATCGGCTTCTGGTATCACAAGCCCTCGGCCAACGCGGCGGCGATGAAGGCCTTCCTGGTCAACCGCGTCGGCGATTTCGGCTTCAGCCTCGGCATCTTCGCGACCTTCCTGGTCTTCGGCACCGTCTCGATCACCGAGATCCTCACCGCCGCGCCCAACATGGCCGGTTCGACGATCGGTTTCCTGGGGATGCGCATCGATACGATGACTTTGATCTGCATCCTGCTGTTCATCGGCGCGATGGGCAAATCGGCGCAGCTCGGCCTGCACACCTGGCTGCCGGACGCGATGGAGGGCCCGACCCCGGTCTCCGCCCTCATCCACGCCGCGACGATGGTCACGGCCGGCGTGTTCATGGTCTGCCGCCTCTCGCCGATGTTCGAGACGAGCGACACCGCCTTGGCCCTCGTCACCTTCGTCGGCGCCGCCACCGCCCTGTTCGCGGCGACGGTCGCCCTGACCCAGAACGACATCAAGCGGGTGATCGCCTATTCGACCTGTAGCCAGCTCGGCTACATGTTCTTCGCGGCGGGCGTCGGCGCCTATGGCGCGGCGATGTTCCACCTCTTCACCCACGCCTTCTTCAAGGCCCTGCTGTTCCTCGGCGCCGGCTCGGTCATCCACGCGATGCACCATGAGCAGGACATGCGCTATTATGGCGGCCTCCGGAAGCACATCCCGCTCACCTTCTGGGCGATGACGATCGGCACGCTCGCCATCACCGGGGTGGGCATCTACTGGCTCCACGCGGGCTTCGCCGGCTTCCATTCCAAGGACGCGATCA
>CAZTPD010000101.1:0-7604 GCA_964614625.1 uncultured Sphingosinicella sp. | reverse complement strand
GCGACCCAGCCGACGGTGCGGGCGAGCGCGAAGAGGGCGGTGAACATCGTCGTCGGGAAGCCGATCGCCGAGAGGATGACGCCGGAATAGAAATCGACGTTCGGGTAGAGCTTCTTCTCGACGAAATAATCGTCGCTGAGCGCGACCTGCTCCAGCTCGCGGGCGGTGTCGAGCACCGGATCGGAGATGCCGAGCTCGTTCAGCACCTCCTCGGCCGTCTTCTGCATCACCTTCGCGCGCGGATCGTAATTCTTGTAGACGCGGTGGCCAAAGCCCATCAGCCGGAAGGGATCGTCCTTGTCCTTGGCGCGGGCGACATATTCCGGAATCCGCTCCGGTCGGCCGATCTCGCGCAGCATGTTGAGCGCCGCCTCGTTCGCGCCGCCATGGGCCGGACCCCACAGGCAGGCGATGCCGGCCGCGATACAGGCGAAGGGATTGGCGCCGGACGAGCCGGCGAGGCGCACCGTCGAGGTCGAGGCGTTCTGCTCGTGATCGGCGTGGAGGATGAAGATGCGGCGCATCGCATTCTCGATCACCGGATTGACCTCATAGGGCTCGGCCGGGACGCCGAAGGTCATGCGCAGGAAATTGCCGGTGTAGGACAGGTCGTTCTGCGGGTACATGAACGGCTGGCCGATCGAATATTTATAGGCCATCGCCGCGATCGTCGGCATCTTGGCGATCAGCCGGTGGCTGGCGATCATCCGCTGCTTGGGATCGGTGATGTCGGTCGAATCGTGATAGAAGGCGCTAAGCGCGCCGACCACGCCGCACATGATCGCCATCGGATGCGCATCGCGCCGGAAGCCGTGATAGAAGGCCGCGAGCTGCTCGTGCAGCATGGTGTGGCGGGTGATCGTGTGGGTGAAGCCGTCCAGCTCCGCCGCGCTCGGCAGCTCGCCGTTGAGCAGCAGATAGGCGACCTCCATGAAGCGGGCATGCTCGGCGAGCTGGTCGATCGGATAGCCGCGATGGAGCAGGATGCCGGCATCGCCGTCGATATAGGTGATCTCCGAGCGGCACGACGCGGTCGAGGTGAAGCCGGGATCGTAGGTGAAGACATCGGCCTGGCCGTAGAGCTTGCGTATGTCGACGACGTCCGGGCCGACCGTTCCGGACATCACCGGAGTGTCGAAGCTCTTGTCGCCGATCGTGAAGCTGGCCGTGTCCGCCATGTCTATTCCTTCCCCATTTGGTCGGCGATCCGGGCGAGGCTTTCCTCCCGCCCCAGAAGCGCCAGCACGTCGAATATGCCCGGCGATGTCGCCCGCCCGGTCAGCGCCGCCCGCAAGGGCTGCGCCACCTGGCCCAGCTTCACGCCTTCGGCCTCGGCCACCTCTCTCACCGCCTGCTCCGTCGCCTCGGCCGTCCAGTCCGCCAGCGCGGCGAGCGATGCGTGGACGAGGGCGAGCAGATCCCGCGCCGGGCCTTCTAGCAAAGCGGCGGCCTTCTCGTCCATGACCAGTGGTCGCGGCTTGAACAGGAAGAGAGCGCCGTCCGCCAACTCGTTGAGATCCCTGGCCCTTTGTGTCAAATGCGGCATCGCCCCGGCGAGCAGGTCCACGTCTGCGGCGTCGAGTCCTCGGCCCAGCGCGCCTTCGATCCTGTGATCGATGAGCGCGACGAGACGGCGCGGTTCGGCTTCGCGGAGATAATGGCCGTTGAGATTCTCCAGCTTCTTCATGTCGAAGCGCGAGGGCGAGCGGCCGACCTGCGGCAGATCGAACCAGCGCACCGCGTCCTCGCGGGCGATGATCTCCTCGTCGCCATGACCCCAGCCGAGCCGGAGCAGATAGTTGAACAGCGCCTCGGGCAGCATGCCGAGTTCGTCGCGATAGGTCTCGACGCCGAGCGCGCCGTGGCGCTTGGAGAGCTTGGCGCCGTCCGATCCGTGGATCAGCGGGACATGGGCGTAGGTCGGCTCCGGCCAGTTCATCGCGCGGATGATGCCGAGCTGACGGAAGGCGTTGTTGAGATGGTCGTCGCCCCGGATGATGTGGGTGACGCCCATGTCGTGATCGTCGACGACGACGGCGAGCATGTAGGTCGGCGTGCCGTCCGAGCGGAGCAGGATGAAATCGTCGATCTCGGCATTCTGGACGGTGACGTCGCCCTGCACCTGATCGTGGATCGTGGCGGCGCCCTCGCGCGGGGCGCGCAGGCGGACGACGGAGGGCTGGTCCTCCGGCCCGTCGTCGCGCTCGCGCCAGGGGCTGTCGATGCGGAACGGGCGGCGCTCCGCCTGCGCGGCCTCGCGTTGCGCGGCCAACTCCTCGGCAGTCATCCAGCAGCGATAGGCGTGGCCGGCGGCGAGGAGCTGGTGCGCGACCTCGGCATGGCGCTCCGCGAATTTCGACTGGAAATACGCATCGTCGTCCCAGTCGAGGCCAAGCCATTTCATGCCGTCCAGGATCGCGTCGATCGCCGCCTGGGTGGAGCGCGCCTTGTCGGTGTCCTCGATGCGCAGCAGGAATTTGCCGCCATGGCGGCGCGCGTAGAGCCAGTTGAACAAGGCGGTGCGCGCGCCGCCGATATGCAGGAAGCCGGTGGGCGAGGGCGCGAACCGGGTGACGATGGTGCTTGCGCTCACGCGGCGCTTCTCCAAGGATGGGCCGCATGGCGACCGGGGAAGGAGCGGCCCCTAGCATAGCCGATGCGCCGCGACCAAGGGCGCGCGCATTCCCATGGCCGCGCCCGGGCGGCTGGCTCGAATCCCGTTTCGACGCGGAGCGCGACCAATTGCCGCTCTGGCTGCCGGTGGGGATGCTCGCGGGCATCTCCTGCTGGTTCTGGCTGCCGACCGAATCCGGGCGAATCGCCTATATCATCGCGGCCGTCGCCGTGGCGCTCGGGCTGGCCGCCACGGCGGGCGCGAGCCGCTGGGGCCGGGCGACGGCGATCTTCGCGCTCGCCACGGCGGTCGGCGCCGCCCTGATCTGGTGGCAGGCGGAGCGGGTGGCGGCGCCCAGGCTGGAGCGGCCCGGCCTGATGACCTTCACCGCCACGGTCGAGACCGTCCAGGCGCTCGCCGCGCCGCGCCCGGCCACGCGCCTCGTGGTCGCGCCGGAGGGCGAGGGGATGCCGGCCCGGCTGCGAGTGACGATCCGCGAGGGGCAGGAGCCGGCGGGCCTCGCGCCGGGCGCGCGGGTGAGCGTCCGCGCCTGGATGATGCCGCCCGCGCCGATGGCGGTGCCGGGCGGCTATGATTTCGAGCGCGCCGCCTGGTTCCAGCGGATCGGCGGGACCGGGCGGGCGCTCGAGGTCAGCGTCATCGCCCCGCCCGCCGAGCGCGGCTGGCAGGCCCGCCTGGCCGACTGGCGCCAGCGGCTCGCCGCCCATATCCGCTCCCGGCTCGACGGGGCGGGGCAGGGCGGCATCGCCGCCGCGCTGGCCACCGGCGACCAACTCGGCATTCCCGAGGCGGACGCGGAGGCGATGCGCCGCTCCGGCCTCGCCCATCTGCTGTCGGTGAGCGGCCTGCACCTGACCGCCGTGGTGGGCGCCGCGATGCTGCTGACGCTGAAGCTGCTGGCGCTGAGCCCGATGCTGGCGCTGCGGCTGCGCCTCGTGCTGATCGCGGCGGCCGTCGGCGCGCTCACCGGCATCGCCTATACGCTGCTGACCGGCGCGGAGGTGCCGACGGTGCGCTCTTGCATCGCCGCCTTGCTCGTCCTCACCGGCATCGCGCTCGGCCGCGATGCGCTGACCTTGCGGCTGGTCGCGACCGGCGCGCTCGTCGTCCTTTTCCTCTGGCCGGAATCGGCGGTGGGGGCGAGCTTCCAGATGAGCTTCGCCGCGATGGTGGCGATCGTCGCGCTGCACGAGCATCCGCGCGTCCGGGCGCTGCTGTCGCGCCGCGACGAGGGCGGGCTGGCCAGGACGGGGCGCGTCCTCACCGGCCTCGGCCTCACCGGCCTCGCGGTCGAGCTGGCGCTGACGCCGATCGCTTTGTTCCATTTCCACAAGGCGGGCCTCTACGGCGCCGCCGCCAACGTGATCGCGATCCCGCTCACCACCTTCGTCATCATGCCGCTGGAGGCGCTGGCGCTGCTGTTCGATCTGGTCGGGCTGGGCGCGCCCTTCTGGTGGCTGACCGGCAAGACGCTGTCGCTGCTGCTCGGCCTCGCCCATGTCACCGCCAACGCGCCGGGCGCGGTCGCGCTGCTGCCCGCCATGCCGCGCGGCGCCTTCGCGCTGATGATCGGCGGCGGGCTGTGGCTGTGCCTGTGGCGGACGGGCTGGCGGCGCTGGGGGCTGGCGCCGATCGCCGCCGGCGCGCTCTGGGCGCTCGCCACCCCCGCGCCGGACCTGCTCGTCACCGACGACGGCCGCCATCTCGTGCTGCGCGGGGCCGACGGGAGGCTCGCCATATTGCGGCCGCGCGCGGGCAATTATGTGCGCGACACGCTGGCGGAGATTTCCGGCGCGGTGCCCGATTTCCTCGATCTCGACATGCTGCCTAACGCGGCGTGCAGCGCCGATCTGTGCGCGGCGAACATCGACCGGGACGGGCGGCGCTGGCGCGTGCTCGCCACGCGCAGCCGCCATTTCGTGCGCTGGGACGAGATGGTGCGCGCCTGCGCCGCCGCCGACATCGTCGTCTCCGACCGCCGCCTGCCGCGCGCCTGCCAGCCGCGCTGGCTGCGCGCCGACCGCGATCTCTTGCGCCGGACCGGCGGCCTCGCCATCACCTTCGGCGCGCACCCCCGCGTCGCCACCACGGCGGCGATGAGCGGCCGGCGGCCGTGGACCGACAGGCAATAGGAGTTCCCGCCACATGCAGATTCGCGCGTCCGTGCCCGGCGACGCATCCGCCATTTGGGAGATCGTCGCGCCGGCGATCCGCGCGGGCGAAGTGTTCGCGCTGCCCCGGGACATGAGCGAGGCGGGGGCGGTCGCCTATTGGCGCGGCCCGGATCGCGAGACCTTCGTCGCGGAGGAGGGCGGCCGCATCCTCGGCACCTACTATCTCCGCGCCAATCAGGCGGGCGGCGGCGCGCATGTCGCCAATGCCGGCTATGCCACCGCCGCCGACGCGGTCGGGCGGGGCGTCGCCCGTTTTATGTGTCTCGATTCGCTGGAGCGCGCCCGCGCGCGGGGCTTCCGCGCGATGCAGTTCAATTTCGTCGTGAGCAGCAATGCGCGCGCCGTGCGCCTGTGGGAAAGCTGCGGCTTCGAGATCGTCGGCCGCCTGCCCGGCGCGTTCGATCATCCCTCGCTGGGCGAGGTCGATGCGCTGGTGATGTTCCGGCGGTTGTGACGGCGATGCTCAGTCCGGCCTGACGCAGGCGAGCTCGTTGCCGGCCGGATCGCGGAAATGGAAACGCCGGCCGCCGGGAAAGGCGAAGATCGGCCGCACGATCGCGCCGCCCGCCCGCTGGACCGCGTCCAGCGCCGCCTCCAGATTCTCGACCTCGATCACCGGTAGCGGCGCCCCGGTCGCCTCGGCGGCGTCGCCTTGCAGCCCGATATCGGTGTCGCCGCTGGTCGTCGCGGCATAGCTCGGCCCGAAATCGGTCAGCGCCCAACCGAACACGGATTCGTAGGAGGCCTTCGCGTCCGCGTGATTCGACGCCGGCAGCTCGACATAGTTCAGGCGCGCCATAGGCAGTCGTTCCCAGCCCGTTTCCGCTCATCGATCCCGGGAGGGCACACGATCCGTCTCAATACCGCCGCAGCAGTCCCGCCAGCCGGCCCTGAATCCGCACCTGGTCCTCGCGATAGCGTTGCGGGTCGTAGAGCCGGTTCGCCGGATCGAGGCGGATCATCTGGCCCTCGCGGCGGAAGGTCTTGAGCGTCGCCTCCTCCTCGTTGACCAGAGCAACCACGATCTCGCCGTCGCGCGCCGTGTCCTGGCGGCGGATCAGCGCATAATCGCCGTCGAGGATGCCCTCGTCGACCATCGAATCGCCGGCCACCTCCAGCGCATAATGCTCGCCCGGGCCGAGCAGGGCGGCGGGAACGGGCAGGGTGTCCGTGCCCTGGAGCGCCTCGATCGGCGTGCCGGCCGCGATCCGGCCGTGCAGCGGAATCTCCATGATGTCGTTGGCGGCCGCCGGCGGCGTCACCGGCGCGTTGCCGTTCGCGGCGGCGGGCCTGACCTCCGGCATCTTCACCACTTCGAGCGCCCGCGCCCGGTTCGGCAGGCGCCGGATGAAGCCGCGTTCCTCCAGCGCCGAGATGAGGCGGTGGACACCGCTCTTCGACTTGAGGTCGAGCGCGTCCTTCATCTCCTCGAACGAGGGGGAGACGCCGCTCTCCGAGAGCTTGGCGTTGATGTAGAGAAGCAGTTCCTGTTGCTTGCGAGTGAGCATCCGGGCCTCCCAAAAGAACGTATGTGGCCGAAAGAACGTATATGGAACGTGTAAGGAACGCTCCGGGGCCTGTCAAGCGGTGGCGGCGAGGTCCAGGAAATTGCGCAGCAGCGCGTGGCCGTGGGCGCTGGCGACGCTTTCGGGGTGGAACTGGACGCCGTGGATCGGCAGCGTGGCGTGGCGCAGCCCCTGGACGGTGCCGTCGGGCGCGGCCGCGTTGACGATCAGCGTTTCGGGCAGGCTGCCCGGCGTCAGCGCCAGCGAATGATAGCGGGTCGCCGCGAACGGGGAGGGCAGGCCGGTGAAAACGCCGCTGCCGTCATGGGCGATGTCGGACGTCTTGCCGTGCATGATCGCCGGCGCGCGCGCGATCGTCGCGCCGAAATGCTGCCCGATCGCCTGATGGCCGAGGCACACGCCGAGCAGCGGCCGCCGCGCCGCCGCGCAGGCCGTGACGAGATCGAGCGAGATGCCCGACTGGTCAGGCGTTCCCGGCCCCGGCGAGATCAGGATGGCCGCCGCCCCGCTCGCCAGCGCCTCGGCGGCGGTGAGCGCGTCGTTGCGCGCGACGCGGACCTCGACGCCGATCTCCTTCAGATAATGGACGAGGTTCCAGGTGAAGCTGTCATAATTGTCGAGGACGAGGATCACCCGCGCGGGCTCACTGCTCCGCATTCCCCGTCAGCCGGGCGCGCATCCGCTGGATCGCGTCGTCGTTGCGCTCCACCCGGCTGCGCGTCTGCACCGCGCGGGCGAATTGCTGGGCGATCTCCTCGGCGGCCGAGCTGGAGAATTCGGCGCGGGTGGTGGCGACGAGCTGGGGCTGCTCGCCGGCGTCGCCGGCGGTGCGCGTCGCGTGGTGGACGACGAACCAGCCCGCGCCGCCCGGCGCCGCGACGAGCCGCGCGCGCCCCTCGGGCAGGCTGAACAGGGCGAGCAAAGGCGGCGGCACCTGCTGGCCGCCCTGGCTGATCTCCAGGCGGCGCATGTCGACGGCCTGCGGGGCCGGGACGCGCGGCTGCGCCGCCGCGAAGGCCGCGGCCGGCGCGGTGCCGCCGTTGATCCGCTCGACGATGCCCTGGGCGATCTCGCGCGCCCGAGCGAGCGCGCGCTGCTGCACCAAAGCGGCGCGCACCTCGGTCTGGATCTGCGCCAGCGGCGGCGGCGCGGCGGCGATGACGCGCTCGACGCCGACCAGCGCGAAGCGGGTGTCGCCCTCCAGCGCCTCGACCACCGGCTCGGGATCGTCGGCGTCGATCTCGAAGGCGCTGCGCAGCAGCGGCGCGA
>CAZTPD010000100.1:0-7659 GCA_964614625.1 uncultured Sphingosinicella sp. | reverse complement strand
AGGCGTCCACCTCCTATCTCCAGCGCCAGCTCCGCGTCGGCTACAACAACGCCGCGCGCCTGATCGAGCGCATGGAGAAGGAAGGCATCGTCTCCGCCCCCGACCATGTCGGCCGCCGCGAAGTGCTGGTCGATCCGGACGGGCGGCCGCTGGGCTGACCGGAGCTGGCGGGTGGGACAGGATTTCGCTCGCGAGCTGATCAGGCCGGTCTCGCTCCACCCACCGAAGCAGCAGGCGTTGCGGGATGCGGCGCGGCTGATCGCCATGGTCCACGAGCTGCACAAGGCCGGCTACCAGCGCATCCGCATCCTTCCCGCCATGGCGCCGAACGGCCTGCACTGGCGCTGTTCGATCAGCGATGCGGCGAGCTTCGCGCCGGACGGACGCACCCTCCGCGCCGCGCAGGAGGGGCGCGTCGCCCGTTATTCCTCCGGCGATGGCGCGCGCTATTTCGGCTGGGAGGATGGCCCCGCCATGACCGCGCGGATGCTCGCCAGGCGCTTTCTCGAGCGCTTCCCGCGCATCGCGGCCGGCGGCAAGGGAAGGGACTGGGCCTATGCCGGCTGGCTGACCGACATATTGGGCCGCGCCGAGCATGGCAGCTTCGTCGCCTTTCATGCCGATTACCCGATCGATCCCGCCGATCTCGATCCGTGGCTGCCGCCGCCGGTGGGTTGAGGCGCGGAACCCGCAAGGTTCACTGGACATTCAAGCACCCGCCGCCATAGCGCGGCGCGACATTCGGACCGATCCGCAAAGGAAAGACCCATGCGCCTTCGCGCTCTCGCTTTCTCTCTCGCCCCGCTGACGCTGGCCGCAATCGCCGCGCCCGTCGCCCTCCACGCGCAGGCGGCCGACGGGCTGGCCCTGGTCCAGACCCATTTGCGCGCGGTCGACACGATGACCGCGAGCTTCACCCAGACCGACCGGCAGGGTCGCGCGCTTTCGGGCACGCTGAGCCTCAAGCGCCCCGGCAAGATCCGCTTCGACTATGGCCGCAGCGCCAACATGCTGATCGTCGGCGACGGCCGGGCGCTGACCTTCGTCGATTATGACGTGCGCGACGTGCAGCGTTGGCCGATCAACGATTCGCCGCTCTCCGTGCTGCTCGATCCCGATCAGGATCTCTCCCGCTTCGCGCGCGTCGTGCGCAGCGATTCGCAGGTCGTGATGGTCGAGGCGCGCGATCCCCGCCGCCGCGAGTTCGGCACGATCACGCTCGCCTTCGCCCGCGCGCCGGGCGCGCCGTCCGGCCTGATCCTGCAAGGCTGGAACACGATCGACGCGCAGAACAACCTGACCAGCGTGCGCCTGTCCAACCAGCGCTTCAACGTGCCGGTCGCCGACAGCCTGTTCCGTTATCGCGACCCGCGGCGGCAGGGGCCGCGCGGCTGACGATATCGTTCATCGGGGCGACAGGTGACTTGCCCTAATAGGGAGGTTGCAGTCGCTGGACATGGTCGCGGGTTTTCCCCCTGTTGCCCGCGCCGACAGTGCCGGCGGCTGACCTCGCGTAGCAACGCTTGGCGGACCCCCGCTCCACGCCCCCGGAGCGGGGGTCTTTGCATGTCCCGCCCGCGCCTGCCGTCCAACATCGACAGGGCGGGCCTCGGTCGCTAAGCCCCGCCCATGTCTTCGTCGCTCAAGATCGCCACCTGGAACATCAATTCCATCCGCGCCCGCACCGAGATCGTCGAGAAGTTCCTGATCGAGGAATCGCCCGACGTCCTGTGCCTTCAGGAAACCAAGGTCCGCGATTCCGAATTCCCGGAGGGGCTGTTCCGCCGGCTCGGCTACAACCATCTGATGATCTGCGGCCAGCCGATGCATCACGGCGTCGCCATCGCCTCGAAGCGGCCGCTGCGCGAGGACGGCCGGCTGGACTGGCAGGCGAACGGCGAGGCCCGCCATGTCGGCGTCCGGCTCGAATGCGGCATCCGGCTGGAGAATGTCTATGTCCCGGCCGGCGGCGACATTCCCGACCGCAGCCTCAATCCCAAGTTCGGCCAGAAGCTCGACTTCATCGAGCGGATGACGCGCTGGTCGGAAACCTGCCGCGAGCCGACCGTGCTGGTCGGCGACCTCAACGTCGCGCCGCTGGAATGCGACGTGTGGAGCCACAAGCAGCTCCTCAACGTCGTCAGCCACACGCCCGTGGAGGTCGAGGCGCTGACGGGGCTCCAGCAGAGCAACGACTGGGTCGATCTCGGCCGCCATTTCGTGCCCGCGCCGGAGCGGCTGTTCACCTGGTGGAGCTACCGCTCGCCGGACTGGACGAAGAACGATCGCGGGCGGCGGCTCGATCATATGTGGGCGACGAAGGACGTCGCCGCGCAGGCGGTGGCGCACAAGGTCTATCGCCCTTGCCGGGCCTGGGCGCGGCCGTCCGACCATGTGCCGCTGATGACGGAATTCGCGATCTGATGGGCGCGCGGGACGTCGCCCGCGCGATCGACGCGCTGCGGCGCGGCTGGCCGGTGACGCTGGACGGGCTGATGCTGCTCGCCGTCGAGACGGCCGACGCGGCGGCGCTGGCCGCGTTCGATGCCGAGGGTCCGGCCGACCTGCTGATCTCCGGCAATCGCGCCGCGACGCTGAAGCTCGCCAACCAGCGCGAGGGGACGCCGACCGCCCCGGTCCGGATCGCCCGCGCGCCGTGGATCGACTTTTCCGAAGCCGTCGCCATCGCCGATCCCGCGCGCGATCTCGCGACGCCACTGAAGGGACCGTTCCGGGCCGTGCCGGTGGAGCAACCGGACGTCGTGGCTGCGGCGATCCGGCTGGCGCGGCTCGCCGGCCTGCTCCCGGCCTTCTTCATCGGCGGCGCGGGCGCGCCCGAAGCGCGGGTGAGCGCCGCCGCCATCGCATCCTTCGGCCATGGCGACGATCTCAGGATCGTCAGCCGCGCGCGCCTGCCGACCCGCTTCGCCGAGGGCGCCGAGATCGTCGCCTTCCGCGCC
This sequence comes from uncultured Sphingosinicella sp., assembly GCA_964614625.1. Taxonomy (GTDB): domain Bacteria; phylum Pseudomonadota; class Alphaproteobacteria; order Sphingomonadales; family Sphingomonadaceae; genus Allosphingosinicella. The sequence continues at coordinate 4,699 of CAZTPD010000100.1, read as the reverse complement.
GACGGCGACACGGCCGAGCATGTCGCGCTGCTGATCGGATCGCCGGACGGGCGCTCGCCGCTGGTCCGCCTGCACAGCGAATGCCTGACCGGCGACGTGTTCGGCTCGTTGAAATGCGATTGCGGGCCGCAGCTCGCCGGCGCGATCCAGGCGATGGGCAAGGAAGGCTGGGGCATCCTCCTCTATCTGCGTCAGGAGGGGCGCGGCATCGGCCTCGTCAACAAGCTGCGCGCCTATCAGCTCCAGGACCAGGGCTTCGACACGGTGGACGCCAACCTCCGCCTCGGCTTCCAGGACGACGAACGCGACTTCGGCGCGGCGGCCGCGATGCTGAAGGCGCTGGGGCAGACGGACATCCGCCTCCTCACCAACAACCCCGCCAAGGTCGACGCGCTGGAAGCGGAGGGGATCAGGGTCGCGGAGCGCATACCCCACCAGATCGAACCCGGCGACCAGAATCGCGCCTATCTCGCCACCAAGCGCGACCGGAGCGGGCATCAGCTCTGAGGAGAGCGAGAGAACGACCGCTATGGGTGGGAATCGAACGCTGGGACGCGGTCATACCGCGATGCTTCGAAAGTAATCGAAAATGGCAGCTGCGCCGAAATAGGCGGTAAGCCCCAGCAGTAGCGCGAGCGCAGTCAGATACTCACGGCGAGTGTCTCGCATCGCGCTCAGGTAGAAGATCCATGCCAGAACGAAGGGCGATATCCAAAGGCCTACGGAATAGACCCATGCAACGGCTCTATCAGGCGGGCCGGCCTCGCCAAGCATCAATGGAGCCAAGAACGCAAATATAACAGACAATGGCAAGAGCAGGCAGGAGGCCAATCCAACTATCCCACGCCGGATTGGTCCATGGGGGTGGCTGCTGTCGGCTTTTTCGTAGGTGCTATTCACCGTGCCTCGGATTATGCCTTCGACCAGCCGATATGATGCCTATCAACCGCCAATAAGCAACGCCGAAATTAGGCCCGCAACGGGTCGAAATCGGCCGTTGCCGATTGTTGGATACAAATAGGATTTACCCTGTCAGCCTGAGGCGAATCGCATCTCTGTTCCCGGCTCTTTGACAGCATCAATCTCAACGCGCTTTTGCGGGCGCTTTGCCCCCCGAAAACACCCCCGGCCCTGTCAACTTTGTAAACTTAACAGAGAGGGGCATCTCCACGGCGGTTCGAAAACGAGCAGCCTGTCGATCACTCCGTCAGAAAGGCCGCGACCTCGTCGAAATCGTGCGCGATTCGCGTGACACCCAATCCGCGCAGCCGCTCCGCATGGCCGTCCAGGCAATGGCGACCCGCCGCGAGACCGATCACCGTCGCGCCGCTGGCCAGCGCGCCGGTGACGCCGACCGGCGAATCCTCGATGATCGCCACCCGCCCGATCGGCACGCCCAATGCGGCGGCGGCGTGGAGATAGATGTCCGGCGCCGGCTTGCCGCGCGCGACATGCTCGCGGCCCGAATAGATGTGATCGCCGAACGCGCCGCGCAGCCGCAGATGATCGAGATGGCGCGCGATCCAGCGGGTCGAGCTGGACGAGGCGATGGCGCGGGGCAGGCCTGTCGGCAGCGATTCGATGAAGGCGACGGCGCCGGCGACCGCCTCGATCCCCTCTTCCATCACCCGTTCGTCCTCGGCCTTGCGGGCGGCATGGAAATCCTCCGGCACCGTCCCGCCGATCCATCTCTCGATCGCCGCGAGGAAGTCACGCCCCGCCAGGCCCATGAAATTGTTCATGGAATCGGCTACGCTGGTCGGATGGCCGCGCGCGGTCAGGAACTCGGCGATCTGCGCGTTGCCGACATATTCGCTTTCGAGCAGCACGCCGTCGAAGTCGAAGATAAGCGCATCGAATCTCATGCGCGCGGGCCGAACAAAGCGGTGCCGACCCGGACATGAGTGGCCTCGCACATCACCGCCGTCTCGTAATCCGCCGACATGCCCATGCTGAGCCCGCTGACGTCATGGCGCCGCGCCAGCTTGGCGAGCAAAGCGAAATAGGGCGCCGCCTCCACGCCATCCGGCGGGATGCACATCAGCCCGGCGAGCGGCAGGCCGGCCTCGGCGCAGCGGGCGAGCAGAGCGGGCAGATCGGCCATCGCGCAGCCGCCCTTCTGCGGCTCGTCGCCGATATTGACCTGGACGAAGCAGTCCGGACGGCGGCCGCTCTTCGCTAGCGCCTTGCCGAGCGCATCGACCAGCGACGGGCGATCGACCGAGTGGATCGCATCGAACAGCGCCACCGCGTCGTCGGCCTTGTTCGACTGGAGCTGGCCGATCAAATGGAGGCGCAAATCCGAATGCGCCGCCTTCAGCGCCGGCCATTTCGCCTGCGCCTCCTGCACGCGGTTCTCGCCGAAATCGCGCTGCCCGGCGGCGATCAGGCCCTCGATCGCCTCGCCCGGCTGGGTCTTGGACACGGCGATCAACGTCACCGCGTCCGCCGGGCGCCCGGCCAGCGCCGCCGCCTTCGTGATTCCGGCGCGCACGGCCGCCAGTCGTTCGGATGCTGATGTCTCGATCATCGCGGCTGCTATAGGAAGGCGGATGCCGACCCGCCAACCCCTGCCGACGACCTGGCTGATGACCGACGAGCGGATGGGCGATTCGCTGTTCGCCGCGATCGGGCGGCTGCCGGGCGGTTCGGGCATCGTCTTCCGGCATTACGGCCTGCCCGAAGCCGAGCGACACGCCCTGTTCGACCGGGTGCGCGGCGCGGCGCGGGGCCATCTCCTCCTGCTCGCCGGCCCGGCCGCGCTGGCGGCCTCATGGGGCGCGGACGGCAGCCACGGCGGCAGCCACGGCGGCGGCCCCGGCGACGGGCTGCGGAGCGCGCCGGTCCACGATCTGGCCGAGATCCGCGCGGCGGAGCGCGACGGCGTCGATCTCCTATTCCTGTCGCCCGTCTTCGCCACGCGCAGCCATCCGGACGCGAGGCCTTTGGGGCTGGAGGGTTTCAGCGAGTTGGTCCGCGAAACCCGGCTGCCCGTCATCGCGCTGGGCGGGATGGACGCGGCGCGCGCGCGGGAAACCGCCGCACTGGGCGCTCACGGCTGGGCCGGGATCGACGCCTGGCTGGCTTAGAAGCGGAAGGCGGTGCCGACGTAGACGGCCTGGCTGTCGCGGCGCTCGTCGCGGGCCAGCGAATCGACATTGTCGCGCGAGATCCGGTAGCGCGCCCCGGCGGTCACATCGATGTTGCGGGAGATCGAGAAGGCGCCGCCGACGTCGAGCGAATAGGCCTCGTCCTCGCCGATGATCCGCTGCGTGCCCTCGGCGCGCTCGGCGGCGACCGCGACGCGGCCGGTCAGGCGGCGATTGGCGCGATAGCTCATGCCGACCTCGGCCGAATCGCGGCGGCCCGGCGCGATGCCGCCGTCGGTCTGGGCGATATCGCCCGAAATGGCGAAGCGGCGCCAGCCGAGCGAGACGCCGAGATTGTAGGAGCTGGGCGTGATCGCCGTGGTCGCCGCCGGCGAGGCGGTGGCGAGGGCGCCGCGCGCGGCTTCCGCCGGCGTGTTGGCGCGGGCGCGGATGGCGACCCGCACGGCGCGGCTGCGCTCGCTCGACGAGGCAGCCGGCGTGAAGCGGAAATCGGTGTTCACCGCATGACCGCTGCGGGCCAGCACGGCGGCGAGGCGCGGATCGGACACGGCGGGCGTGAAGGCGCCGATCGGCCGGGCCTGGGCGGAAACGGCCGGGCGCGCCTTGCTTCGGCCGAGCGTGTCGGCGGCCAAGGCAGGGGCGAGCAGCAGCGCCACCGCGATCAGCGATGCACCCCCCGTCGTCCCCATGGCCCGAAGCTTCTTCAAGGCATCCGACTCCAATTCCGGCCCAAATCTAGTGCGACTCGTCGGGGATTCCTAGCGACACCGGCCCTCGCGCGCGGGACTCCCGCCGGAATCGCTCCGGCTGTTGCATGTTTCCCACAACCTTTACGGCCCGGCAACAAGACTCTGCCCGGCCGATTCGCGCCCCGCATGCGTCACGAGGCGCTTGCCGGGCGCGCCGCGTTATCTATAACGGCCGGCAACGGACCCGTTTTTTCCAAGGATTTCACGCATGGCGCGCCTTCTCCATATCGGCCTGGCCGCGGTCTGCGCGGTTTCGCTGGCCGGCTGCCAGTTCATCCGCGACGATATCAACCGCACCTTCGGCAAGGCGCCCGAGGATCGGGGCAGACGGGCCGATCTCGCCGCCAGCCAGGTGACGACGATCGGCGTCAACGCCTATCTCTGGCGCGCCGCGCTCGAGACGCTCTCCTTCGCCCCGCTCGCGCAGAGCGATTCGAACGGCGGCGTGCTCGCCACCGACTGGTACGCCAATCCGCAGAATCCGTCCGAGCGGGTGCGGGTCAGCGTCGCCATCCTCGACCGCGACCTGCGCGCCGACGCGCTCCAGGTCTCGGCCTCGCGCCAGACGATGCAGAACGGCCAGTGGGTCGAGGCGCCGGTGACCGCCGCCACCGTCCAGCGGCTCGAGGAAATCATCCTGACCCGCGCCCGCGACCTGAGGCGCGCCGCCACCATCGGCTAATTCATAAGGACATATCGCCGCGATGGCATCGCGCTTCAATCCTCTGACGGCCGATGCCCGCTGGCAGCAGGCCTGGGACGAGGCGGGGACTTTCCACGCCTCGAACGATTCGTCACGCCCGAAGGCCTATATCCTGGAGATGTTCCCCTATCCTTCGG
>CAZTPD010000099.1:0-7781 GCA_964614625.1 uncultured Sphingosinicella sp. | reverse complement strand
GGTGATCGCCGCGAAGGTGGACTGGAAGGAGATGAAGAGCAGCTCCGGGATCGTCTCGAACACCGTGTCGCCGTCGATGCCGGAGAGGAACAGCTTGCCGCCGCCGCCGACGAACGCATTGCCGTCGGAGAAAGCGAGGCTGTAGCCCCAGACGAACCAGACCAGCAGCGCGACGCAGGCAACGCCCAGCACCTGGGTCAGGACCGAGAGCAGGTTCTTGGCGCGGACGAGGCCGCCGTAGAACAGAGCGAGGCCCGGCAGGATCATCGCCAGGACCAGCACGGTGGAGGTCAGCATCCAGGCGGTGTCGCCCCCGCTGATCGCGGGCGCCGCAGCCTGCGCCGCCGCCGGGAAGAAGAGCGACGGCGCAAGCGCGACGAGCGCGCCACGGGCGGCGCGGAACCAGTTCATTCGAGTCATTGCACCCCCCATGTCAGATCGCATCGTCATTCTGTTCGCCGGTGCGGATCCGCACCGCCTGCGCGATGTCGAGCACGAACAATTTGCCGTCGCCGATCGAGCCGGTGGACGCGGCCTGCTGGATCGTCTCCAGCACCTTGGGCGCCAGATCGGCCGTGACCGCGATGTCGAGCCGCACCTTGGGCACGAAGCTCGTGGTATATTCCGCGCCGCGATAGATTTCGGTCTGCCCCCGTTGCCGGCCAAACCCCCGCACCTCGGCGATCGTCATGCCCTGCACGCCGATGGCGGCAAGCGCGTCACGAACTTCCTCGAGCTTGTAGGGTTTGATGATGGCGATGATCAGTTTCATGCCGCCCCCTTCGTTTCGACCGGCGTGAATGCCGGACCTGAACGCGGCCGCGAGTCGGTGCCCAACGACACGCCCGCACTGCCGCGACCAATGGATCGCGTGGATTGTTGCAGTGCGTCAATGACAGGTGATTATTTCACAAGGCGGGGATTATATCACTGAAACAAATGGATTAATCGAACGGCTACATGTGGCGGTGCAGCATTCCCGCGCATGGCGCGCGCGGGCGGCGATCACGTCAGCCTTCCTGCTCCGCGTCGATCCACGCCGGCGGATCGCTGGCGGGAAAGCTCTCGATCGAGGCCTGCTCGACAGGGTCGCGGCCTTCTTCCCGGTCGAGCAACGCCCGCGCGCGCCGGGTCACCTCGGCGACGAGCGCCGCCATGATCGACCGGTTGTCCGCGCGGTCCGCCGCCGCGACGCAGCCGCAGAACCGCTCGGCGACCGCCCGCCGCGCCAGATCGTCCAGCGTGCCCGCCTCCTCGCGATAGCGCCGCGCCACGTCGCGCGCGGTCCGGGCGATCTCCTCGGGCCGGATCGGATCGTCATATTCGTGGGTCACGGGTCGACTCCTTTCCGCGAGAGCCGCGCCGCGCTCAGTCGCGGGCGAGGCGCGGGCTCAGCAGCATCCCCCCGTAGCGCAGGGCATAGCCCAGAAAGGCCAGCGCCCAAAGCAGCGCCGAGAGATGGAGCAGCCCCATCGCGCCCGGCACGAACGCGGCGGCGAGGCGCGCGAGCGCGGCGGCGACGACGAGCAGGTAGATGAGGCGGGTCCAGCCGTCGGCGTGCAGCGCGCGGCCGGTATGGCCGAGCGTCGCGCGGGTCATCACCGCCAGCGTCATCGCGCCCATCGCGCCGACGCCGAGCACATGGATCGCGGCGACGGGCGGCACGGCGGCGGGATCGAGCGCCGCCAGCCCGGCGAGCAGCAGGCCGAGCGGCACGAACAGATAGGCGACGTGGAGGATGAGCACGAGCGGATCGCGCGCCGCGCGGTCGCCGGCCCAGCGCCCGAGGCGGATGAGGTGGATCAGGGCGGCGGCGAGCAGCAGCCACCCCGTCGCGGCCCGCTCCGGCGCGAATGTCCAGGCCGCGAGCGCGAGCACCGACAGCAGGATCGTGGCGCCGTCGAACCGGTTGAACGGGACCGGGAAGCGCCCGGGATTCTCGCGCGCCAGCCAGTTGCGGGTGAAGCTCGGGACGATCCGTCCGCCGATGATGACGATGAGCAGGACGATCGCGGCGATGGCGAGCCGGCCGCTGTAGACGCTCGCCCCGGCGCGCGCGGCCTCGACATGGAAGAGGATGTTGGCGAGCAGCAGCGCGATCACCGGGGCGAGCACCTTGAGGTTGCGCCAGTTGCGGCCCGCGACGATCTCGAGCGCCGCCGCGCCCGCCAGCCCGGCCAGGAAGGCGCAGTCGATCAGGGCGGCGGCCAGCGGGCCGAGGCCGGCGGAGAAGAAGACGGCGACGCGCCCGGCCAGCCAGAGCAGCACGAGCCCGAGCAGGGGAACGCCCTGGACGGGCAGGCGGCCGGTCCAGTTGGGGATCGCGGTCAGCAGGAAGCCGGCGACGATCGCGGCGGCATAGCCGAACAGCATCTCGTGGACGTGCCAGTCGATCGGCGCGAACAGGCTGTGCGTCGTCAGCGATCCCTGGAGGATCGGAATCCAGGCGAGCACGGCGAGCGCGGCATAGAGCGCGCCGAGCAGGAAGAAGGGGCGGAAGCCGTAGGACAGGATGGCGGGATAGGCACCCGGCCGAATCCGGGGGACGGGAACCCGCTGCGCCTTGCCTGCCTGCGTCATGCCAGGCTCTCCTCGGTGATGGGGGGAAGATCGAGCACGTCCTCGCGCCGGTGGAAGGCGAGGGCGAGGCGGAAGGAATGGGCGATCCGGAGCGCGCGATCCATGAACAGGGCGGCCACGCCCGCCGGACACAAAGCGCGGACGGTGTCGCGGAACAGCGCCAGCCAGCGGCGGAAATGGTCCTCGCCGAGATCGGGGATGGCGAGATGGGGCGGCAGCGGCCGGCCGACATAGCGTTCGGTGCGCAACAAGGTCGAGGACCAGAAATCGCACATCTTCGCCAGATGGTCCGGCCAGGCCTCCGGCGCGATGACGCGGTTGAAGACGGGGCCGATCAGGTCGTCGGCGCGCACCTTGTCGTAGAAGCCGTGGACGACGGCGCGGATCATGTCCTCGTCCAGCATCTCGGCGAGCGGCTTGCCGTCGACAACGATCTCGCGCTCCGGCGCCGGGCGGCCCTTCATCGTCCCGCCTCCCCCGTGCCGGCGCCGGCGCGGTCGCCGTCCTCGTCGACGAAGATGCGCGCGCCGGCCCCGTCCAGATCCTCATATTGCCCGCTGCGCAGCGACCAGAAGAAGGCGCCGAGCGCCACCGCGCCGAGCAGCAGCGCCAGCGGCACGAGGAAGACGAGGCTGCTGCTCATCGCGCCGCCTCCAGCCGCAAGTCTGGCGCGGGCCGCGCCGCGCCGCGCGCGCGCCGGGGCCGGCGGCCGTCGTCGAGGCGCAGCGCGTTGGCGACGACGAGGATCGAGGAAAAGGACATCGCCAGCGCCGCGATCAGCGGCGTCACATGGCCGAGCACCGCGATCGGCAAGGCAATGATGTTGTAGATCGTCGCCAGCGCGAAATTCTGACGCACCAGCGTGTCGGCCCGCCGGGCGATGCGGTGCGCCAGCGGCACGGCGGCGAGATCGTCGCCCAGGAACACGAAATCGGCGGCGCCCCGGCCGATGTCGGCGGCGCTCACCGGCGCGATCGAGACATGAGCGGCGGCCAGCGCCGGCGCGTCGTTGAGTCCGTCGCCCACCATCAGGGCGCGGCGGCCTTCATCGGCCAGCGCCCGCAGCCGCGCCACCTTCTCGCCGGGAAGCAGCCCGGCGGCGTGGTTGTCGATCGCCAGCGCGGCGGCGACCGCGTCCACCGCCGCCGCGCCGTCGCCGGACAGGATACGCGGCTCGATCCCGGCGGCGCGCAGCCCGGAGACGGCCTCCGCCGCGCCCGGGCGGAGCCGTTCCTCGAACCGGAAGAGGGCGAGCGGCTGCCCGTCCCGCGCCAGCATCGTGCCGGACGACGGCCGGTCCGGCGCGGACGGCGCGGCCCATTCCGGACGGCCGAGCCGGTAGAGGCTCCCGCCGATCCGCCCCTCGATCCCCAGCCCGGCCTCCTCGCGCAGGTCGGCCGGGCTGTCTCCGGCCGGCATGCCCGCCGCCAGCGCGCGCGCGTGGGGATGGCTGGAGCGCGCGCCCAGCGCGGCGGCGATGGCGCGCGTCCCGGCGTCGAACGCGCCGGGATCGGCGAGGCGCACCTCGCCGGAGGTCAAAGTCCCGGTCTTGTCGAACACCGCGCTGTCGATCTCGGCGAGCCGCTCGATCGCGGACCCGTCCTTGACCATGATCCGGTTCTCGAACAGGCGGCGCGCGGCCATCACCTGCACGATCGGCACGGCCAGCCCGAGCGCGCAGGGGCAGGTGATGATGAGCACGGCGATGGCGATGCCGATCGCCTGGTGCCAGTCCCCGTTCACCGCCATCCAGCCCAGGAAGGTGAGCAAGGCGGCGGTGTGGACGACCGGGGCGTAGAGCCGGGCGGCGCGGTCCGCCACCCGCCGGTAGCGCGCCCGCCCGTCCTCGGCCGCCTCCATCAGGCGCACCATCTCGGCGAGGAAGGAGTCCTCCGCCCGCGCCGTCGCGACCAGGGTGAGCGGGCCGGTCAGGTTCATAGTGCCCGCCTGCACCGCCGCGCCGGGGCCGACCGGCCGGAGCGCGCTTTCGCCGGTTGCGATCGCGCAGTCCAGCTCCGATCGGCCCTCCGCGATCCGGCCGTCCACGGGCACGCGCTCGCCCGCCGCCAGCAGCAGGCGCATGCCCGGCTCGATCTCGGCGACGGGGCGATATTCGCGGTTGCCGTCCGCGCCCAGGACGGTCGCGCCGCGCGGCGCCAGGCGGATCAGCCCCTGCACCGCCGTGCGCGCCTTCGCGCGCATCATGTGATCGAGCGTGCGGCCGATCAGCAGGAAGAAGATCAGCATGGTCGCGGCGTCGAAATAAGCGTGCCGCCCGTTGTGGATCGTGTCGTAGAGGCTGAGCGCGAAGGCGAGGATGACGCCGATCGAGATCGGCACGTCCATGTTGGTGCGCCCCTGCCGCAACGCGCCCCAGGCGGAGGCGAAGAAGATGCGCCCGGAATAGACGAGGCAGGGCGCCGCCAGCACGGCGGAAATCCAGTGGAAGACGTGCCGGGTCTCCGGATCGGCGCCCGACCAGACGGACACCGACAGCAGCATGATGTTCATCGCCGCGAAGCCGGCGACCGCCAGCGCGCGGATCAGCCGGGTCAGTTCCGGGTCGCCGCCCGCCTCTCCCGCGTCGAACGGATGGGCGGGAAAGCCGAGCGCGGCCAGCGTCTCGATCAGCGGCGGCGCGTCGCCGCGCCATTGCACGCTGGCGCGGCGGGTGGAGAGGTTGACGCGCGCGGCCTCCACGCCCGGCAGGGCCAGCAGGCCGCGCTCGACCGTCCGGATGCAGCCGGCGCAATGCACCTTCGGGACCGACAGGTCGGTCTGGTACAAACCGTCGCCCAGCGCCCGGCTGGCGAGGCGCAGCTCGTCGGCGTCGCGGCTCACGCGATCGCCCGGTAGCTGTGCCAGGTGGCGTGGCCCAGCAGCGGGAAGATGAGGATCAGGCCGACGAGGCCGCTCGCCACGCCGATCAGGAACAGCACGAGCGCGATCGCGCCCCAGGTCAGCATGACCGGCAGGTTGTTCCAGACCAGCGAGATGCTCGTGCCCATGGCGGTGAAGGCATCGACGCGCCGGTCGAGCAGCATCGGCATGGCGAACATGCTGATCGCGAAGGAGAAGGCGGCGAACAGGCCGCCGACCGCGCCGCCGACGGCGAGCATCGCCCAGCCCTCCGGCGTGGTGAACAGCATCGCCGCGACATGATCGAGCCCCGGAAACGGCCGCAGCCCGAAGAACAAGGCGTAGATCAGCACGGCGGCGCGCATCCACAGCAGCATGAGCAGGCACAGGATGGCGCCCGCGAACCAGACCTGCGCTCCCGACGCCGCCTTGGCGAACAGCATGCGGCCGAGGCCGACGGGCTCGGCCGCCTCGATCGCCCGGCTCTTCCGATAGAGCCCCATGGCGAGGAACGGGCCGACCACCATGAACCCGGCGAGCGCGGGGAACAGGATATAGTCCAGCTCGAAGCGGAACAGGCCCCAGACGATCGCGGCCGAGACGGCGAAGACGAGCAGCCCGTAGGCGAGGCTCGGCCCCGGCCGATGCCACAGATCGCGCCACCCCGCCGCCAGCCAGCCGAAGGCCGCCCCGGCGGGCAGGTTGCGCCGCCGCCGCGCCGAAAGCGGGACGGTGGCGGGTTCGGCGGTGTCGCTTGCGCCCATCATCTTCTCCATCAGCAGGCCGAGCGGGCCGCGCGATAGGCGCCGTTCCCGTCTTTCACCTTGGTATGCGGCACGCAATCGGGCTGGGAGGCCAGCGCGACATGGACGAGGTGCCAGTTGGCGGCGATCAGCAGCGCGATCCCGACGGCGGCGATGCCGAGCGAGATCGCCCGCCAGCTCCACCCGGAGCGCCGGCCGCCGATCCCGCTCATCGCCCGTCCTCCTCCAGCGTCCCGACATAGAGGGCGAGCAGCTTGATCTCGGCGGGCGAGAGCCGGCCGGCCCAGTGCGGCATATGCCCCTGCCGTCCGAGCCGGATGCTGTCCTGCACCGACTGGATGTCGCCGCCATAAAGCCAGACATCGTCGGTGAGGTCGGGCGCGCCGAACTCGCGGCCGCCGCCGCCGTCCGCGCCGTGGCAGGACGCGCAATTGACGGCATAGACCTCGCGCCCCGCCCCGCGCAGGGCGCGCTCCTCCGCGCTCAACGGCTGGCCGGACAGCGAGCGCACATAAGCGGCGACGCTGCGCACCTGATCGGCGTCGATGATCCCGTCGCGCCCGAAGGCCATCATCTGCGAAACGCGCGTGCCGTCGGCCGTGGAATTGATGCCGACCCGGATCGTCTCGGCGATCGTCTCCGGCTCGCCGCCCCACAGCCAGCGGCCGGCGGCGAGGTTCGGATAGCCCGGCCCGCCCGTCCCCTCGACGCCGTGGCAGACCGCGCAATTGTCGATGAACAGCGTCCGGCCGCTGTCGCGGACATGGCCCATCAGCGCCGGGTCGGCGGCGATCTCGGCGAAGTCGGCGGCGGCGATCCGGTCCAGCCACGCGCCGCGCTCCCGCGCCGCGTCGCGCACCTGGCGGGTCACGATCTCGCGCTGGTCGACGCCGAGCAGGCCGGCGGTGTAGCTGCTCAAGGTCGGCCAGGCGGGCATCAATATCCAGTAGCCGACCGAGAACAGGAAGGTGGCGGCGAGGAAGAAGAGCACGACGCGCGGGATCGGCGTGTCCAGCTCCTCGATGCCGTTCCATTCATGGCCGGTGGTCTCGCGGCCGGTGACCGGGTCCAGCTTTTCCGCGCTCATTCGTCCGGGCTCCCTGGCCGATCGTCCTCGTCGAGGATGCTTTTCTTGGCGTGGTCGAACCGCTTCCGGTTCGACGGCCAGAAGACGTAGACCAGCACGCCGATCGACAGCGCGATCAGGTAGAAGAGACCCCAGCTCTTCGCGAAGGCGACCACGGATTCGTAGGTCATGGCCTCACTCCTCCGTCGCCGCCGGCCGATGTGCGGCGTCGGTCAGCCGGCCGAGGATCTGGAGATAGGCGACCAGCGCGTCCATCTCCGTCACCACGCCCGGATCGCCGTCGAACGGGCGGATGTTGGTCGCCTCGCCGTAACGCTCGCGCACGCCGGCGGCGCCCGCGCTGTCGGGGGCCGCCTGCGCCGCCATGTCGGCCGGCGCGTTGGCGATCATCTCGTCCGTATAGGGCACGCCGACGGCGCGCTGGGCGGCGAGATGGTCGCCCGCATCCTCGGTCCGCAGGCGGTTGCGCGCCAGCCAGCCGTAGCGGGGCA
>CAZTPD010000098.1:0-7874 GCA_964614625.1 uncultured Sphingosinicella sp. | reverse complement strand
CCGCGTCCTTCAGCCAGGCGATGCCCCGGTCCCACACCGCGTCGATCTCGCCCGGTACGCCGTCGATCCGATATTCCTTCGGGATGCCGACCCGCTTGCCCCTGAGATCGGCGGAAAGCGCGGCCTCCCAGTTCGGCACCGGCAGGTCGAGCGAGGTCGAATCCTTCGCATCGAAGCCTGCCATCGCCTCCAGCAGGATCGCGCAATCCTTGACATCGCGCGCCATCGGCCCGGCCTGATCGAGCGAGCTGGCGAAGGCGATCACGCCCCAGCGCGAGCAGCGGCCGTAAGTCGGCTTGATGCCCGAAATGCCGGTGAAGGCGGCGGGCTGGCGGATCGATCCGCCCGTGTCGGTCCCGGTCGCGCCCGGGCAGAGCCGCGCCGAGACCGCCGCCGAGGAGCCGCCCGAGCTGCCGCCCGGCGCCAGCGCCGCATTGCCGCCATCGCTGCGCCGCCAGGGCGAGATCACATTGCCGAAGCCGCTGGTCTCGTTGGACGAGCCCATCGCGAATTCGTCCATGTTGAGCTTGCCGAGCATCCCCGCGCCCGCGCCGAGCAGCTTGCCGCTCACCGTGGATTCGTAGGTCGGCGTGAAGCCCTCCAGGATGCGGCTGGCCGCCGTGGTCTGCACGCCTTCGGTGCAGAACAGATCCTTGATGCCGAGCGGCACGCCGGACAGCGGTTTCAATTCGCCCGCCGCCCGCGCCGCATCGGCCGCATCGGCGGCGGCGAGCGCCCGCTCCGGCGTCTCGACCACGAAGGCATTGAGGCCGCGCCCGCGCTCGACCGCCGCGACGCACGCCTCGGCGACATCGCGGGCGGAGAAGTCGCCCGCCTTCACCCCGTCGCGGATCGCCGCGACGCCCAGATCGGTAAGGTTGCTCATGGGTTCGTCATTCCAGCGAAAGCTGGAATCTCTTTGCCTTCAGGAAGTGGGATTCCAGCTTTTGCTGGAATGACGGAACGGAAAACAATCATTCGATCACCTTCGGCACCGCGAAAAACCCGTGCTCGGCCGCCGGCGCATTGGCCAGCACGTCCTCGCGGATGCCGCCGTCGGTGACGGCGTCGTCGCGCAGGCGCAGATGGTTGGGGATCACCGCGTTCATCGGCGCGACGCCCGTCACATCGACCTCGCCGAGCTGCTCGACCCAGTCGAGGATGCCGGAGAGTTCGGGGGCGAGCGCGGCGACCTCCGCGTCGCTGACGGCGATGCGGGCGAGTTTCGCGATATGGCGGACGGTTTCGGCGTCGACGGACATGATGCGCCGCTAGCATTCACGTTGCGGTGCGGCAACACTGCTTGCATGGCGGCCCCGCATGCGCTTGAGGGCGTGCATGGCGAGAAGAAAGAAAAGTCCCGCGGGGTGCTTCCTGTGGATCGTGGCGGCGCTGATCGTGCTCACCATCCTCGGCGCCTTCGCCTACCGCATCTTCGAAAAGGAGCTGATGCGCTGGGCGATGGTGCCCACAGTGGCCTTCCAGGACGTGCCGATGCCGGAAGGATCGAGCTACGCGCAGGCCGACCTGTGGATCGCGCGGCCGGACATTCCGGGCAATCCGGCGCTCTGGGTGCCGGACGGCACGGACGCCGCGACCGGCGCCCCGCGCGCCTCGGTCTTCTTCATCCACCCGACCAGCTTCCTCGAACGCTCGGCCTGGAACGCGCCGCTGGACGATGTGGAATCGCAGGATCGGGCGCGGCTGTTCGTGCGCGGGCAGGCGAGCGCCTTCAACCATGTCGGCGCGATCTGGGCGCCGAAATACCGCCAGGCGACGTTCGGCGCCTTCCTGACCACGCAGGACAATGCCGCGCGCGCGCTCGACTTCGCCTATCGCGACGTGCTCGAAGCGTTCGAGGAGTTCCTCCGTCAGGCCCCCGCCGACCGGCCGATCGTCCTCGCCGCGCACAGCCAGGGCAGCCTGCATCTGACGCGCCTCCTCCAGGAGCGGCTGCGCGGCGCGCCCGAGGCGGCGCGGATCGTCGCGGCCTATGTGATCGGCTGGCCGGTCTCGCGCGACGCGGACCTGCCCGCGATGGCGCTGCCCGAGTGCGAGACGGCCGAACAGGCCGGCTGCCTCCTCTCCTTCCAGAGCTTCTCCGAGCCCGCCGACCCGAGCCAGGTGACGGAGGTCTACGACGCCTCGACCGGCCCGACCGGCGTCTCGCGCGCCGGATCGCCGATGGTCTGCACCAATCCGCTGACCGGCACGCGCGGCGGCGAGGCGCCGGCCTCCGCCAATCTCGGCACGCTGGTGCCGCAGGAGGATCTGAACGGCGCCGAGCTGCGCGCCAGTGCCGTCCCGGCGCGCTGCGACCTGCGCGGCTTCCTGCTGATCGGCGACAATGACGCGCTGCCGGACATGGGCGCCTATGCGCTGCCCGGCAACAATTACCACGTCTATGATTACGCCCTGTTCTGGGCGAACCTCCGCGTCGATGTCGAACGCCGGCTGACGGCGTTTCTTGGCGAAGGGGGCCGTTAGAACGTCATGCTGAACTTGTTTCAGCATCCAGGGCCGCGCTGCGCGATCCTTTGCGAATTGACCTTGGCTCCAGCGCGGCTCCTGGCTGGATCCTGAAACAAGTTCAGGATGACATGAACAGATGACCATCGTCGCCGATATTGCCGCCTTTCGCGATGCGCTGCCCGGCGGCGGGCGGCTGATCGGGCTGGATGTCGGCACCAAGACGATCGGCACCGCTTTGTGCGATGCCCAATGGACCATCGCCACCGCCGCCGAGACGATCCGCCGCACGAAATTCGCGAAGGACATGGCCGCGCTCGCCGCGCTCGCCGACGCCCAGCAGGCGAGGGGGATCGTCATCGGCCTGCCGCTCAGCCTGGACGGCAGCGATTCCCCGCGCACCCAGTCGGTCCGCGCCTTCGCCCGCAACCTCGCCCCGCTCGCCCGCCCGATCCTGCTGTGGGACGAACGCTGGTCGACCCAGGCGGTCACCCGCGCGCTGATCGACGCCGACGCCAGCCGCGCCCGCCGCGCCGAGCTGGTCGACAAGATGGCCGCCGCCTACATCCTCCAGGGCGCGATCGACGCGATGGCGATGGCGGGTTAGGGTTCGCGCGAAAAACCGCTACGCGGACGCGACATGCTGTGCTATGTGAATAATACACTTAGGGGAAATGACTGACATGCGCACTCGAATTGCGGCCGCGATGTTCGCGACCACCGCCCTCACGCTCGGAGCCCTCACCATGACGACCGAGGCCCATGCCGCCCAGCCCGCCGCCACCGCCGAGCGCCCGGCGCCCGCGCGCTACACGGCGCAGCAATTCTTCGAGACGACCAGCTATTCCATGGCCGCGGCGGACGGCATCGCCTTCTCCCGCGACGGGCGGCACCTGCTGATCAATTCGGACCGGACGGGCGTGTTCAACGCCTATGCGCTTCCCGTCGCGGGCGGCGATCCGGCGCCGATCACCAGCTCATCCAGCAACGCCACCTTCGCCATGTCCTATTTCCCCAATGACGAGCGGGTGCTGTTCACCGCCGATCAGGGCGGCAACGAACTCAACCACGTCTATGTCCGCCTGCCCGACGGCACCGAGCGCGATCTGACGCCGGGCGAGAATCTGAAGGCGGGCTTCATGGGCTGGAGCGCCGACGGCCGCACCTTCTACGTCTCCAGCAACGAGCGCGAGCCGCGCGCCTTCGATATCTACGCCTATGACGCCGAGAGCTACGAGCGCCGGATGATCTTCCAAAACAGCGGCGAATATTTCCCGTCAGACGTGTCGCGCGACGGCCGCTTCGTCGCCTTGGGCAAGGCGAACAGCAGCGCCGACAGCGACGTCTATCTCTACGAAGTCGGCGGCGACGCCGCGCCGCGCCACATCACGCCGCACCAGGGCAATGTCTCGCACGGCGTCTACGGCTTCACGCCGGACAGCGCGGCCCTCGTTTACGGCACCAACGAGACCAGCGAATTCTCGCAGGCGGTGCGCTACGATCTGGCCAGCGGCGAGCGGCGGCCGATGATCGCGGCGGACTGGGACGTGATGTTCGTCTCCTATTCGCCCTCGGGCCGCTACCGGGTCCATGCCGTCAATGCCGACGGCTCGACCGCGCTCGCCATCACCGACACGCGCTCCAATCAGCCCGTGCGCCTCTCCGGCGTGCCGGACGGCGATCTGGGCGGCGTGCGCTTCAACCGCGACGAGACGATGATCGCCTTCACCGTCGCGTCGGACACCTCGCCCTCCGACATCTTCGTCGCCGATCTTGCCACCGGCCAGGCCCGCCGCCTCACCACCGCGCTCAATCCGGCGATCGACGAGGCCAGCCTCGTCACCGCCACCGTCGCGCGCTTCCCCTCCTATGACGGGCTGGAGATTCCGGGCATCCTCTACCGCCCGCACGGGGCGAGCGCGGCCGATCCGGTGCCGGCGATCGTGCTGGTCCATGGCGGGCCGGGCGGGCAGAGCCGGCGCGGCTACAGCGCGATGGTCCAGCATCTCGTCAATCACGGCTATGCCGTCTACGCGATCAACAATCGCGGCTCGTCCGGCTACGGCAAGACCTTCTTCCATCTGGACGACCGCCGCCACGGCGACGTCGACCTGCGCGACGTCACCGCCTCGCGCGACTGGCTGGCGTCGCAGGACTGGATTTCCGACCGCGTCGCCGTGATGGGCGGCTCCTATGGCGGCTACATGACCGCCGCCGCATTGGCCTTCCATCCGGAAGTGTTCGATGCCGGCATCAACATCTTCGGCGTCACCAACTGGGTCCGCACGCTGGAATCGATCCCGGCCTGGTGGGGCGCGCAGCGCACCGCGCTCTATGACGAGATGGGCGATCCGGCCGTCGATGCGGAGCGCCACCGGGCGATCTCCCCGCTCTTCCACGCCGCCAATATCCGCCGTCCTTTGCTCGTCGTGCAGGGCGCCAACGATCCGCGCGTGCTCCAGGTCGAAAGCGACGAACTGGTCGCCGCCGTCCGCGCCAACGACGTGCCCGTCGAATATGTCCTCTTCCCCGACGAAGGCCACGGCTTCCTGCGCAAGCAGAACCGCATCGACGCCCAGGAAGCCTATCTCAACTTCCTGAACCAGCATCTGCGCCGCTGATTTCCTCCCCGAGATTTCTCGGGGAGGGGGACCACCCGCAGGGTGGTGGAGGGGTCTTTTGCCCGGCTTCGGAAGGCGCCCCTCCACCGCACTTCGTGCGGTCCCCCTCCCCACGAAATCGTGGGGAGGAAACCGGCTTCCTGAACCGGCATCTCAGGAGATAATTCGCCGAAGGCGATCTCTTCTTCCCTTCTCCGCGTCTCTGCGTCTCTGCGCGAACCCTTCTTTTTGTTGCGCGCAGAGACGCAGAGGTCGCGGAGAAGGCCCTGCCGCCTCAGGCTTTCGCGGGTGACGAGAGGGATTTGGGGCGCTACAGCGCCGCTTTAATGTCCTCCGCATCCTTCCCTCACCGGCACCTCCTCGGCATCGAGGGGCTGTCCGCCGCCGATCTCGCCCTCATCCTCGACGAGGCCGAAGCCTGGGCCGGTTTCAACCGGGGCGTCCGCAAGGCCGACGATCGCCTCGCCGGCCTCACCCAGATCAACGCCTTCTTCGAGAACAGCACCCGCACGATGTTCTCGTTCGAGATCGCGGGCAAAAGGCTCGGCGCGCAGGTCGCCGGCTTCCACCCCGCCGCCTCCAGCGTCCGCAAGGGCGAGAGCCTGATCGACACCGCGCTGACGCTGAACGCGATGCGCCCGGACATCCTCGTCATCCGCCACGAAGCGGTCGGCGCGGCGGCGGACGTGGCGGCGGTGATGGACTGCCCCGTCATCAACGCCGGCGACGGGCGCGGCGAGCATCCCACCCAGGCCCTGCTCGACGCGCTGGCCATCCGCCGCCGCTTCGGCCGGATCGAGGGGCTGAAGGTGGTGATCTGCGGCGACATCGCGCACAGCCGCGTCGCCGGCTCCAATCTGCGTTCGCTGCCCCTGCTCGGCGCCGAAGTGACGGTCGCCGGCCCCGCCGCCTTGCTGCCCGCCGCCCTGCCGCCGGGCATCGCGGCGACCACCGATTTCGACGCCGCGCTCGAAGGCGCCGACGTGGTGATGATGCTCCGCATCCAGCGCGAGCGGCTGGAGGAAGGCCTCGCCGACGCGCTCGGCGACTATCACGCCCGCTACGGCCTCACCCGCGCCCGCCTCGCCCGCGCCGCACCTCACGCGGCGGTGATGCATCCCGGCCCGATGAACCGGGGCGTTGAGATCGATGGCGACGTGGCCGACGACCCCGAACGCTCGCTGATCCTCGCCCAGGTCGAGCTCGGCGTCGCCATCCGCATGGCCTGCCTCGACCTGCTGACCCGGGAGCGGCGGAGATAGTATCCTCCCGAACGGTGGAGAGGGTCATCAAGGTCCTACCGCCGCTCCAGCCCGTAATCGATCCTGATCCGCACCCAGGCGCCCACCAGCAACCGCCCGCCCCGTCGCGGCGGCCGCACCCGGAACTCCCACGCCGCGGCGAGCACCGAGCGGGTGATCTGCGAGCCTTGCGGATATTCGTCGAGCGCGACGCAATCCTCCACCCGGTAATCCGGCGCGGTGCGGCACGCGATCAGCCCCCAGCCCGGCCCCTGCGCGGTGGAGAGATAGGCGCGCAGCATCGCGTCCTCCGGCTCGCGATACCAGGCCGCCGCGTAGAGCGGCTCGCCGTTGGGCGCGGTGCCGACTCGCTCCGTGTCGCGCATGGCGGGGCTGCGCCTGTCCGGCGGCCCGTAGACCGGCCGGGCCGGCTGCGCGGGGGGACTCGCGCGCGGCGGGGCGGCGGACGGGGGCATTTGCGGGAGCGGCGGCACGACGGGCGGCGGCATCGGCGCCGCCACCGGCTCGGCGGGCGACGGCCGCACCTCCTCGGGCTCAGGCCGCTCCGTCTCCGGCCGCTCCTCCGCCTGCGGTTCCGGCTCCGGGCTGGGCGTCTCGGGGGCGTCCTCGGCAACCTCCTGCACGCGCAGGCTGACCACGTTGGTCCGCTCCTCGACCCCCGGCAGCCGCACCGTGCCCAGCGACAGCAGCACGATCAGGAGCAGGAGCTGGATCAGCAGGGTCAGGCCGATGCCGATCGCGCGCGACCGTCCGTCGGCGCGAATCCGCTGGACGAAGGAAAAAGCTGGAACGGGCCTCGACTGAAACACTGGGTCTTCGCTGGCGCTGTCCGCGGGACCGGAACCCGAGGCTACGGCCGGGGGGATAGGCGCGCGCCAAGGTGCTGGCAAGCCGGAGGGTAGAGGGGCGAAGGTTCACTATGGGTGGGAAGCGGCCACTAAGAGCCGGCCGTCATTGTAAGCCTAGCGCGCTCTAGCTCGCGAAGAAGAACTTGCGGATCTTCATCCAATTCTCTTGTTGAAATCCTGAGTAGTTTATTGGGAAACTTGGATAATTCAATAAAAATCATTTCGTCGCCATTTACTTCGAGAAGATGAAAACAATCAATTTCATCCCACCTCAAGAGCTTCTTTCTAGCTCTCCAGCCCCCGATAGTGACATCGCTCATATCGACGAGGAGCGCCGCTTCGCCGTCACGGCGTCTGCGCGCCAGCAAGAGAGTAGCTAAGACAGCGACCAGAAGCCATGAAACTAAAGTCACCCCTGCCAGGATTATGCTGTCTGCCAAGCTCCCTCGCTGCTCCGGTTCGATCCACGCATAGATGGAGGCAGCGGTCGGAAGCAGTGCCGCAACCGTAAAATAAGCGATGCCGCTAAACGAAGACCACCGCCATCCGGTTCGATATTTTACCGTGAACAAAGCGGCCATAGGGAATTGCTACATGAAGCGCGGGATGTCCGCAAAGAGTGGTGGACTCAGGTGATCGCCGCAACACTTTACCTGTGGAGGGGTGAGGTGTGT
>CAZTPD010000097.1:0-7954 GCA_964614625.1 uncultured Sphingosinicella sp. | reverse complement strand
TCGTGGGTGAGGACGCGGATGAGGTCGCTCTGCGCGGCGATCTCGATCGCGTTCAATTCGCCCTGGATCGGCTGCACCGCGACGACCTTGACCAGCCCGCCCAGCCGGTGGACGACCGCCCCGCTCACCAGCATCGTCTGCGGCACGCCGTCGCTGAGCAGCGGCACCAGGCGCGGCCGTTTCACCGCGCCGCCCTCCAGCGCCTGCGCGAAGGCCTCGCCATATTCCCGGAAATCCTCGACCCGGACGCCGCGATGGCGCACCAGCAGCCGGCGCGCCGCCTTGTTGGCCAGCTCCACCTTGCCGTCGCCGTCGATGGTGAGCAGCGCCGTGGGCGCGTCGTCCAGCACCGCCTCGTAGAAGCGGTTGGCGTCGATCAGCTTGTGCTTGTCGTCGCGCAGCCGCTTCAGCGCCTCGTCGAGCGTGGCGCCGAGCTCGGAAAAGCCGCTGCCGTCGCCGCGATGGGCGAAGCTCTGGCTGAAATCGCCGAACTTCACCGCGTCGATGAAGCGCGCCAGTTCCCGGTTGGTGCGCCGGACATGCCCCCACAGCAGCGCCGCCGCGCCGATGACGAGCAGGCCGGCGACGATCCGCGCCGCGCCGAGATCGGGCCGCGCCAGCGCAACGACGAAGGCGAAGGCCGTGGCGAGCAGCAGCCCCAGCCGCCACAGCAGGCCGATCAGGAAGCGGCCCTGGAATCGCATCCCGGGATAGGCCCTAAAGACCGTGCTTCTCCATCCGCCGGTAGAGCGAGGCGCGGGTCAGGCCCAGCTCGGCGGCGGCCAGCGAGATGTTGTAGCTGTGCTTCTGCAGCGCCTGCTCGACCATCGCCTTCTCGTTGCGCTCGAGATTGAGGTCCTCGCGTCGGGCCGCGTCGGCCGGCGAAGGCGCGGGCGGCGCGGCGCGCACGCTCGCCGAAGCGCGCGACAGCGAGAAATCGTCGGTCGTGAAGCTCTCGCCCTCGGCGAGGATCACCGCCCGCTCGGCGGCGTGGCGCAGCGCGCGGACATTGCCCGGCCAGTCATAGTCGGCGAGCGCGTCGGCGACATGCGGGGGGATGTCGCGCGCCGGCTTGCCGTATTTCCGGGCATAGAGGCCGGTGAAATGCGCGACGAGCGGGGCGATGTCCTCGCGCCGCTCGCGCAGGGGAGGCAGCTCGATCTCCACCGTGTTCAGCCGGAACAGCAGATCCTGGCGGAAGCGGCCTTCGTCGCCGAGTTGCTCGACCGGCACGTTGGTCGCGGCGATCACGCGCACGTCGATCGGCACCGGCTTGTTGCCGCCCACCGGCACCACCTGGCGCTGCTCCAGCGCGGTCAGCAGCTTGGGCTGGAGGTGGAGCGGCAGGTTGCCGATCTCGTCGAGGAAGAGGGTGCCGCCGTCGGCCGCCTGCATCCGCCCGATCCGGTCGCCGCGCGCGTCGGTGAAGGCGCCTTTCACATGGCCGAACAGCTCGCTCTCGAACAATGTCTCGGCGACCGCGCCGAGGTCCACCGAGACCAGCACATTGTCCGCCCGCCGCGACTGGGCGTGGAGCGCGCGCGCGACCAGCTCCTTGCCGGTGCCGTTCTCGCCCAGGATCAGCACGTTCGCCTCGGTCGGCGCGGCGCGCTGGACCAGCGAATGGACCCGCGCCATCGCCGGCGAATCGCCCAGCAGCGGCGTCTCGCCGCCGGCGGCCGGCGCGGCGATCGCCGCCGAACGCTTGCGCTCGGTCTCCACCTGCACGCGCGAGGCGCGCAGTGCGGCGGCGGTGCGGACCGTCGCCAGCAGCCGCTCGTTCGACCAGGGCTTGGAGACGAAATCGGTGGCGCCGCGCTTCATCGCCTCGACCGCCACCGAAATGCCGGCATGGGCGGTGATCATCAGCACGACGGCCTCGGGATCGCGCTTCAATATCTCGGACAGCCAGTGGAAGCCCTCGGCCGCATTGGTCGCGCCGCGCCCGAAATTGGCGTCGAGCAGGATGATGTCGGGCAGTTCCTCGTCCATCGCGTTCATCGCCGATTCGGGCGACTGGAAGGTGACGACCTCGCGGAACATGTCGCGCAGCAGCAGCCGCGCCGACATCAGGATGTCCTCGTCGTCGTCGATGATGATGCAGCGCCCGAAGCGCCTGGCCTGGCTCACCTGATCCTCCCGTGTTGCGCGATACCGGACAATCAACATCCGTGCCAGCATCCGCGCGCGGGCGTCCGGGGGCGGACAGGCTTGTCCGGAAGCGGACAGCGGCGAGCGGGCGCCGGAGGCGGCATCGGCGACGAAAAATCGCGGAAATCCGCCATTCTTCCGGCCTGGCACGGCTCCTGCTCAACGAACGGCACAGGGACCAGTTGGTTGCAAGGAGCAAGGACATGGCACGGGTAGAGACCTTCGCGTTCACGGTCGGCATGGTGCTGACCAGCTTCCTCACCCTCGTCGCGCTGCCGTTCGCGTGAGGGTCGGGAGATGTGCGGCGGCGGACAGTCATTGTCCGGAATCGGACATGTTCCGCCGCCGTTCGCTGCATGGAGTTTCGCGGGATGAGCGTGGTGCGGATGAGCCGGTCCGAGCCTAGGCCCGAAAGCGGCGGCGGCATGGACCGCGTGGTGGCCTCGCGCCGCCTCACGCCCCGGATCAGGATCGCGATCGCCGCGGCGGCCGCGCTGCTGATCGCGGGTGCCCTCTATCTTCTCATGCCGAGCGCGAACAGCCAGACGATCGACGCCGCGCGCGTCACGATCTCCACCGTCGCGCAGGGCCGCTATGACGATTTCCTGCCGCTGCGCGCCCGGGTCGAGCCGCTCGTCACCGTCTATCTCGACGCGGTCGAGGGCGGCCGGGTCGAGCAGATCCTGGTCGAGGACGGCGCGATGGTCCGGGAGGGGCAGCTCCTCGCCGTGCTCTCCAATCCCAATCTCCAGCTCAACGTGCTCGCCCGCCAGACCGAGGTGACGCAGCAGATCAATTCGATGCGCAGCCAGGAGCTGGCGCTGAACCAGACCCGGCTCGCCAACGAGCGCGCCGTGATCGAGGCCGATCTCGCCGCCCGGACGGCGCGGCGCGAATATGAGCTCCAGCGCCCATTGGCCGAGCGCGGCTTCGTCGCCGGCCGGGTCATCGCCGACAGCCGCGACACCTATGAGGCCAATCAGCGCCGCGCCGACGTGCTGCGCCGCCAGCGCGCCGAGGACGAGCGGCTGCAATCGAGCCAGCTCGCGCAGCTGCGCGCGTCGGCCTCCGGCCTCAATGACAGTCTCGAGATCGCCCGCGCCAGCCTCGATTCGCTCAACCTGCGCGCGCCGGTCGCGGGCCAGCTCACCGCCTTCTCGATCCAGGTCGGCCAGTCGCTGAACCGGGGCGAGCGGCTGGGGCAGGTCGACAGCGCCGGGCGCAACAAGCTGCGCGCCCAGGTCGACGAATTCTATCTCGGCCGCGTCGCCGAGGGGCAGGTCGCCAATGCCGAGGTCGGCGGGCGGCAGGCGCGGATGCGGGTCAGCAAGATCTATCCGCAGGTCCGCAACGGCACGTTCGAGATCGACCTCGAATTTCTCGGCGGCGAGCCGGAGGGCCTGCAACGCGGGCAGACCGTCCAGGTCCGCCTCACGCTCGGCGATCCCGAGCCGGCGCGGATCATCCCCAACGGCGCCTTCTACAACGAGACGGGCGGCAACTGGGTGTTCGTGGTGGCGCCCGACGGCCGCAGCGCGGTCAAGCGCCAGGTCCGCCTCGGCCGCCGCAACACCGAACAGATCGAGGTGCTCGACGGGCTGGACCCGGGCGAGCGCGTCATCACCTCCCCCTATACCGGCTTCGCCGATCGCGATCGGCTGGCCCTGAGCGGGCAATGAAGGAGAAGAAGATGCTGAGCATGCGTGAACTGTCGCGGGTCTACCGCACCGACACGGTCGAGACGACCGCGCTCGACGGCATCTTCCTCGACGTCGCCGACGGCGAGTTCGTCGCGATCATGGGGCCGTCGGGCTGCGGCAAGTCCACCTTGCTCAACGTGATCGGCATGCTCGATTCGCCCAGCTCCGGCTCCTACGTCTTCGACGGCACCGAGGTGGCGGGGCTTTCGGAGAGCAAGCTCGCCGATTTCCGCAAGCGGAATATCGGCTTCATCTTCCAGTCCTTCAATCTCGTCGACGAGCTTAGCGTCCGCGAGAATATCGAGCTCGCGCTGCTCTACCACAACGTCCCCGCGGCAGAGCGGCGCGCCCGGGTCGACGAGGTGATGGACAAGGTGGGCATCGCCCACCGCGCCCGCCACCGGCCGTCGCAGCTGTCCGGCGGGCAGCAGCAGCGCGTCGCCGTCGCCCGGGCCTTGGTCGCCAGCCCGAAGCTGATCCTCGCCGACGAGCCGACCGGCAATCTCGACACCGCCCATGGCGAGGAGGTGATGAAGATGCTCCAGACCCTCAACCGGGAAGGCTCGACGATCGTGATGGTCACGCACTCGCCGTCCCACGCGGACTATGCCGGCCGCGTCGTCAACATGCTCGACGGACGCATCCTTCAGGAACATCGGCGCGCGGCGTGAACGCGGCGGCAGCGAGAGGAGAGAGGCCATGTGGCGCAATTACCTGACCGTCGGCGTCCGCGCGCTGGTCAAGAACCGGACCTACGCCTTCATCAACATCTTCGGCCTGGGCGTCGGCCTCGCCGCCTGCCTGCTGCTGCTCCTCTACGTCCGCTACGAGACGACCTATGACGATTTCCTGCCCGACGCGGAGAATGTCTATCAGTTCCAGAGCCATTATCTGAACCCGCAGACCGGCGAGGAAGCGCGCTACCAGATGACGTCGCTGACCGCCGGCGAGCGGTTCCGGACGGATTTCCCGCAGTCCGAGCGGTCGGTCTATTTCTGGAGCAGCGCGCCGGTGGTGCTGCGCGACGGCGAGGCGCTCACCGCCGAGAACGTGCTGCTGGCCGACGACCTGTTCTTCGACGTGCTGCGCTACCCGCTGGTCCAGGGCGATCCGCGCACCGCGCTGGCCGAGCTCGGCTCGGTCGTGCTGACCGAGAGCGAGGCGCGGCGGCTGTTCGGCGACGAGAATCCGATGGGCCGGACGATGACGATGGGGATGCGCGGCAACACGCTCGACTTCCGCGTCACCGGCATCGCGCGCGACGTGCCGCGCAACAGCCATATCCGCTTCAACATGGTCGCGCGCATCGACCCGACGAGCTATTTCGCCGACCAGCCGCAGATCCTCGACAGCTGGGGCTGGCAATCCGGATATTTCTATTTCGCGCTGCGGCCCGGCACCGATCCGGAAACGCTCGTCGCCCAGCTCCCGGACTGGGAGCGGCGCAACATTCCCGACGAGCGCTTCGGGGAGGGCACGCTCAACCAGGGCGACGACCAGGACTGGAAGATCGTCAACATCCGCGACGTCCATCTCGGCGACGCCGATCGCGCGACGATGACGCCGAACAACGACCGGCGCACGATCGTCACCTTCGCGATCATCGCCTTCCTCATCCTCGGCATGGCCTGCGTCAACTTCACCAATCTCGCCACCGCGCGCGCCAGCCAGCGCGCCCGCGAGGTGGCGCTGCGCAAGGTGCTGGGCGCGAGCCGGGGGCAGCTCGTCGCCCAGTTCCTCGCCGAATCGGTGCTGATCGCCGGCATCGCCATGCTGCTCGCGCTCGCCTTGGTGGAGCTGCTGCTGCCGCCGCTGTCCCGCTTCCTCGACGCCGATCTGGCGATGACCTATTTCGGCGGCGGCGGCATGCTGCTGCCGATCCTGGGGCTGACCCTGCTCGTCGGCGCGGCGGGCGGCGCCTATCCCGCGCTCTACCTGTCGCGCTTCCAGCCCGCCCAGGTGCTGAAGGCGAACAAGTCCTCGGCCGAGACGGCGGGCTCCGGCCGGCTGCGCAACATCCTGGTCGTCGCCCAGTTCGCGGTGTCGATCGGGCTCATCATCTGCACCGCGATCGTCTATGCGCAGACCGTCCATGCGCGCACGCTCGATCCCGGCTACCAGCGCGACGGGCTGATCCAGGTCGAGAATTTCAGCCGGCGCCAGATCCTGGCGCGCGCCGAGGCGGTCGCCGACGAGATCGCGCGGGTGCCCGGCGTGGTGTCCGTCGGCCGCTCGTCGATCGGCATCGCCACGCTCAACAACAACAATGCGGCGGTGCGCGTGCCGGGGCAGCCCGAGCCGATCCTGATCGGCACCTATGCCGTCGATCCGAACTTCTTCCGGACGATGGGGATCGAGCTGGTCGCGGGCCGCCTGTTCGACAGGAACCGGGAGGCCGACAGCCTCCAGCTCGTCTTCCCTTCCACGCCGGAAGCGGAGCGCGCATTGGTGGCGCGCGGGGCCAATATCGTCGTCAACGAGCTCGCCGCGCGGCGCATGGGCTTCGCCGATCCGGCGCGCGCGGTCGGCCAGACCGTCCGCATCGGCTTCGTCGACAACGAGATCGGCCTGGTGCCGAGCCGGATCGTCGGCGTGGTCCGCGATTCGCGCTTCCGCTCGATCCGCCAGCCGATCGATCCGATCATCTTCGCCTGGAACGACGTCTCCGCCAACTTCCTGCTGGTCCGCCACGACGGCACCGATCCGCGCGGCGTGCGCGACCGGCTCGAACAGACGTGGCGGCGCATCGCGCCCGACGTGCCCTTCGACGGCGAGTTCAGCGAGGAGAGGATCGTCGAGCTCTATCAGGCGGAGGCGGCGCGCGCCCAGGTCTTCGCCGGCTTCGCGGTGCTCGCGATCATCGTCGCCTGCCTCGGCCTGTTCGGCCTCGCCGCCTTCACCGCCGAGCGCCGGACCAAGGAGATCGGCATCCGCAAGGTGCTGGGCGCGCGCACCCGCGACATTGTCGGCCTGCTCGCCTGGCAATTCTCCAAGCCGGTGTTCATCGCCAATCTGATCGCCTGGCCGGCCGCCTGGTGGGCGATGCGCGAATGGCTGAACACGTTCGACGCGCGCATCGATCTGGGGCCGACGCCGTTCGTGCTGGCCGGGCTCGTCGCCCTCGCCATCGCGATCGGCACGATCGCCGGCCACGCCTTCAAGGTCGCCCGCGCCAATCCGATCCTGGCGCTCAGATACGAATGAGGCCCGCCATGACTTTCGTCGAACCGCGCGGTGCATCCGCCGAAAATCCCGATCGTCCCGGCGCGCCGCCGGTCAAGCCGAAAGCCTTGCCATGAGCACGACCCTGATCCTCGCCGCGACCATGATCGCGATCACCGCCATGCTCTGCCTCGCCGCGACCCGCGCGTGGCAGGGCTGGCTGGAGCTCAAGCGCCTCGAGCTCGGCGCGCGGCACGGCGCCGCCATCACCGAGGACGATGTCGGCCTCAGGATCGAGCTGGCCGCCGTGCGCGAGCGCCTCAAGAAACTCGAGGAAATCGCCAGCGGCGTCGAGCTTTAGGTCCGGTTCCGCCTATTCGAATCTTCCTACCGTTCGGGCTGAGCCTGTCGAAGCCCTGTCCTTCCTTTGCAGTGAAAGAGAAGGACAGCCCTTCGACAAGCTCAGGGCGAACGGTGGGTGGTTTCAACGCTGCCGGATCAAGCTCACCCTCGCTCAATCGACATGCGGGCTGACGGCGGGCGGGTCGCTCGCCGGGAAGCTCTCGTCGGAGGCCTGGTCGACCTTCTCCCAGTCCTCGGGCGGGTCGCGCATCGCCTCCGGGCCGGCCGCCCGGGCCGCGCCGGGGCCGGGCTCGGTCGTGCCGCTCTCGAGCGCGGCGGCCGGCTGCTCGCCGTTGCGCGCGCGGCGCCCGAAGGCGAACAGGGCGGCGCCGGCGGCGGCGACGGCCGCGCCCGCGGCAGCGATGATCGTGCGGTTGCGGTTCCATGTCATCGGCGGCTGGTCCTTCGTGTCCGTGCGGGCGGCGCGCGCGGCGGGGCGCCGTTCCTTGGTGCTTGCCATGATCGCCCTTTCCGTTCTGATTGCGTGACTGGAACAATCGGAGCGGACGGCCGGTTCCGCCTGCCGGGCCGCCCGGAGC
>CAZTPD010000096.1:0-8006 GCA_964614625.1 uncultured Sphingosinicella sp. | reverse complement strand
TGCCCGATCCCAAGTTCGGCTCGCAGACCAAGGACAAGCTCGTCTCCTCCGAGGTCCGCCAGCCGCTCGAAAGCCTGATGGCCGACAAGCTCGCCGAATGGCTGGAGGAGAATCCCGGCCACGCCAGGACGATCATCCAGAAGATCATCGACGCCGCCGCCGCGCGCGAGGCCGCCCGCAAGGCGCGCGAGGCCAGCCGCAAGAGCGTGATGGGCATCGCCTCGCTGCCCGGCAAGCTCGCCGACTGCCAGGAAAAGGATCCGGCCAAGTCCGAGCTGTTCCTGGTCGAGGGCGACAGCGCCGGCGGCTCCGCCAAGCAGGGCCGCGACCGGCATTATCAGGCGATCCTGCCGCTCAAGGGCAAGATCCTGAACGTCGAGCGCGCCCGCTTCGACCGGATGCTCTCGTCCAAGGAGGTCGGCACGCTCATTCAGGCGATCGGCACCGGCATCGGCCGCGACGACTTCAACATCGAGAAATTGCGCTACCACAAGATCGTCATCATGACCGACGCCGACGTGGACGGCGCGCATATCCGCACCTTGCTGCTCACCTTCTTCTACCGGCAGATGCCGGAGATCATCGAGCGCGGCCACCTCTTCATCGCCCAGCCGCCGCTCTACAAGGTCGCGAAGGGCCGCTCGGAAGTCTATCTCAAGGACGATGCCGCGCTCGACGAATATCTGATCGAGGCCGGCGTCTCGCTGACCGCGCTGGAGACGGCGCAGGGGCCGCGCTCCGGCGACGATCTGCGCGCGCTCGCCGAACATGCCCGCCGGGTCCGCTCGCTGATGGCCTATGTGCCGCGCCGCTACGATCCCGGCCTGATCGAGGCGCTGGCGCTGACCGGCGCGCTCGCCCCCGCGCTCGACCGCGCCGGCCGCGCGGCGGCGCTGGCGCTCACCCAGGAATGGCTGAGCGCGGTGGACGAGGAGGGCCGCTGGACCGCCGAGCTCGGCGCCGACGGCGATTATGTGCTGCGCCGGCTGTGGCGCGGCGTCACCGATCATTATGTGATCGACCACAAGTTCCTCGACTCCGCCGAGGCGCGCAAGCTGCACGGCCTCGTCGTGCCGGAGGCCGCCACCTATGCCGGCGCCGCCCGGCTCGTCTCGCTCAAGTCCGCGGCGGCGCAGGCCGAGGCGGCCGAGGACGCGGAGGAGGATGAGGACGCGCCTGCCGCCCGGAGCCAGGCGCCCGATCCGCGCGGCGCCCGCGTCACCCGCCCGACCGAGCTGCTGGGCGCGATCCTCGCCGCCGGCCGCAAGGGCCTTTCCGTCCAGCGCTACAAGGGCCTCGGCGAGATGAACGCCGAGCAGCTCTGGGAAACCACCCTCGACCCCGCCAACCGCGCCATGCTCAAGGTCGAGATCGCCCAGGCCGATCTGGCGGACGAGATTTTCACGAGGCTCATGGGCGACGTCGTCGAACCGAGACGCGACTTCATCCAGGAGAATGCGCTGAACGTGGCGAATCTGGATGTCTGATAGGCGTCGGCTCCGCGAGTTGCTCGTGGGGCTGATGCTGGCGCTCGCTTCCCCCGGCACGGCTTTCGCGCAAGGAGAGCCCCCGTTGGCTGAGCTCCGTGTGCAAGCGGAGACTGGTGATTCCGGGGCGCAGAACGATCTCGGCAGCCGCCTGATGGCGATGAACGACGACTCCGTGCTGGCCGAGGCCCGCGAGTGGTTCCGTCGGGCATCCGAAAGCGGCGATCCCGAGGGGATGAACAACTATTCGACGATGCTGATTATGGGCCTCGGCGGCCCTGCTGACGAAACCGCGGGCCGCCAGCTTCGCGATGCAGCGGCCGCGCGTGGCTCGGTCGGCGCCCATCTGTCGATCGCCGAACGCTATCTTCAGGGTGGGGAAGGCTATCCGCGCGATCCGGCCCGCGCGCTTGATCACATCCGCGCTGCGGCCGAATCCGCTTCGCCCTCTGCTCCGCATGCGCAATGGCGGCTTGCGATGATGCATTTGCGGGGGATCGGAACGCCGGGCGATCCGGCCGAAGCATGGCGCTGGATCGAGCGGGCGTCCGATAGCGGTGATGTGGGGGCGATGATCAGCCGCGCCGTGATGCTGGCAACGGGCGAAGGTGTGGCCGAGGATGATCTGGCGGCGCGCGATTGGTATGGGCGCGCCGCCGAATCTCGCGACGTGCAGTTCGCGCACGGCCTGCGCGGGCTCGGAGGAATGCTGCTCACCGGTGAAGGCGGTCCTGCGGATGTTCCCCGAGGCATCGCTTATCTTCGTATCGCCCACGCGGCGAACGACGACAATGCAGGGCGGCTGCTCGAAATGTGGGAGGAGCAGATCACCACCGAAATCGATGCCGAAGCCTGGCGGATCGCCAACCAATGGATGGCGGAACATATGTCAGGCGACACCGGCTGATCGACGCGCTTATTTCCCCCCGCCCGCGAACCGCTGTCCCTCCGCCATCCGCGTCAGGTCGAGGAACTCGCGCCGCCACCAGTTGCCGCCCGCGCCCTGCTCGGCGAGCGCGCGGGCGTCGGCGAAGGTGAAGCGGCCCATGTTCGTGTCGCCGCGCAGCAATTGGCCATAGGCCGCCACCGCCGCCGCGAAGGCGCTGTCCCCGCGCGGCGCCTGCGCGGCGCGGATCAGGCCGGCCGCCACCGGCCGCTCGATCAGCCGCGACTCCGTCTCGCCGGGCAATTTGTAGCGCAGCCTGAGATGCGCCATCTCGCCGCGCGGATCGCCCGGCGAATTCGCCCGCTGGTTGCCCGGATAGCGCCGCTCGGGCAGCCAGCCCGGCGCGCCGAACGGCACGATCTCGTAGATCGCCGTCACCTGGTGGCCCGCGCCGATCTCGCCCGCGTCCACCGCGTCATTGGCGAAATCCTCCTCGCGCAGCGCCCGGTTCTCATAGCCGATCAGGCGGTATTCGCGGACATAGGCCGGGTTGAACTCGACCTGGATCTTCACGTCGTGGGCGATCGTGAAGAGGGTGGACGCCATTTCGTCGGCGAGCACCTTCTGCGCCTCGCGCGGGGAATCGATATAGGCGTAATTGCCGTTCCCGTGATCGGCGATCCGCTCCATCATCGCCTCGTTGTAATTGCCGGTGCCGAAGCCGAGCGCGGTCAAGGTGACGCCGCTCTCGCGCTCGCGCGTCACCATGTCGATCAGCGCGTCGGTGCCGGTGACGCCGACATTGAAATCGCCGTCGGTCGCCAGCACGACGCGGTTGATGCCGTCCGCGATCATCGATCGCCGCGCGGTCTCATAGGCCATCTGGATGCCGCGCGCGCCCGGCGTGAAGCCCCCGGCGCGCAGCTCGGCCAGCGCCGCGATCACCCGGCTCCGGTCCGCCGTCGGCTCCAGCACGACGCGCGCGCCGCCGCCATAGGTGACGATCGACACCCGGTCGCGCGGATTGAGCTGCTCGGCGAGCAGCGCCAGCGAGCATTGCACCAGCGGCAGCTTGTCGCGCGAATACATTGATCCGGAAACGTCGACCAGGAAGACGAGGTTCGCCGCCGGCCGCTCGGCGCGCGGCAGGTCGTAGCCGCGCAGGCCGATGCGCAGCAGCCGCGTGTCCGCGTTCCACGGCGTCGTCGTCATGTCGGCGCTGACCGTGAAGGGCTGCGATCGGTCGCGCGGCGCCGGATAGTCGTAGCGGAAATAGTTCAGCATCTCCTCGGTCCGCACCGCCGCGCTCGGCGGCATCCGGCCCTGGTTCAGCATCCGCCGGACATTGGCGTAGCTGCCCGTGTCGACATCGACCGAGAAGGTGGAGACGGGCGCCTCGGCCACGGCCTGCACGGCGGCGACCGCTTCGCCCGCATAGCGTTCGCGATCCGCCATCGGACGCGGCATCGGCCGGCGCGGCAGGATCTCGCCCACCACGGATTCGCTCCTGGCCGCGCTCGGCGGTGGCGGCGGCGCGGACGGCGCATGGCCGGGTGAGATTTGCGGCATTGCCGTGCCGACCACGCCGCGAAAGCGCCGATCGTCTCGATGAGTGTCGAGCCAGGGCGCGCAGATCGCATCGGCGTCGATCGGCGGCGCCGGCCGGCGCGCGGCGGAACTCTGGGCGGGCAGGGGGTCGATCGGGGCCGGAGGAAGGCCGCTCAGCAGCAAAGCGGATATGGACGCCAAAGCCGGAACACGCATCATCACCTCCCACTCAATGATGAGACACTATCTCATCAGGAGCGGAATGAACTTCGGCTGAATTGTCGCGAACGCCGGTTCAGCCGCGCAGCGCCTGCGTCACCTTGCGCCGGTCGAGCAGGCCGAGCCGGTCGGCGTGGAATCGCTCGATCAGGCCGGGGTCGAGCGCGTAGAGCCGCTCGATCATCGCCCGGCGCGCATCCGGCGCGGCGGCGGCGATCGCGCCGTTCGCCTCGCGCGCGAAGGCGCGCTTCTTCCAGGCCGCGCGCGCCCGCGCCTCGAACGCGTCGTGCAGCGCGGCGCCGGAAAAGTCGGTCTGCGCGGCGAGCGCCAGCGCGCCCCGGGCGGCATCGGCGGTGGCGCGCCCGGTGGCCGGGTGGACGAAGCCGCCGCGCAGGCCGATCTTCGCGACCCTGGCGCCGCCGATCCGCCAGAAGGCCGCGAAATCGCCCCCGATCGGCAGCGGCCGGGCCACGATCCGCTCCGCCTCGATTCCCGCCGCCGTCCAGCCGCGCAGCGCCAGATAGGCGTCGATCCGCGCGCCCGCGCCGCCGTCCGGCTGGGCCTGCTCGGCGACCATCACGTCGGCGATCGCGATCCGGTCCCCGGCGAGCGGCAGGCAGCGGACATGGCCGATCCCCTCGCGCGCGCCGCCATGGGCGTCGATCAGCACCGGCCGGTCCACGCCGTGCGGCGCGGTCAGCCGATAGTCGCGCTCCAGCCGCGTCTCGTAGAGCAGGTCGAGCATCGACAGATTGGCCGCGCCGCGCGCGTCGATCGCGCCCTCCGCCCTGATCTCCTCGCCGCCGTCCAGCACCAGCGCGTCCTCGCGCACCGCCACGATCTTCGCGCCGAGCCGGTACTGGTCCGGCGCCAGCGTGGCGGTCATCGCTTCGTGCAGCGCGTCGGGGCCGATCGCCAGCATCCCGGCCCTGAGCTTGCGGCTGAAGCCGGGGAAGGCGACGTAGAAGCCCGGCCAGCGATGGTCGGCGAGCGGCGCGATCAGCTCCGCCTCATCCGCGCCGTCGGCCTCCGCCTCGAACAGCAGGCGCCGCCGGTCGCCGCCGAACCGCTCTTGCTCCTCGACGATCAGCAGCGGCACGTCCGGGCGCCGCCGCGCCAGCGCCAGCGCGGCCAGACAGCCGGCGATGCCGCCGCCGGCGATCAGAACGCCGCCTCGTCTCCCCCTCGCCATAACCGTCCACCCTTAGCGCAGCCGCGCACCATGACGCCATGCCCGCCCGCCGCGCCCGGCGCCGCATTCGCCTCATTTTGGGACTGTCGCGGCGCCCGGACGGGCGTATAAGCACAAAGCGTGAACGCCTTATCCGCCGATCCGCCGCCCGTCGAGCCCGTGCGCAAGATCATCCATGTCGACATGGATGCCTTCTACGCCTCGGTCGAGCAGCGCGACGATCCGGCGCTGCGGGGGCGTCCGGTCGCGGTCGGCGGCATGCATCGCGGCGTGGTGGCGGCGGCGAGCTACGAAGCGCGAAAGTTCGGGGTCAAGTCGGCCATGCCCTCGGCGAGCGCGATCCGCCGCTGCCCGGACCTCGTCTTCGTGAAGCCCCGCTTCGACGCCTATCGCGAGGTCAGCCGCCAGATCCGCGCGATCTTCGCCGATTACACGCCGCTGGTCGAACCCTTGAGCCTCGACGAAGCCTATCTCGACGTCACCGAGGATCTGAAAGGGATCGGCATCGCGACCGAGATCGCGAAGGAGATTCGCGCCCGCATCCGCGCGGAAACGCGGCTCACCGCCTCGGCGGGCGTCTCCTACAACAAGTTCCTCGCCAAGCTCGCCAGCGACCAGAACAAGCCGGACGGCCTGTGCGTCATCCCGCCGGGCAGGGGCGAGGCGTTCGTCGCCGCGCTCCCCGTCCGCCGCTTCCACGGCGTCGGCCCGCGCACGGCGGAGAAGATGGCGCGGCTCGGCATCCACAGCGGCGCGGACCTGCGCGCGCAGAGCCTCGCCTTCCTCACGCACAATTTCGGCGGCTCCGGCCGCTATTATCACGATCTCGCCCGCGGCATCTGCCACCGCCAGGTGAAGCCGAACCGCCCGTGGAAGTCGGTCGGCGCCGAGGACACCTTCTTCGATGACCTCACCGAGGAGGCCGCTTTGGTCGCCGAGCTGGACCGGATCAGCCACACCGTCTGGCGCCGCGTCACCGACAAGAACCTGACCGGGCGGACGATTACTTTAAAGGTGAAATATCAGGATTTCCGGATCAGGACGCGTGCCCGCAGCCTCGATCGCGCGGTGAGCGGACGGGAGGAGTTCCTGGGCATCGGCGTCGCCCTGCTGCGCACCCTCCTGCCGGCGGAAAAGGGCATCCGCCTGCTCGGCCTGACGCTGTCCAACCTGTCGGGGCAGGACGAAGAGGAGGCAATGGAGCCGCGCGAGCTTCCGCTGCCGCTTTAGCCCGGCCCTTCTCCGTCATTGCGAGCCCCGAAGGGGCGCGGCAATCCAGACTCCTACCCGCTGTTCCTGAGCGCCGTTGCGATCGCGTTGATCGAATGCTGGATGCCCTCGCGGATGCGCGGATCGTCCTCGCCGGCGCGGTGGCGTTTCAAGAGCTCGATCTGGAGATGATTGAGCGGCCCGATATAGGGCAGGCGCAGCCGGATCGATTCGTCGAGCGCCGGATTCCTCTCCAGCAGCCGCGACTGGCCGGTCGCCTCCAGCAGCGCGTCGCGGGTGCGCTCCCAGCCGTCCTTGATCCGCCCGAAGATCGCCGTCGCGGCGTCGCGATCCTCGACCAGCGCGGCATAACGCTCGGCGATTCCCATGTCGGACTTGGCGAGCACCATCTCCATATTGTCGAGCGTCGCGCGGAAGAAGGGCCAGGCCTCGACCATGTCGCGGATCAGCGCCTTGTCCCCGAACGCGGCCAGTGCGTGCCCCGCGCCGTACCAGCCCGGCAGCATCACCCGCGCCTGCGCCCAGGAGAAGACCCAGGGGATGGCGCGCAGGTCCTCGATCCGGTCGCTCCTGGTCCGGCTCGCCGGGCGCGATCCGATCTTGAGGTCGGCGATCTCGGCGATCGGCGTCATCTGGCGGAAGAAGGCGCGGAAGCCCGGCGTCTCGTAGACGAGTTCGCGATAGGCGCGCTCGGCCCCGGCGGAAATCCCGTCCATCGCCGCGTAGAAGATGTCGCGCCGCCGCGCTGAGCGCACCTCCAGGCTGGCGAGCAGGGTCGCCGCCGTGATCGCCTCCAGGTTGAGCGCCGCGCTCTCGATATTGCCGTATTTGGCGGCGATCACCTCGCCCTGCTCGGTGATGCGGATGCGGCCCTGCACGGTGCCGCGCGGCTGGGCGCGGATCGCCGCGAAGCTGGAGCCGCCGCCGCGCCCCACCGCGCCGCCGCGCCCGTGGAAGAGCTGCATGCCTGTGCCCGCCTCTTCGAACGTCCCGGCCAGCGCCCGGCTCGCCTGGTGCAGGCTCCAGACCGAGGTCAGATAGCCGCCGTCCTTGTTGGAATCGGAATAGCCGACCATCACTTCCTGATGGCCGCGCGCCTTCGCCGCCGCCGCGATCTCGGGCAGGCCCAGCCATTCGGCCATCACCGCCGGCGCGTTCTGGAGATCGGCGATCGTCTCGAACAGGGGCACGGCCATGATCGCCGGCCTGCCGTCCCGCCACAGCCCCGCTTCCTTGAGCAGGATGTTGACCTCCAGCAGGTCGGACACGCTCTCGGTCTTGGAGACGATATAGGTGGTGATCGCCTGCGCGCCGTAGCGCCCATGCGCCTCGGCCGCCGCGCGCACGATCTCCAGCTCGGACCGGGTCTCGTCCGAATAATCGGCGAAGGGGCTCGCGAGCAGGCGCGCGCCGGCCAGCTCGCGGCGCAGCAGCGCGACGCGCG
>CAZTPD010000095.1:0-8013 GCA_964614625.1 uncultured Sphingosinicella sp. | reverse complement strand
CCAACACCCGCAATCTCAGGATCGTCCACCGCTGGATGGACAAGCATCATCCGGCGACGCGGATCGTCGAGGGCGACGTGATCGACCGGCGCTAGAGCGCGACGAAGTCCAGGCCGATATCGGCGGCGGGCGCGGACTGGGTGATGCGTCCCACCGAGAGATAGGTCACGCCGGTTTCTGCCTTGGCGCGGATCGTTTCCAGGCTGATGCCGCCGCTCGCCTCGGTCGGCACGCGGCCCGCGACGAGCGCCACCGCCTCGCGCAACGTGGCCGGGTCCATATTGTCGAGCAGGAGGTGGGTGGCGCCCGCCGCCAGCGCCGGCCCGATCTGATCGAGCCGGTCGACCTCGACGATGATCCGGCCGATCCCCGCCGCGACCGCGCGCCGGGTCGCTTCCCCGACCGAGCCCGCCACCGCGACATGATTGTCCTTGATCATCGCCGCGTCGTCGAGCCGCATCCGGTGATTTTGCGCGCCGCCCATCCGGGTCGCATATTTCTCCAGCACGCGCAGGCCGGGAATGGTCTTGCGCGTGTCGAGCAGGATCGCGCCGGTGCCGTCGATGGCGTCGACATAGGCGCGGGTCAAAGTGGCGATGCCGGACAGGTGCTGGACGGTGTTGAGCGCCGAGCGTTCGGCGGTGAGCAGCGCGCGGGCATTGCCGGCGAGGCGCAGCAGACCGGCGCCCGCCGGCACCGCGTCGCCGTCCTCGGCCAGCCGCGCGATCTCCACTTCGGGATCGAGCGCGCGGAAGAAGGCCTCGGCGATCGGCAGCCCGGCGACGACGATCGCCTCGCGGCTGTCCATCACGCCGGAGAAGCGCGCATCGGCGGGGATGACGGCGGCGGAGGTGACGTCGCCATGATCGCCCAGATCCTCGGCGAGCGTCGCGGCGACGAAGGCGTCGAGATCGAAACGGTCGAGCGTGAAGGTCATGGCGCAGCCCTGCCATCGGCGCGGCGATCGAGCAAGCCGGGCTTCAGGGGATCAGCACCGCCGCGCCCGCGATCTTTCCCGCCCGCAGCACGTCCATCGCCGCATCGGCCTCGGCCAGCGGGAAGGTGGTCACATGCGTCGCGACCGGTGCCTCGGCGGCGGCGGCCATGAATTCGGCGCCGTCCGCGCGGGTCAGATTGGCGACCGACAGGATCGCCCGCTCACCCCACAGGTCCGCATAGGGAAAGGCCGGAATGTCGCTCATATGGATGCCGGCGCAGACGACACGCCCGCCCCTGCGGACATGGCGCAGCGCCGCCGGCACCAGCGCGCCGACCGGCGCGAAGATCAAAGCGGCGTCGAGCGGCTCGGGCGGCGCTTCGTCCGATCCGCCGGCCCAGACACAGCCGAGCGAACGCGCGAAATCCTGTCCCGCCGCATCGCCGGGCCGGGTGAAGGCGTGAACCCGCCGCCTTTGCCACGCCGCGATCTGGGCGAGGATATGGGCCGCCGCGCCGAAGCCGTAGAGGCCGATCGCCTCCCCCTCCCCGGCCAGTTTGAGCGCGCGCCAGCCGATCAGCCCCGCGCACAGCAACGGCGCGGCCTCGGCATCGCTGAAGCGGGCGGGGATCGGCAGGCAGAAGCGGGCGTCGGCGAGGCAATGCGTGGCGAAACCGCCGTCGCGGGTGAAGCCGGTGAAGTCCGGCGCATCGCACAGATTCTCGCGGTCCGCGCGGCAATAGGGGCATTGGCCGCAGGCCCGCCCCAGCCAGGGGACGCCGATCCGGT
This sequence comes from uncultured Sphingosinicella sp., assembly GCA_964614625.1. GTDB lineage: Bacteria > Pseudomonadota > Alphaproteobacteria > Sphingomonadales > Sphingomonadaceae > Allosphingosinicella. Next base: position 6,287 of record CAZTPD010000095.1, on the reverse strand, counting down.
CGCCGAGCGCGAATCCCGCCGCGCCCTGGCCCAGCGCCGCCACCCGCCCGACGATCTCGTGCCCCGGCACGATCGGCAGCGGGCCGGTGAGGTCGCCGTCCGCGACATGCAGATCGGTGCGGCAGACACCGCAGGCGGCGATCTCGACCAGCACCTCGCCCGGCCCCGGCACGGGCACCGGCCGTTCGACCGGCCGCAGCGGCTCTCCCGCCCGATCGAGCTGCATCGCGTGCATCATCGGTGCAGCCTAATCCTTCTCGTCATTCCGGCGAAGGCCGGAATCCACCTTTTCTTCTCTGCGTCTCTGCGTCTCTGCGCGAACTCCCTATTGGTGCGCGCAGAGACGCAGAGGCGCGGAGGAAAGGGAGAAGGAAGTCGGGTTGCCTTCGGCGAATTGGTGTTTCCAACCTTCGGCAGAACGACGGCGGGCTCGCTTGCCAGTCCAGCAGTTTACGTTAAGGTCAAGCATATGAGCCTGCCGCCCCTCTTCGATCGCCTGCGGCTGCCCGTCATCGGGTCGCCCTTGTTCATCGTCTCCAGCCCGGACCTCGTCATCGCCCAGTGCAAGGCGGGGATCGTCGGCTCCTTCCCGGCGCTGAACGCGCGGCCGCAGAGCCTGCTCGACGAATGGCTGCACCGGATCACCGAAGAGCTGACCGCGTGGGACCGCGACCATCCCGACACGCCGGCCGCGCCCTTCGCGGTCAACCAGATCGTCCACAAGTCCAACGACCGGCTGATGGCCGACATGGCGACCTGCCAGAAATGGAAGGTGCCGATCGTCATCACCTCGCTGGGCGCGCTCGTCGAGGTGAATGACGGCGTCCATGGCTGGGGCGGCCTCACGCTGCACGACATCATCAACGACCGCTTCGCCCGCAAGGCGATCGAGAAAGGCGCGGACGGGATCATCGCGGTCGCCGCCGGTGCGGGGGGCCATGCCGGCACATTGTCCCCCTTCGCGCTGGTGCAGGAGATCCGTGCCTGGTTCGACGGGCCGCTGATCCTCTCCGGCGCGATCGCGAACGGCCGCGCCGTCCTCGCCGCGCAGGCGATGGGCGCGGACCTCGCTTATGTCGGCTCCCCCTTCATCGCGACCGCCGAGGCCAATGCCGGCGCGGACTACAAGCAGGGCATCGTCGAGGGCCGCGCCGGCGACATCGTCTATTCGAACCTGTTCACAGGCGTGCACGGCAACTATCTGAAAAAATCCATAGAATTGGCCGGACTCGATCCCGCCAACCTGCCCGAGGGCGACGTCAGCACGATGAACTTCGGCGGCGGCGCGGCCAAGGCCTGGCGCGACATCTGGGGCTCCGGGCAAGGCATCGGCGCGATCGACGCGGTGCGGCCGGCCGGGGATTATGTCGCGCGGCTGGCCGAGGAATATGAGGCCGCGAAGGCGGAGCTGAGAGCGAAGGCGGGAATCTGACTCCTCACTCGTCATGCTGAACTTGTTTCAGCATCCATTTCTCCACCGCATCAGCGGCGACAAGATGGTCCCTGAAACAAGTTCAGGGTGACGAGACAGGCTGCTCAGGCCGCCTTCTGCAAATGCCGCCGACCAAGCAATTCAGCGATCTGGACGGCGTTCAATGCCGCGCCCTTGCGCAGATTGTCGGAGACACACCACAGGTTGAGGCCGTTCTCGACCGTGGGATCCTCGCGCACGCGGCTGATATAGGTGGCATATTCGCCGACCGCCTCGACCGGGGTGACGTAGCCGCCGTCCTCGCGCTTGTCGACGAGCATGACGCCGGGCGCCTCGCGCAGGATCGCCTGGGCGTCCTCGGCGGACAGCTCGTTCTCGAACTCGATGTTGATCGCCTCCGAATGGCCGACGAAGACCGGCACGCGCACGCAGGTCGCGGTCACCAGAATCGCCGGATCGAGGATCTTCTTGGTCTCGACCACCATCTTCCATTCCTCCTTGGTCGAGCCGTCGTCGAGGAAGGAATCGATATGCGGGATGACGTTGAACGCGATCTGCTTGGTGAACTTCACCGGCTCGTTCGGATCGCCGACGAAGATGTTGCGGCTCTGCTCGAACAGCTCGTCCATGCCGGCCTTGCCCGCGCCCGAGACCGACTGGTAGGTCGCGACCACGACCCGCTTGATCCTGGCGGCATCGTGGAGCGGCTTCAGCGCCACCACCATCTGCGCGGTCGAGCAATTCGGGTTCGCGATGATGTTTTTGGTGCGATACAGGTCGATCGCCTCCGGGTTCACCTCCGGCACGATCAGCGGCACGTCCGGGTCCATCCGGTAGAGCGACGAATTGTCGATCACGGTGCAGCCCGCCGCGGCGGCCTTGGGCGCATAAATCTTGGTCGGGCCGGAGCCGGCGGCGAACAGGGCGATGTCCCAGCCTTCGAAATCGAAATGCTCGATATTGCGGACCTTCAGCTCCTGCCCGCTGTCGCCGAAATCGATGATGTCGCCGGTCGAGCGCGGGCTCGCCACCACGGCGATCTCGTCCGCTGGAAACTGGCGCTCGGCCAGGATGTTCAGCATTTCGCGCCCGACATTGCCGGTCGCGCCGACGACGACCACTCGATAACCCATGTCTCTCATCTCCGCTTGGCTGGGGCGATCTAGCGTCTGGCGCGCGCTTTACCAAGGGCCGCAAGCGCCATTTTCTGCTATAGGCGACTCGGGGGACGACAAGGAGACGTCCGATGGCTACGACCCGCATGGCCACCGCGCCCGGGGACGAACCGGCGCCGCCGGTCCGCACGATCGACGCGAACGACCTCAACGCCGCGCTGCGCGAGGGCTATCGCGATTTCCTCGCCAAGCGCGGCGACCTGATCGTCGTCGGCCTCATCTATCCGATCATCGGCTTCGCCGCGGCGGCGGTCTTCCTGCAAGGGGCCTTCGTGCCGCTCTTCTTCCCGATCCTCGCCGGCATCGGCCTGCTCGGGCCGGTCGCGGCGCTCGGCTTCTACGAGCTGGCGCGGCGGCGCGAGGCGGGGCTCGAATCGACCTGGTCGCATTTCTTCGACGTGGCGAAGCGCCCGTCCCGCGACGCGATCCTGGCGGTGACGGGCATATTGCTCATCGTCTTCTTCGCCTGGATCCTCGCCGCCTGGACGCTCTATGCGGCCTTCATCGAAGCGCAGCCCCGCGCGATCGGCGATTTCCTCGCCGCGCTCTTCACCACCGCGAACGGCTGGGGCCTGATCGTCGTCGGCAATCTGGTCGGCCTCGCCTTCGCCTGGGCGGTGATGGCGCTCAGCGTCGTCTCCCTGCCGCTGCTGGTCGATCGCGACACCGACGCGCGCACCGCCATCGCCACCTCGCTGCGCGCGGTTCGGGCCAATCGCTGGGTGATGGCGCGCTGGGGCGTCATCGTCGCGGCTTTGCTGGTGCTGGGATCGATCCCCGCCTTCATCGGGCTGGCCTTCGTCCTGCCCTGGCTCGGCTATTCGACCTGGCACCTCTACACGAAGCTGGTGGACCGCAAGGCGGGCTGACAGCGGCCGATCACCTGCTATCCTCCCTCCCAAACGGGGGAGGCACATGAAGCACGGGCTCTGGCTGGTGGTCGCGGTCGCCGCCCTGCTGGCGGCGATGGCGCTGAAGGGGGAGCTGGTCCGCCTGCCCGCCCCGCCCGACACCCCGGCCGCCGGCCAGTTCGACACGCACCGAGCCGCCGCGCGGCTGGGGCGCATCCTGGGCGACGAACGGCCTCACCCGGTCGACAGCGACGCCAATGACGCGGTGCGCGAACGGCTGATCGCGGAGCTGCGCGCGCTGGGCCTCGCCCCGCGCGTCACCGACGATTTCGCCTGCAACAGCTTCGCCCACAACCGGGCGATCTCCTGCGCGCGGGTGCGCAACGTGATCGCCACGATCGCGCCGGACGAAGGCCCGCATTTGCTGCTTTCCGCCCATTATGACAGCACCTTCGCCGGGCCGGGCGCGGCGGATGCGGGGATCGGCGTCGCCGCGCTGCTGGAGATCGCGCACCATCTGCGCGGCGCGCGGCCGGCGCGGCCCGTCACTTTGCTCTTCAACGAGGGCGAGGAAATGGGGCTGATCGGCGCGCGCGCCTTCCTGGAGCGCGATCCGCTCGCCGCGCGCGTCGACACGCTGGTCAACCTCGAGGCGCGCGGCGTCGAGGGACCGGCGATCATGTTCGAGACCAGCCGGCCCAACGGCGCCGCGATCGCGCTTTACCGCGCCGCCGTGGCGCGCCCCTCGGCCAATTCGCTGACCACCGACCTGTATGGCCTCATCCCCAATTCCACCGACGTATCGGTGTTCGCCGAGCGACCCTGGACGATCCTCAACTTCGCGATCATCGGCAACGAGACGCGCTATCACAGCATGGGCGACGACATGGCCGCGCTCGATCGCCGCAGCCTCCGGCATATGGGCGCGCAGGCGCTGGCGTTGACCCGCGCCGCCTCGGCCGCGTCGACGCTGCCGGGCGCCGACGGCACGCGCCTCTACATGGACCTGATCGGGCTTCACCTGATCGCGATGCCGCTGATCGCGGGGCTGGCGCTGCTCGGCCTGCTGCTGGCCTTCTTCGCGGTGACGTCATGGCGGCGGCGCGCGCTCGGGCGACCGCTGGCGACGGTGATCGCGGCGGTGGCGGCCGGGCAAGTGCTGGCCTGGACGGGGCAGTTCGCGCTGGGGCTGATCCGCGCCGGGGATTACTGGCGCGCCTGGCCGATCGCGACGACCACCGCCGTTTACGCCTGCGCCATCGCCGGCGTGCTGCTGGCGCTGCGCTTCATCGCCCGGGACGCCGACACGCGGCAATTGCGCGCCGCCTTCTGGCTCGCCTTCATGGCGCAGGGCGCGGCGCTCGCCGCGATCGCGCCGGGCGGAGCGATCTTCTTCCTGCTCCCGCCGCTCGCCATGGCGGCGGGGATGGTCTTCGCGGATCGTTTCCGTTTCGCGGAAAGAGCTGGAGCCATCGCCGCCATCCTGCTGCTTTTCCTCACTTTCGGTCCCGCGCTCGCCTTGTTCGAGGAATTGATGAGCAGCGGGCCGCATTTCCTGCTGGCGCCGCTCGGCGCGGTCATCCTGCTGCCCGCCCTGATCGAGCTGAAGCCGCTGATCGACCGCATCCGCCCGGTCTTCCTGACGGCGGGCGCGGGCGATCTCGTGCTGCTGGCGTGGATCGCCGTCGCCCTCGTTCCCGCCTACAGCGCGGATCGGCAGCAGCGTTTCGCGGTCGATTATCTGTGGGACGCCGACCGAGGCGAAGGGCGCTGGGCGGTCAACAATGACGGCGCGCCGGTGCCGTTCGACGCGGCCTGGGCGCGCGAAAAGCTGCCTTATGCCGATGCGCGGCGCTGGTTCGCGCCTGCCCCCGCGCTCGACATCCCGCCGCCGCAGGTCACGCGCATCGGCGAGACGCGCGACGGCGAAAGCCGCCGACTGCGGCTGCGCCTTGCCGCCAATGACGCGCAAACCGTCTCGCTGGTCGCGCCGCCGCAGGCCATGCTGACCGCCGCGGGTGCGCCTGGCTTCCTGCGCCCGTTCGGTACGGGGGCGGCGGACGATCGCTGGACGCTGCGCTGCGTCGGCCGGAGCTGCGACGGCGCGGAGCTCGATCTGGTCACGCGCGAAGCCGGGCCGATCGAACTGATCGTCGTCGGCAGCCGCCCCGGCCTGCCCGAGGCGGGCGCGCCGCTCTTCGCCGCCCGCCCCGCCACAGCGCGCCCGCAATATGCGCCCGATTCCACCATCTCGTTCGCGCGCCTGAGACTATAGTGCATGGCGGCGTCAAATAGGTTAGTGGAGCGTTGTGCCCGATCTGTTCCAGGATGATCCGCAGCCCTCCGCGTCGCCGGAGCCGCCCGCCGGCGCCCCGCTCGCCGACCGGCTGCGCCCGCGCGTGCTCGCCGATGTGGTCGGGCAGGAGCATCTGACCGGGCCGGACGGCGCGATCGCCCGACAAGTCGCGGCGGGCAAGCTCGCCTCGATGATCCTGTGGGGGCCGCCCGGCACCGGCAAGACGACGATCGCCCGGCTGCTGGCCGACGCGGTGGGCATGCGCTTCGTCGCCATCTCGGCCGTCTTCTCGGGCGTCGCGGATTTGAAGAAGGTGTTCGCCGAGGCCAGGGATCATGCGAAGATTGGCAAGCAGACCCTTCTGTTCGTTGACGAAATCCACCGCTTCAACCGGGCGCAGCAGGACGGATTCCTGCCTTATGTCGAGGACGGCACGGTCGTGCTGGTCGGCGCCACCACGGAGAATCCGAGCTTCGAGCTGAACGCGGCTTTGCTGTCCCGCGCGCAGGTGCTGATCCTGAACCGGCTCGACG
>CAZTPD010000094.1:0-8150 GCA_964614625.1 uncultured Sphingosinicella sp. | reverse complement strand
CGCTCGGCGTGCCGCACATGATCTTCGTCAACAAGATCGACCAGGCGCGCGGCTCGATCCAGGGGCTGCTGGAGGCGCTTCAGCCGATGAGCGCCTCGCCGCTGATCGCGCGCTGGATTCCCATCCGGGAGGGCGAGAAGGTCGCCGGCTTCGTCGATATCGCGCTGGAGCGGGCTTATTATTACCGGCCCGGTCAGCCTTCCGAGCAGAAGGACGTCCCCGCCGACCTCGCCGAGCGCGAGGCATCGGAGCGCAACCATATGCTGGAGCAGCTCGCCGACCATGACGACGCGCTGCTGGAGCAGCTGCTGATGGACGAGGTGCCGGACCGGCAGACCGTGTTCGACGATCTCGCGAAGGAAACCGGCGCGGGCCAGATCGTCCCCGTATTGTTCGGATCGGCGACGAGCGGTCAGGGCATCCGCCGGCTGATGAAGGCGCTGCGGCACGAGACGCCCGCCCCGGCGGTCGCGGCCGAGCGGCTCGGCGCCAGCGGCAATTGCGCCTTCGTCTTCAAGGTCAGCCATGGCGGCGCGATGGGGCGGCTGAGCTACGCCCGCGTGTTCGGCGGCGCGCTCAAGGAAGGCGCGGAGCTCGCCACCAGCGGCGACGCGGAGGCGCGGGTCGGCAGCCTGTTCGCGCTCCAGGGCGACAAGACGGCGAAGCTCGCCGAGGCCAAGGCGGGCGACGTGGTCGCCATCGCCAAGCTCGACGAGGCGGGCGCGGGCGACTGGCTGGCGGCGGGCAAGCCCCCCGCCCGGTTCGACATGCCCGCGCCGACCGCCAATTACGCGCTCGCCATCGCGACCCGGGACCGCAAGGACGATGTGCGGCTCTCCACCGCGCTGCACAAGCTGACCGAGGAGGACAATGCGCTCACCTGGGAGCAGGATGAGGCGATGCACGAGACGCGCCTGCGCGGCGTCAACGACGAGCATCTGAAGGTGACGCTGGAGCGGTTGAAGCGGCGCTACGGCGTCGCGGTCGACGCGCGCGCGCCGGCGGTGGGCTACAAGGAATCGATCCGCAAGCAGGTCACCCAACGTGGGCGGCACAAGAAGCAGTCGGGCGGCCACGGCCAGTTCGGCGACGTGGTGCTGGAGGTGAAGCCGCTGCCGCGCGGCGCGGGATTCAAGTTCTCCGAGCGCATTTCGGGCGGCGTGGTGCCGAAACAGTGGATTCCGGCGGTGGAGGACGGCGTCCGCGACGCGCTGGCCAGGGGGCCGCTCGGCTTCCCGGTCGTCGATGTCGAGGCGGTGCTGGTCGACGGCTCCTATCACAGCGTGGACAGTTCCGAGATCGCCTTCCGCACGGCGGGGCGGATCGGCATGGCCGAGGCGCTGGCGGAGGCGGCCGCCCACCTGCTGGAGCCGGTGATGAAGGTGAATGTGTTCACGCCCGGCACGGCCAGCTCGCGTGTCACCTCGGCGATCGCCAGCCGGCGCGGCCAGATGCTCGGCATGGAGCCGCGCGAGGGCTGGTCGCGCTGGGACCGGATCGAGGCGCTGATCCCCGAGGCGGAGATGCAGGGCTTCGACGCCGAGCTGCGCTCATTGAGCCAGGGCCTCGCCAGCTACGAGGCGGCGTTCGACCACCTCGCCGAGCTGAACGGCACGCTGGCCGAGAAGGTCGTCCAGCGCGAGCTCGAGCCGGCCTGAACCTGAACATCCTCCCCACGATTTCGTGGGGAGGGGGACCGCACGAAGTGCGGTGGAGGGGCCTCTTGTTGCTGAATAGAGAACCCCTCCACCATGCTGCGCATGGTCCCCCTCCCCTGCAAATGCAGGGGAGGATTCAGGACGGGTGCGCCTCGGCCGCTGCGCTCGCGTCACCTTCCCCTGCCATAGCCACGACCGGTTCATGCTCCTCGCCGCGCGAGACGACCACGGCGGCGGTGAGGTCGCCGGTGACGTTCAATGTGGTGCGGCACATATCGAGGAAGCGATCGACGCCGAGGACGAGGCCGATCCCCTCGGGCGGCACGCCGACCATGGCGAGGATCAGCGCCACGACCGGCAGCGAGCCGGCGGGGACGCCCGCCGTGCCGATGCCGCCGAGGATGCACATCAGGAGCACCGTCACCTGCTGCCAGATGGTCAGCTCGACCCCGAAGAACTGGGCGAGGAAGAGGACGGTGACGCCCTCGAAGATCGCGGTGCCGTTCTGGTTGGCGGTGGCGCCGATGGTGAGCACGAAGCGCGACACGCGCGCGGGCAGCTTCAGATTGTTCTCCGCCACGCGCAGCGCCGTGGGCAAGGTGGCGTTGGACGAGGCCGTCGAGAAGGCCACCACCATCGCTTCCTGGACGTCGCGGAAGAAGCGGATCGGCGACATGCCGCCGAGCAGCTTGAGCGCCAGCGGATAGGCGACGAACATGTGCAGCCCGAGCGCGAGCAGCACCACGCCGACATAGGCGCTGAGCCGGATCAGCAGATCCCAGCCGAAGATGGCGGCGAGGTTGAACATGAAGCAGGCGATGGCGACGGGCGCCAATCGGATGACGATGCCGATCAGCTTCATCGTGATGTCGAATATGCCCTGGATCGCGTCCTGCAGCTTGTTCGCGGCCGGGGTGTTCACGAGCAGGAGGCCGATGCCGAAGACGAGCGCGAAGAACATCACGGCGAGGATGTCGTTGGCGGCGGCGGCGGCGACGACGTTGTTGGGGATGATGTTGAGGAAGGCGTTGATCCCGGACGGCGCTTCGGCGTTGATGTTGATGATCTGCCCGGCGCGCTCGCCGCCCTGGGCGAGCAGGCTTTGCGCCAGCACCGGATCGACGCCCGCGCCGGGCTTGAAGATGTTGGCGACGCCGAGCGCCAGCACCACCGCGACGCTGGACAGCAGCACGGTGAAGAACAGGGTCTTGAGCCCGATCCGCTTCAGCGCGCGCACGTCGCCCATCTCGGCAATGCCGCACACCAGAGCGGAGAAGAGCAGCGGGATGACCAGCATGAAGAGCAGGCGGAGGAAGATCGTCCCGATCGGGCCGGTGACATAGTCCGTCACCACCTCGACCCAGGCCGCCCCCGGCTGCGTCATGTGCACGATGAGGCCGGCGACGAGACCGACCAGAAAGCCGATCAGCATCTTCATCTGCAACGGGACGCGGCGGCCCTCTTCAGTCATGTCGGTCTCCCTGTCGTGGCCGACATGCATGCGGCCTTGCCCTCACGCATAGGCGTAGGGGCCGCCCTTGCGCAACGCTTCGGCATAAGCCGGGCGCGCATGGATGCGCTCCAGCCAGTCGATCAGGTTGGGACGCGAGCCGTCGAGACCGGCGCGCTGGCGGGCGGCCTCCAGCGGGAAGCTCATCATCACGTCCGCGGCGGTGAATTCGTCGCCCGCGAACCAGGGCCGGTCGCCAAGCTCCGATTCGAGCCAGTCGAGATGGCGGGCGAACATGGCGCGCAGCGGCTTGCGGGCCGGTCGGCCGAGCAGGCCGAGGCGGTTGACGACGAGCAGGCCGAACAAGGGCGGCATCATCGAGCCTTCGGCATAATGGAGGAAATGGCGGTAGCGCAGCACCGCCTCGCGATTCGCGGGCGGGCCGAGCCGCCCTTCCGCTTTCTCCACCAGATATTCGACGATCGCGCCGGTCTCAGCGATCACGCGGCCCTCATCCTCGATCACCGGCGACTTGCCGAGCGGATGGACGCGGGCGAGCGCAAGCGGGGCGAGCATCGTCTTCGGATCGCGGGCGTAGCGCACGACCTCATAGTCGAGGCCCAGCTCCTCGAGCAGCCACAGCACGCGCTGCGAGCGCGAGTTTTCGAGATGGTGGACGACGATCATGACACGGCTCCGACAAGGGCCGGGCTTCCATAATGCGCCGGCAGGCAATAGGGAACGCCGCGCGGGACGCCTTTCCGGCATCCCGAGCCAGCCGACGGATCAGCACCTTGACCGACACGAGCCTCGCCGCCGCGCCCGCGCCGCGCCCCGGTTTCCGGGAGTTCGTGGTGCTGATGGCCGGGCTGATGGCGCTGAACGCGCTGGCCATCGACGCGATGCTGCCGGCGCTGCCCGCGATCGGCGACGCGCTCGGCGTCGCGGCCGACAACCATCGCCAGCTCGTCATCTCCGTCTATGTGCTCGGTTTCGGCGCCACCCAGCTCGTCTACGGCCCGCTCGCCGACCGCTACGGGCGCAGGCCGGTGCTGACCGTATCGCTGGTGCTCTACATCGCCTTCGCGCTCGCCTGCGCGGCGGCCGGGAGCTTCGCGCTGCTGCTGGCGGCGCGGCTGGCGCAGGGCGGCGCGGCGGCGGCGACCCGGGTGCTGGTCGTCTCGATCATCCGCGACCGTTACGAAGGGGCGGCGATGGCGCGGCTGATGAGCCTCGTCTTCCTCGTCTTCCTGCTGATCCCGGTGCTGGCGCCGGCCTTCGGGCAGCTCACGCTGATGATCGCGCCGTGGCGCTGGATCTTCTTCGGGCTCGCCATCTTCGCGGCGATCATGCTGGTCTGGTCGCTGACCCGGCTGCCTGAGACGCTGCGGCCCGAATATCGCCGGCCGCTGTCGATCGCCACGATTGCGGCGGGCGCGCGCGAGACGCTCGGCAACCGCCAGTCGCTCGGCTACACGCTCGCCTTCACGCTGATGCTGGGCGCGCTGATGGGTTATATCAACTCGATCCAGCAGATCGTGTTCGACACGTTCGGCCGGCCCGAGCTGATCGCGATCGCCTTCGCCGGCATCGCCGGGCCGATGGCCCTGACCTCCTGGCTCAACTCCCGGCTGGTCGAGCGGATCGGCGCGCGGCGGATCGCCCATACCGGCATCCTGCTGTTCACCGCCTTCTCGTTCGTCCACCTGATCGCGGCCGGGATCGGCGAGGAGCTGGGCCTGTTCATCGCCATGCAGGGGCTGATCATGGCCTGCTTCGGCCTCGCCTCGGCCAATTTCGGCGCGCTGGCGATGGAGCCGCTCGGCCATGTCGCGGGCACCGCCTCCTCGATCCAGGGCACGATCACGACGATCGGCGGCGCCGCCATCGGCATCGTGATCGGCCAGAGCTTCGACGGCACGGCGGTCCCGATGGTTGCGGGCTATGCCGCGCTCGGCGCGGCCGCGATCGCCATCCTGCTGATGACGGAACGCGGCCGGCTGTTCGGGCGAGACCCCTCTCTGATAAGTTGACAAAGTTGACAGGGTCGAGGGGGTTTCCCCCCTCACCCGTGCGTCAGGAATCGTCCCCGGCGTCCGGCCCGGTCATCATCGCCTCGCCGACCGCGTCGGTGCGGCCGCGGATCGCCTTCTCGATCCGCTCGGCGACCTCGGGATTGTCCCTGAGATAGGCCTTGGCGTTCTCGCGGCCCTGGCCGATCCGGATCGAATCGTAGCTGAACCAGGCGCCGGATTTCTCGACCAGACCGGCCTTCACGCCGAGATCGAGTATCTCGCCCGTCTTCGACACGCCCTCGCCATACATGATGTCGAACTCGACCTGCTTGAACGGCGGCGCGAGCTTGTTCTTCACCACCTTCACCCGGGTCGCGTTGCCGACGATCTCGTCGCGGTCCTTGATCGCGCCGGTGCGGCGGATATCGAGCCGGACCGAGGCGTAGAATTTGAGCGCGTTGCCGCCGGTCGTCGTCTCCGGATTGCCGTACATGACGCCGATCTTCATGCGCAGCTGGTTGATGAAGATCACCAGGCATTTCGACTTGGAGATCGAGCCGGTGAGCTTGCGCAGGCTTTGCGACATGAGGCGGGCCTGGAGGCCGACATGGCTGTCGCCCATCTCGCCCTCGATCTCGGCGCGCGGCACGAGCGCGGCGACCGAATCGACGATCAGGATATCGACCGCGTTGGAACGGACCAGCGTGTCGGTGATCTCCAGCGCCTGCTCGCCCGTGTCGGGCTGCGAGACGATGAGATTGTCGATGTCGACGCCCAGCTTCTTCGCATAGATCGGATCGAGCGCATGCTCGGCATCGACGAAGGCGGCGACCCCGCCCGTCGCCTGCGCCGCCGCCACGGCGTGCAGCGCCAAAGTGGTCTTGCCCGAGCTTTCCGGGCCGTAAATCTCGACGACGCGGCCGCGCGGCAGGCCGCCGATGCCGAGCGCGATGTCGAGGCCCAGCGAGCCGGTGGAGATCGTCTCGATCTCGATCGCCTCGCGCGAGCCGAGGCGCATCGCGCTCCCCTTGCCGAAGGCGCGGTCGATCTGCGCCAGAGCGGCGTCGAGAGCTTTCTGCTTGTCGGAATCCATTGCAGTCCTGTCCGAAACGACGTGAAGCGATGCCACCATGGCCGGTTCCTCCCGTATTGCGTCAATGCGCGACGATCAACGTGGGAGGTTGTGTATCCTATTTGTTCTCATGGAACAAGAAAGAAACAAGAACCCCTTCGCCGTGGTCCCGAATCAACGCGGCAACGCCGGCGCGACCCGTTCGAGCGCCTCGCGCATGGCGGCATGGAAATCCGCGCGCTGATAGATGTCGTTATGGCCCGCGCCGGCCAGCGTGCGATCGAAGACGAGGTTGGGGACGGCGCGGCGCAGGGCGTCGGTGCGCGCCGCCGGAATCAGGGTGTCGCGCGCGCCGGCGAGGATCGCGACCGGCACCTCCGTCCCGGCGAGATCGGCGGCCGGCTCCAGCCGATGGCGAAGCAGCGCGCGCACCGGCAACCAGGGATAATGGCCGGCGGCGACCGATCCCAGCGAATCGAACGGCGTGACGAGGATCAGACCGTCCAGCGGCCGCCGCGCCGCGAGGCCGGCGGCGACGCCGCTACCGACGCTGAAGCCGACCGCGACCGTGCGCGCCGGCCGCACCCTCTCCCGCGCCAGATCGAGGACGCGCGGCGCGTCCGCCAGCAACGCCGCCGCGCCCGGCACGCCCTCGCTCGGGCGGTAGCCGCGATAATGGAAGGCGACGACATGCGCGCGCGGATAGAGATCGTGCAGATAGGCGGCCATGGCCTCGGCATTCCAGGCATTGCCGCCGAAGCCGAGGACGAGGAGCCTCTCGCCTTCGTCCGGGGCGGCGGGCGGAATGTGGACGCCGTGCAACCGCTCGCCGGACGCGGCGGCGGCGGTCAGCCGCTCCGTCCCCTCCGGCATCGGCCCCGGCGGCCCGACCTGCCCGGCGGGGAACAGCATCGCGGTCTGCGCGAGGAAGAGCAGGAGCAGGATCGCGACATAGGCGCCGGCGGGGAGGAGCAGCCACCACATCCGGCGCGCGCGCCGCGTCACGCCCGCGCGAGCCGCCGCTTTACTTTCCGCACGCCGCCGCCAGCGCCGGCTCGATCGCGTCGATCGTGTAGGGCTTGGCCAGCACCGGGGCGGCGGCGTGGCGCGGCGGGGGCGGATCGAGATGGCCGCCGGTGGCCAGCACGAACGGCTTGCCCGCGTCGGCCAGCCGATCGGCGAGCGGCCAGACCTGCTCGCCGTCCTTCAGCCGCACGTCGATGATCGCGACGTCGAAGCCGCCGGCATCGACATGGCCCAGAGCGGCGTCGAGCGTGTCGCAGGCGGCGACGACCTCGTGCCCGAGCGATTCGAGGAAATCCTCGAGCATCATCGCGATCAGCGGCTCGTCTTCGACGACGAGGATCGAACGCCCGTTCTTCATCGCTTCGACTTAACGCATGTCCCGAAAAGGAAAAGAAAAATGTGAGCGCACGGGCCGGTGCGGCATCAGCCGGCGCGCGCCGCCTCCAGCACCTCGCGCACCGTCTCGGCCAGATCCTGGACCGAGAAGGGCTTGGCGAGGAAGGAGACGTTGGGGATGTCGATCGACTTCCTGAGCTGCTCCTCGGCATAGCCGGAGATGAACAGGATCGGCAGGTCCGGATGGGTCTTGCGGGCCTCGCGCGCGGTGGTGGGGCCGTCCATCGTCGGCATCACCACGTCGGAGATCATCAGGTCCACCTTCTCCTCGCGCGCGAGGATCTCCAGCCCTGCCTCGCCATTCTCGGCGGTGAGGACGGTGTAGCCGTTGCGGGTCAGCGCCCGCTCCGCCACGGCGCGGACCATCACCTCGTCCTCGACCAGCAGGATCGTGCCGCTGCCCCAGACCTCGCCGGCTTTCTCCTTCGCCTTGGGCTTCGTCTTCGCCTCGCCCGGCTGGGCGCGGTGGACGGGCAGGTAGATGGTGAAGGCGGTGCCCTTGCCGGGCTTCGATTCGGCGAAGATGAAGCCGC
>CAZTPD010000093.1:0-8316 GCA_964614625.1 uncultured Sphingosinicella sp. | reverse complement strand
CGCGGCGAATCAGCGTCAGCGCGCCGGGCAGGTCGTTGACCGTGTCGAGCACGCCGACCGAGACGATCAGGTCGAAGGCGCCGTCGGCGAAGGGCAGCCGGTCCTCGTCGCACTGGACGCCGCCGGCGGCGAAGGCGCGCCCCGGATCGGCGCGGACCACGTTTAGGCCGCGCGCCGCCAGCCGGTCCGCCAGCCAGGAATCGCCGCAGCCGAGATCGAGCGCGTCGCGGAAATCGCGCGCCACCAGATCGAGCCGGTCGAGCAGCTCGTCGGCGGCGCGGCGATGGAGATAGCGCGCGTCCGCGTCCGCCCGCGCCGCGCGGTCCCGCCGCGATCGCCTGAGGGCGCGGTCGAAGGGACCGTCCGGATGCCGTTCCTCGCTCACGCCGTGCGCCATAGCAGAACAGGGGCGCGGCGCGAGATGTCCGCATCCGGACATTTCCGTCCGTTCGCGGACAGGCGCGGCGCCGTCCGGCCGGGCTTCTCCGAGAGGCGAACCGATGGCATGGCTCTTGCTGTTCCCGTCGTTCGACGCTTCCGCTTGGCGGCGCGGGCGCTTGCCGATAAAAGCCGCAGGGACCAACAAGTGTATTGCATCACTATAACAGTTATGCGAGTAGAGCCGCGACGATGACCGAACATGCCTTCGATACGATGCGCCGCGCGATGGTGGCGAGCCAGCTCCGGACGACGGGGGTGAACGACCCGCGCGTCGTCGCCGCGATGGGCGAGGTGCCGCGCGAGCGGTTCGTGGCCGCCGACCGCGCCGCGCTCGCTTATGCCGACGCGTCGCTGCCGCTCGGCGACGGACGGGCGCTCAATCCGCCGATGGCGCTGGGCCGGATGCTGACCGAGGCGCGGCTGGACGGCGGCGAGCATGCGCTCGTGATCGGCGCGGCGACCGGCTATGCGGCGGCGGTGCTGGCGCGGCTCTCGCGCTCGGTGGTGGCGCTCGAGGAGGCGCCGGAGCTGATCGCGACGGCGCGCGCGGCGCTGGCCGGGACCGCCGTCGAGCTGGTCGAGGGGCCGCTCGCCCAGGGCTGGGCGGCGCGCGCGCCCTACGACTTCATCCTGATCGACGGCGCGGTGGACGAGGTGCCGCAGGCCATCGTCGATCAGGTCGCGGACGGCGGCCGGATCGCGCTGGCGCTGCTCGACCGGGGCGTCAGCCGCCTCGCCGTCGGGCGGGTCGTCGCCGGCGCGCTCGGCGTCACCACTTATGCGGACGCCGCCGTGGCGCCGCTGCCGGGCTTCGAGAAGCCCGGAATTTTCAGCTTTTGAAAGATGGAGCGAGGCCTGTGATGCGGGGACGGTTGCTTGCCGCGGTGGGGTTGGCCGCCATGACCTGGAGCGGCGGCGCCCTTGCGCAGGCGCCGGCCGAGACGCCGACGGCGCAGCAGCCGCAGGCGGCGGCCGGTCCGGCCATGACCCTGCGCGACGCATTGGTCCGCACTTATGAGACCAATCCGGTCCTGATGGCCCAGCGTCAGGCGTTGCGCGCCACGGACGAGGGCGTGGCGCTGGCCCGCGCCCAGGGGCGTCCGCAGGTCAATGCCGACGGCGCCTTCAATCAGGACATCCTCAGCCGTAACCTCGGCGTCAATCAGCGCGACGTGAATGTCGGCGCGAGCCTGCGCGTGCCGCTCTACGCCGGCGGCACGATCCGCAATTCGGTGCGCGCCGCCAATTCGCGCGTCGAGGCCGGGCGGGCGGACCTGCGCGCGACCGAGGGCGACATCTTCACCGAGGCGGTGGCCGCCTATATGGACGTGATCCGCGACCGCTCGATCGTCCAGCTCAACCTCAATCAGGTCCGTGTCCTCGACACCAATCTGGAGGCGACCCGCGACCGTTTCGAGGTCGGCGACCTGACCCGCACCGACGTCGCCCAGTCCGAGGCGCGGCTCGCGCTGGCGCGCAGCAACCTCGCCATCGCGCAGGGCCGGCTGGAAACCAGCGAGCAGAATTACGAGCGGGTGATCGGCGTGCCGCCGGGCGACCTCCAGCCGCCGCCGCCGCTGCCGCCGCTGCCGGGCGCGCAGGAGGACGCGGCCGAGGTCGCCCTGGCCAATAACGGCGATCTCGAATCGATCGCGGCCCAGGCCCGCGCGGCCGGATTCGACGTGCGCGCGGCGCGCGGCGACCGCCTGCCGACCATCTCCGGCACCAGCAGCATCCGCTATTTCGACACGCTCGGCACCAACGACCGGGGCGTCAACGGCCCGGCTTTGTCGCCGGAGAACACCACCAGCGCCGGCGTCGGCGTCTCGCTGACGCTGCCGCTCTACCAGGGCGGCGCGGCCGGCGCGCGGGTGCGGCAGGCCAATGCCCGGCACGCGCAGTTGCTGGAGCAGTCGATCTCGGTCGAGCGCAGCGTCGTCGCCAACAGCCGCGCCGCCTACGCCACCTATGCGGCGGCCAACGACGCGATCGAATCGAACACGATCGCGGTCGCCGCCAACGAGCTGGCGCTGGAGGGCACCCGCGCCGAGCAGACCGTCGGCACCCGCAACGTGCTCGACGTGCTCAACGCCGAGCAGGAGCTGGTGACCAGCCAGGTGGCGCTGGTGACGGCCCGGCGCGACGCCTATGTCGCCGGCTTCCAGCTCCTCAACGTGATGGGCCAGGCCGAGGCGGAGGATCTCAACCTGGACGGCGGGCCGCTCTACGACCCGACCGTCAATTACCGCCGTTATTCGGGAAGCTGGTCCGACTGGGACGACGGGCCGACCATCCGTCCCGTCGGCACGCGCACCGCGCCGGCCGACGCAAACAGCCCCGTGACAGAACCGGGGCAATAAGCGATAAGCCGCGCGTCATGGGTGATGCGCAACCGGATCCGTCGATGGAAGAGATACTCGCCTCGATCAAGAAGGTGATCGCGGAGGACGGCCGCGTCGCGCCCGCCGCGCCGCGCGCGAAACGCGCCGCGCCGCCGACCGCCGAGGAGCCGGACGAGGATGTGCTCGAGCTGGACGATCCGGTGGCCGAGGACAGCGGGCTGATGTCGAACGACGTGGCCGCCGTCAGCCGCGACCGGCTCGCCGCGCTGTCGGCCCTGCGCCAGCGCGCCGAGGCGCCGGTCGACGGCGGCGCGCTGGAGGCGGTGGTGCGCGACATGCTGCGCCCGATGCTGAAGGACTGGCTGGACGAGCACCTGCCCGGCATCGTCGAGCAGCTCGTCACCCGCGAGATCGCGAGGATCACGGGACGCAGCCTCTGAATCTCCCCTCCCTGCAAGGGAGGGGCAGGGGGTGGGTAGCGCCGACAGGCGCTCCTTTCTGCAATCGCCCGGCTCACTTCGTTCGCACCCACCCCTAACCCCTCCCTTGCAGGGAGGGGGACTTTCCGTGCGTGTTCGCCGGTGCTAGCCATCGCTCCATGAGAAAGCTGCTCGCCGCGAGCCTTGCCGCGCTCGCCATCGCCTCGGCCTCCGCCGCCTCCGCCCGCCCGATGACCGCCACCGATCTCGCCACGATGAAGCGGATCGGCGCGCCGGCCGTGTCGCCCGACGGGCGCTGGGTGGTCTATCAGATACGCGAGACCGATCTGGAGAATGATCGCGGCCGGATCGATCTCTGGCTCCAGGGGCTGAACGGATCGGACGCGCCCGCCGTGCGGATCGGTTCGTCGCCGGAGCACAATGAGCATTCGCCGAGCTTCTCCGCCGACGGGCGCTGGCTCTATTATCTCAGCGGCGCCTCGGGCAGCGAGCAGCTCTGGCGCGTCGCGCTCCCGTCGGGCGCGCCGGAGCGGGTGACCGATCTCGCCAACGGGATATCGGGCTATGCGATCGCGCCGGGCGGCGACCGGATCGCGCTCTGGGCCGATCTCGACCGCGCCTGCGAGGATTTCAACTGCGCCAACGTCCCCGATCTCGAAGCGCGCGGCAGCGGCCGCGTCTATGACGAGATTTTCGTGCGTCACTGGGACACATGGGTCGAGCCCGGCATCCAGTCGCGCATCTTCACCTTCCCGATGGTGGACGGGCGCCCGCAGGGCGGCGGCGTCGCGGTGACGTCGCGGCTCAACGGCCATGCGCCGACCAGGCCGTTCGGCGGCGGCGAGGAGATCGCCTGGAGCCCGGACGGCGGCACGCTCTATTTCACGCTGCGCGAGGCGGGGCGAAGCGAGCCCAATTCCACCAATCTCGACATCTACGCGGTCGCGGCCGACGGCAGCGCGGCGCCGGAGAACCTGACCGCCGCCAACCGGGCGACCGACACGCTGCCGGCGGTGTCGCCGGACGGCCGCTGGCTGGCTTATGCGGCGATGGCGCGGCCGGGCTACGAGGCGGACCGACTGGTCGTCCAGCTGCGCGACCTGCAAAGCGGTGAGACGCGGGCGCTGACCGCCGATTGGGACCGCTCGGTCGGCTCGATCGCCTGGGCGCCCGATTCGCGCAGCCTGCTGGTCACCGCGCAGGACACGCTCGACAATCCGCTGTTCCGCGTCGATGCGCGCAGCGGCCGCGTCACGCGGCTCACCCAGGCGGGGACGGTCGGCAACGTCGTGCCGACCCGCGACGGCGCGGTCTTCACGCTCAACACGGTCGAGCGGCCGGACGACCTCCATCGTCTCGACAGCGGCGACAAGGTGGTTCCGATCACCGCGATCAACGCCGCTTTGCTCGCCGAGCTCGATCCGGTGCGCTACGAAAGGTTCAGCTTCGCCGGCGCCAATGGCGATACGGTGTGGGGGCAGATCGTGCGCCCCGCGAACGCGGCGGGGCCGCTCCCCGTCGCCTTCCTGATCCATGGCGGGCCGCAGGGCTCGTTCGGCAATTCATGGTCCTATCGCTGGAATCCGCGCCTGTTCGCGGCGCCGGGCTATGCCGCCGTGTCGGTCGATTTCCACGGCTCCACCGGCTACGGCCAGGCCTTCACCGACGCGATCAACCGCGACTGGGGCGGCGCGCCGCTGGAGGATCTGCGCCTCGGCCTTGCCGCGGCCGGGCAGCGCGACGCGGCGCTCAACGTAGCCAATGCCTGCGCGCTGGGCGGCTCCTATGGCGGCTATATGACGAGCTGGATCGCCGGCGCCTGGCCGGACGGCTTCAAATGCCTCGTCACCCATGCCGGCATCCTGGACCTCCGGGCCATGGCCTATGAGACGGAGGAATTGTGGTTCACCGAATGGGAGTTCGGCGGTCCCTATTTCCAGGCGGCCGAGGCCTATGAGCGGCACAATCCGGTCAGCCTGATCGACCGCTGGCAAACGCCGACGCTCGTCATCCACGGCGAGCTCGATTTCCGCATCCCCTACAGCCAGTCGCTGGGCATCTTCACCGCGCTCCAGCGGCGCAACATCCCCTCGCGGCTCGTCGTCTATCCGGACGAGAATCACTGGATCCTGCGCCCGCAAAACTCGATCCAGTGGTATCGCGAGGTGCATGGCTGGCTGGAGAGGTGGCTGCGTGGCGAAAGCCAATCCGCGCATTCCAACTAGCCGTCATGCCAGCGAAGGCTGGCATCCATTCCGACTCCGAATGGACCCCAGCCTTCGCTGGGGTGACGGGAGGAGGAAAGGCCGCTAACGGCTCGTTCCATGAGCGAATTGCCCAAGACATTTGAGCCCGGTCCGATCGAGGCGCGTTGGTACGCGCATTGGGAGGAGAACGGCCTGTTCCGCCCGGAGCGCGGCGAGGCCGAGCCCTTCACCATCGTCATCCCGCCGCCCAACGTGACGGGATCGCTCCATATCGGCCATGCGCTCGACAATACGCTCCAGGACATATTGATCCGCCACGCCCGGATGCAGGGCAAGGACGCGCTCTGGGTGGTCGGCATGGACCATGCCGGCATCGCGACCCAGATGGTGGTCGAGCGGCAGATGAACGAGCGGGGCGAGAAGCGCACCGATTTCACCCGCGACCAGTTCGTCGACAAGGTCTGGGAGTGGAAGGCGGAGAGCGGCGGGCAGATCACTCGCCAGCTCCGCCGGCTCGGCGCGTCCTGCGACTGGTCGAACGAACGCTTCACGATGGACGAGGGCTTTTCGAAGGCCGTGCTCAAGGTCTTCGTCGAGCTGTACGCGCGCAAGCTGCTCTACCGCGACAAAAGGCTGGTGAACTGGGATCCGGGCCTCAAGACCGCGATCTCCGATCTGGAGGTCGAGACCCGGGAGGTGCAGGGCAAGTTCTGGCACTTCAAATACCCGCTGGAGGACGGCTCCGGCCACGTCTCCGTCGCGACCACCCGGCCGGAGACGATGCTGGCCGACATGGCGGTGGCGGTGAATCCGGAGGATGACCGCTATACGGCGCTGGTCGGCAAGAAGGTGCGGCTGCCGATCACCGGGCGACTGATTCCGATCATCACCGACGAGCATGCCGATCCGGAGCTGGGCTCGGGCGCGGTGAAGATCACGCCGGGCCATGATTTCAACGACTTCGAGGTCGGACGTCGCGCCGGCTTCAAGGCCGCCGACATGCTCAACATGCTCGACGCCGACGCGAAGGTGATCCAGACCGCCGACGAGCTGATCCCCGAGGAATTGCTCGGCCTCGACCGCTTCGACGCACGCAAGCGGGTGGTCGAGTTGCTGGATGAGGCGGGGCTGCTGGAGCGGGTCGAGGACCGTGCGATCCAGACGCCTTATGGCGACCGCTCCGGCGCGGTGATCGAACCCTGGCTCACCGACCAATGGTATGTCGATGCCGCCACCCTCGCGCAGAAGCCGATCGAGGCGGTGCGCTCCGGCGAGATCAGGATCGTTCCCAAGACGTGGGAAAAGACCTGGTTCAACTGGCTGGAAAATATCCAGCCCTGGTGCGTCTCGCGCCAGCTCTGGTGGGGGCACCAAATCCCGGCCTGGTATGACGAGAACGGCAATTGCTACGTCGCCGAGAGCGAGGAAGAGGCGCAGCGCCGGGCGGGCAACCGCAGGCTGACCCGCGATCCCGACGTGCTCGACACCTGGTTCTCCTCCGCGCTCTGGCCGTTCGCGACGCTCGGCTGGCCGGAGCAGACCGAGGATCTGCGCCGGCATTATCCCAACGACGTGCTCGTCTCCGGCTTCGACATCATCTTCTTCTGGGACGCCCGCATGGCGATGCAGGGCTATGAGTTCATGGGAGAAAGGCCGTGGAAGACATTGTATCTCCACGGGCTGGTCCGCGACGCCAAGGGCCAGAAGATGTCCAAGTCCAAGGGCAACACGGTCGATCCGCTGGGGCTGATCGACCGCTATGGCGCCGACGCCTTGCGCTTCACGCTGGCGGCGATGGAGAGCCAGGGGCGCGACATCAAATTGGATGAGAAGCGCGTCGAGGGCTATCGCAACTTCGCGACCAAGCTGTGGAACGCGGCGCGCTTCTGTCAGGCCAACGGCATCGGCGCGTCCAAGGCGATCGAGCCGCCCGCCGCCACGCTGCCGGTCAACAAGTGGATTGTCGGCGAGACGGTGAAGACCGTCCAGGCGCTCGACCTCGCGCTGGCCGAGCTGCGCTTCGACGAGAGCGCCAACACCATCTACCAGTTCACCTGGGCGACCTTCTGCGACTGGTATCTGGAGCTGATCAAGCCGGTGCTGAATCGGGATGACGATTCACAATCCGTCATACCGGCGCAGGCCGGTATCCAGACGGAGTCAGAACTGGACCCCGGCCTGCGCCGGGGTGACGATGAGCAGGAGGAAACCCGCGCGGTCGCCGGCTGGGTGCTGGACCAGATCCTGGTCATGCTCCATCCGTTCATGCCGTTCGTGACCGAGGAATTGTGGGGCGCGATGGGCGCGCGGGCGGACTATCCGCTGATCACCGCGCGCTGGCCGATGGCGGACGCGCGGGCGCTCGATCCCGAGGCGGGGACGGAGATCGACTGGTTGGTCCGGCTGGTGAGCGGCATCCGCACCGCGCGCTCCGAGCTGAACGTGCCGCCGGGCGCGAAGCTGCCGCTACATGTGCGCGGCGCCGATGCCGGAACCGCGGCGCGGCTGGCCCGCCATCGGGCGGCGCTGGCCCGGCTGGCGCGGGCTGAGCTGGCGGAGAGCGAGGTGCCGGCGGGCGGCGCGGCGCAGATCGTGGTGGACGAGGCGGTCTATATCCTGCCGCTGGAAGGCGTGATCGACATCACCGCCGAGAAGGCGCGGCTCCTCAAGGCGGCCGAAGCCGCAGAGAAGGAACGCGATGCGCTGGCCAGAAGGCTGGAGAATCCGGACTTCGTCGCGCGGGCCAAACCGGAGGCGGTGGAGAAGGCGCGCGCCGATCATGCGGAGAAGGCGGCGGAGGCGGAGAAATATCGCGCGGCGCTGGCGCGGCTGGGCTAGAGCGGGATGACATTTGGTTGAATCGCGCGGGGATTCCCTTTTTGTTGG
>CAZTPD010000092.1:0-8316 GCA_964614625.1 uncultured Sphingosinicella sp. | reverse complement strand
CGCGCTCTCATCGGACCCAGCGATCGAGCTCGGCGGCGACGCCGTCCGGCCCTTGGTCGTGCGGGATGATCGCGATCGGCTCGCCCTCCGGTCCGTAGAGGACGATGATGCGGAGGTGATCGACCAGATAGGCGCCCTGTTCATTGGGCTCGCCCCGGCTGAAATAGATGCTGTAGGCGCGCGCGGCGTCGGCGATCTCCTGCTCGCTGCCGGTCAGGCCGATCAGGCGAGGGTGAAAGTTCGCGACATAGGCGCGCAGCGCCTCGGGCGTGTCGCGCGCCGGATCGACGCTGATGAAGATCGGCTGCACCCGCGCGGCGCGGGCCGGATCGCTCTCCTCGAACCGGCGCAGGCCCGCGCCGATCACTTGCAGGTCCACCGGGCAGACGTCCGGGCAATAGGTGAAGCCGAAATAGACGATCCGGTATCGACCGGCGAAATCCGTGTCGCTCACCCGCCGCCCGTCCTGGTCGGTCAGCGTGAACGGGCCGCCCATGGTGGCGCCCTGAAGCGGCGGCGCCTCGGCGGGCGCCGATCCGCAGCCGGCCAGCAGCAGCGCCAGCAGCAGGGCGAACAGGGAAAATGGCCGGAAGGTCGCGCTTTCGTTCATGGCGCACCCAGCCTTGCTTTGCTAAGCTGCCGCGATCAAGTCGAATAGCAGCGGGAATCGATTGCAATCATGGGCAAGACCAATGTTCGCGTCCTCGCGGCGGTGCTGCTGGCGCTCTTCGCGGTGCCGTCCGTCGCCCAGATGGGCTTCTCGGAAAGCTTCCGGTTCCTCAAGGCGGTGCGCGAGCGCGACGGCGAGACCGTCGATTCGATCACGTCCAACGCCAGCTCGGTCGCGATCAACGCCCGCGATCAGGCGACCGGCGAGGGCGCGCTGCACATCCTGGTGCGCGGCCGCGATCTCAACTGGCTCGGCTTCCTGCTCAGCCGCGGCGCGCGCGCCGACCTGCCGAGCAATGACGGCACCACGCCGCTGATGCTGGCCGCGCAGATCGGCTGGCGCGACGGCGCCGAGCGCCTGATCACCCGGCGCGCCAACGTCAACATGGCCAACAATCGCGGCGAGACCGCCCTGATCCTCGCCGTCCAGCGCAATGACGTGCCGATGGTGCGGCTGCTCATGTCGCAGGGCGCCAATCCCGACCAGACCGACAGCATCGCCGGCTATTCGGCGCTCGATTATGCCCGGCAGGACCGGCGCCGCGCCGGGGTGCTGCGCGTGCTGGAAGGCACGGACCGGCAGGGGCAGGCGGAAGCGGACGAGGCTGGCGAGCCCCAGCCCTAATCCAGCCCGGTCAGCCCCGGATCGAGATCTCCCGCCAGCCGGCGCGCGGCGCGGCGCGCGAAGCGCAGCGTCTCCGCCTTGCGCCGCGCGGCGGCGAGCGGGCGGCACGGCGCCGCGCGGATCACTTCCGCGTCATAGCGATCGGCGACGATCAGCCCCGCGCGGTCCGGCCCGAGCGCCTCGCCCTCGAACGGCTCCAGCGCGAATCCGGCGGGCACCGCCCAGTAGAAATAGTCGCAATAATCGAGATATTCCGGCCATTTGCGATCGCCCATCAGATCGGCCTTCGACACCTTGATCTCGACGATGGTGAGCAGCCCCTTGCCGCAGATCGCCATCATGTCCGCGCGCCGCCCGTTGGGCAGCGGCGCTTCGCAGATGCCGTACAGGTCGGAACGGAAGAACAGGCGCGCCACGCCGCGCGCCACATCCCGCGCGGCGAGCGGCAGATCGGCGAAGCAGGCGTCCGATTCGGGCGATTCGGGCAGACTGGCCATGCCCGAACCTAGAATGAAACGGGAACGGAGGAAAGCGCGTCCACGAAAAGGCCCGCCCCCCGGGCACTGGGGAGCGGGCCGATTCCAGCCGCCGGGCCGCGAGGCCTGGCGGTAGAGGCCTAGCGGTAGAAGATGTGATTGCCGACGGTGGCGACGCGCGTCAGGCGCCAGCGCGGATTGACGTGCCGGGCATGGAAGAAGAGCGCGTTGGGCGCCGCGCCGTCGGCGAGATCGCGGATCGCGATCTGCGCGATCGCCACCGCGATGCGCCAGTCGCGCGCGCCCTGCGGCGGCGTCGGGATGACGCCGCGGCGGACGAAGGAGAATTGCCCGGCCTGACGGACGACGCCGCAGATCGAGGAGGGCGGGAAGCGGCCCGAGCGCGCGCGGTTGATGATCACCTCGGCGACGGTGAGCTGGCCGGTCAGCGGCTCGCCCTTGGATTCGTAATAGACCGCGCGGGCGAGGCATTCGGCCTCTTCGTCCGGGGTCTCGCTGGCGGCATAATCGTCGACGAGGGCCGCGAGCGACCGGCCGTCGCGCTCCGCCTCGCGCAGGATGTCGCCCTGCTCGCCGAGCGCCGGGGCGATCGCGTGGGTGGCGACCGGCGTGGAGAAATCGATGTCCTGGGACAAGCGGGCGGGCTCATCCGCCGCGTTGAGGCCAAGATCTCCGCTCTGCTGGAGCGCGAGGCCGGCATGGGCGGCGTAGGAAGAGGCCGGGGCGCCCGCCGCCTCCGAAGCGATCGAAGGTCCGGCGAAACCCGCGAAGCCGACGGCCGCGGAAATGCAAACGGCAACCGCGGCAACGGCCGCGGCGCGGAAAGTACTTCGCATTGGAACTCTGGTCTTTGCGGTCGGCCGACAAAGGCACGGATGGCAAAATGGCGCCCATGTCCGTGCCGGTCGCCCTCCCGACTCGCGCGCCGCCTGTTTCCCGTCTGGGAATGCGGACGACCCCCGCTCTGAGTGCTTCGGCTGCGCTAGAAGCCGATAAAGCGCGCGTCAACCGAGCGCGTTCATTTCAGCGGCGAACCGTTCGGGCGATGCGATATCCAGTTCGACGATCCACAGATCGGGATCGAAGCGCCGCTTGCGTTTCAACAGATCGTCGAAATCTCTTTCATTTTCAGTGTCTTGTCGAGACACGTCCTGCCAGGCGTAATTTCCGTCCGGCCGCAGCGCGCGTTCCAGCAGGCAGGCGCGCCGGCCGCGTTCGAGGAGAATCACGGCGATCGCGCCGGCATTCGCGTCCCCTTTTGCGACAACCGCGCCGAAACCTCCTTCCGATTCGGCGCGGCGGATCAGCGCCTGGACGAGGACGGAGCTCGCGAGCCGGGGCGCCATCAGGCGGGCCGATAGCCCTCGAGCCCGGCGAGCGGGATATGCGAGCGCATGAAGGTGCCGGTGCCGCGCCCCGCCTCTTCGCCGTCGGCCGCCACCAGCCGGGCCTCGCCGACGAACACGCGGCGCTTGCCGCTGATCCACCGTCCCTCGGCGATCACCGGCCCTTCCTTCAGCGGCCGGGTGAAGACGAGGTTGAACGCGGTGGTGAGCAGGAAGCGATCGCTGACCAGGCTGTTGCAGGCGTAGAAGGCGGCATCGTCCATCATCTTGAAATAGATCGTGCCGTGCGCCGCGCCGGCGGCGTGGAAGCTGTCCGGGCCGATCTCGAAGCGGATGCGGGCGAAGCCGGGCTCGACGATCTCGAGCCGGGAATCGAACAGATTGTTGACCGGCGCCGCCGCGTAGAGCGTTTCAAGCGCGCGGAAATGCGCGCGCTCGCCCCCTTCAGGCGACATGGCGCGCGCCTTCGCCCGCCAGCAGCGCGTAGAGGGCGTCCCTGGACGCCGCGCCGCGCAGCTTCGCCGTGATCGCGCGGTCGCGGAAGGCGCGGCTGACGCTGGCGAGCGCCTTCAGATGATCGGCGCCGGCATCCGGCGGCGAGAGCAGCAGGAAGACGAGGTCCACCGGCAGGCCGTCGACGGCGCCGAAATCGATCGGCTGGGAAAGGCGCGCGAAGGCGCCGACGACATGGGTGAGCCCCTCGACCTTGCCGTGCGGGATCGCCGCGCCGCCGCCGAAGCCGGTCGATCCCAGCTTCTCGCGCGCGTTCAGCGCCGCGACGATGTCCCTGGCCGCGAGCCCGGTCCGCCGGCTCATCGCGACGGAGAGGAGCTGGAACAGCGCCTTCTTGTTGGCGACGGTCAGATTCGCCTCGACCGCCTCGCTGGTCAGTAGATCGCTCAAATCGCTCATCGTTGCACCGGATCCAGAGCCCGGCCCCCCGTTTCGGGATCAAGGTCGCGCGAGGCTCAGCCTTGCGCCGGCTCGACCCAGCCGATCGTCCCGTCGCCCCGGCGATAGACCATGTTGAAGCTGTCGGTCGCGCTGTTGCGGAACATCAAAGCATTGGTGTTGCGCAGGTCGAGCAGCATCACCGCGTCGGACACGCTCGCGTCCGGAATGTCGACCCGGGTCTCGGCGATCACCGGCGGATGATCGACGGGCTCCTCGGCCTCCGGCGGGGGCGCGAAGACGGTATAGGCGGCCTCGATCCGGGCCTCGGCATGGGCGATCTGGGCGTGGCGGTCCTTCAACCGGCGCTTGTAGCGCCGCAGCTGGGTCTCGATCCGGTCGGAGGCCTGGTCGAGCGCGGCATGGGCGTCGTTGGCGCTGCCGCGTCCCTTGAGAACGACGCCGCTCGGCACGTGCGCGACGATGTCGCAGGTGAAACTTCGGTCATAGGGACCTTTGCCGAACGTCACCTGCGCGGAGATCGCACGGGAGAAATATTTGTCGGCGATCCCGCTCAGCCTTTGATCGACATGGGTCCGAAGCGCCTCGCCGGTATCGATCTGATGGCCGGAGACACGAATGTCCATCATCTGGCTCCCGATGCAAGAGCCCG
The DNA here is from genome assembly GCA_964614625.1 of uncultured Sphingosinicella sp. Lineage (GTDB taxonomy): Bacteria > Pseudomonadota > Alphaproteobacteria > Sphingomonadales > Sphingomonadaceae > Allosphingosinicella. The sequence continues at coordinate 3,615 of CAZTPD010000092.1, read as the reverse complement.
GTCGGGCTCCCTGAATATCACGCCCGGCATGTGGGCGCGCGCGCGGGCAAGGTCAACCGCGGCCCTCCAGCCGGTTCCAGATCGGATCCTTGACGTTCGCGAGAAAGGCGGCGTGCCGCGCTAGCTCCTCCGCGCTCGGCGCGTGCGGCCGGGCGGGGCGGACCACGACCGTCGCGGGAGCCGCCTCGACAAGAATGTCGGCCGGCCGGGCTTCGGCCACCGCCATGTCCGCCACCAGACTCAGCCCGATCTGGCGACCGCCGGTCAGCTCGACATAGACCTGCGCGAGAAGCTGCGCGTCGATCAGCGCGCCATGCTTGACGCGCAGCGAGCGATCGACGCCGAAGCGCGTGCAAAGGGCGTCCAGGCTATGCTTCGCGCCGGGGAATTTCTGCCGGGCGATGACGAGCGTGTCGATCATCCGCGAGTTGCAGACGGACGGACGGCCGCAGCCGCCCAGCTCGTGATTGATGAAGCCGAAATCGAAGGCCGCGTTGTGCGCGACCAGCGGCGAATCGCCGATGAAGTCGAGCAGCGATTCGCACACGTCCTCGAAGAGCGGCTTGTCGGACAGGAAACGCTCGGAAAGGCCGTGCACCGCCTCCGCCTCGCTCGGCATCGAGCGACCCGGGTTGAAATAGGAATGGAAGGTGCGGCCGGTCTCGACGCGGTTGTGGAGCTCGACGCAGCCGATCTCGACCAGCCGGTCGCCATTGCCGGGGCTGAGGCCGGTGGTTTCGGTGTCGAAGACGATTTCACGCATGGCCGGGCCTATGAATCGGCCGGCGCGGCGAGGCAAGCGGCGATCACCCGGCGCACCGCTTCGCGCGTCTCGTCCATCGTCACGTCGGTCGGAATGATGAAATCCGCGCGGGCACGCTTCTCGGCATCCGGGGTCTGGTGGGTGAGGATGCGCGCGAACTTCTCGGGCGTCATGCCGGGCCGCGCCAGCGTGCGCATCTGCTGGATATCCTCGTCGGCGGAGACGACGGCGACCTTGTCCACGATCCTGTCCATGCCGGTCTCGAACAGCAAAGGGATGTCGAGCAGCACCAGCGGCCGCTGCGCATGCTCGGCCAGGAACGCCTCGCGCGCCGCGCCGACCGCCGGATGGACGATGGCCTCGAGCTGCTTGAGGATCGCGCGATCGGCCAGCACCCGCGCCGCCAGCGCCTCGCGATCGACGCCGTCAGGCCCGGTCGTCCCCGGAAAGGCCGCCTCGATCGCATCGACCAGCACGCCGCCCGGCCCTTGCAGGCGGCGCACCGTCGCGTCGGCGTCGAAGACGGGCACGCCTTCGTCGGCGAACATCCGCGCGACCGTGGACTTGCCCATGCCGATGGAGCCGGTGAGTCCCAGGACGATCATGCGGCGATCATAGACCTCTCGCGCAGGAAAGCGAGCACAGGCAGCAAGGGAAGGCCGAGAATCGCGAAATGGCTGCCCTCGACCCGATCGAACAACTGGGCGCCCACCCCCTCGATCGCATAGCCGCCGACATTCCAGCGCACCGATTCATATTCCCGGTCGAGATAGGATTCGAGGAAGGACTCGCTGAAATCGCGCATGACGAGCGTCGCGCTTTCCGTCGCCGACCAGATCGGCGCGCCGCTCTGCGCGATCGTCGCGGCGGAATGGAGCCGGTGGCTTCGGCCCGCCAGGGCGCGCAGCTGCGCGCGCAGCTCATACCGCGACTCCGCCTTGCTCAGCACGCCGCCATCCTCGGTCTCCAGCACCTGATCGGCGCCCAGCACCAGCGCATCGGAAGGCGCGGCGGCGCTGAGCGCCTTCGCTTCGGCCAGCCGGCCGGCGAGGGTCCGGGCATCCACGCCCGCCGCCATGACGTCATTCTTGACCGCCGCTTCGTCGAGCGGGGCGTCGATCACATCGAACGTGATCCCCGCCGCCGTCAGCATCCGCCGCCTTGTCTCGCTCTTCGAGGCGAGCAGCAGCCTCACGAGGCCTGCGCCTCCAGCCAATCGGTGTAGAGCCTGACGATGGCGAGCGCGCTTTCCTCGATCGAGCGGCGCGTCACGTCGATCACCGGCCAGCCATTGTCGGCGAACATCCGGCGGGCGAAGGCGAGCTCGGCATTGACCGCCTCGCCATCGACATAATCGGTCTCGGGCGCCTGATTGAGCGACAGCAGGCGGTTGCGGCGGATCTGGATCAGCCGATCGGGATTGGTGGTAAGGCCGACGACCAGCGGATGCTTCAGCGCGAAGAGCGAGGGCGGCGGCGGCGATTCCGGCACCAGCGGCACGTTGGCGACCTTGAGGCCGCGATTGGCGAGATAGATGCTGGTCGGCGTCTTCGACGTGCGCGAGACGCCGGCGAGGATGATGTCGGCCTCTTCCCAGTTTTCCGGCCCCACCCCGTCGTCATGGGCGATGGTGAACTGGATCGCGTCGACGCGGGCGAAATAGGCGGCGTCGAGCGCATGCTGGCGGCCGGCGCGCCCCTTGGCCTGATGCCCGCTGACCGCCGCCAGCGCGTCGAGGACGGGATCGAGCACCGGCACGGCGTGGATTCCGCGCTGCCGGCACTTGCGCTCGAGCTCCTTGCGGATGGTCGGGTTGACCACGGTATAGAGGACCAGGCCGGGCCGGCGGGCGACATCGTCCAGCACGCGATCGAGATGGCCTTCGGAGCGGACCATCGGCCAGGGATGGCGGATCGCCTCGACATCGTCGAACTGGGCGAGACAGGCATTGGCGACCATGTCGAGCGTCTCGCCGGTCGAATCCGAGAGGAGATGCAGGTGGAGCTGCTTCACCGCGCGCCGCGCTTCGGGAGCCTGTGGAAAAACATGGGGAAATCGCTAGCGGAACCCTGGGTGCGGCCGCAAGGACAGGATTCGCCCCCGGCCGCGCAAGGATCATCCACAGCCTCGCGAACATGGTAGGAAATCCACAGCCGGGCTGTGGATCGCGGGGATGGCGCGCGCGAATCCGCGCAAAGCCGCGCCCCACGACGAGTCAAGCTGTTGGCAAAATATGTGCAAGCCCATAAACCCCGCTTTGCCCACGCCAACTCACTTCATCAGACTCTTCTAGAATCTAAGTAAGAATAGAAGAGAGCGGAGCGCCCATCCCGTCATGTCCGGTTCGTCCAAGCCGCTTCTGAACGTCCTAAGAGACGGAAAAACCGATATAAATCCGGTCTGGCTGATGCGTCAGGCGGGGCGCTACCTGCCGGAATATCGCGCGCTGCGGGCCGAGAAGGGCGGCTTCCTCGCACTCGTCAACGATTCCGACGCGGCGGCCGAGGTCACGCTCCAGCCGATCCGGCGCTTCGGCTTCGACGGCGCCATCCTCTTTTCCGATATCCTGATCGTGCCGCACGCGCTGGGCCAGGAATTGAGCTTCGGCGCGGGCGAAGGGCCGCGGCTGGCCCCGCCGCTGATCGACGCCGCGCTCGCCGGGCTGGCGCGCGTTCCGGCGCGGCTCGAGCCGATCTACCGCACTGTGGAGAAAGTGAAATCGCTGCTGCCGTCCGAAACGACTTTCCTCGGTTTCGCCGGCAGCCCCTGGACGGTCGCGACCTATATGGTCGCCGGGCAGGGCAGCCGCGACCAGAGCGAGACGCGCGGCTACGCTTATGCCGATCCGGCCG
>CAZTPD010000091.1:0-8597 GCA_964614625.1 uncultured Sphingosinicella sp. | reverse complement strand
GGTTGGAACCCCGATTCGGGCGAGCGTGACAGAGGATTTCCTACATTGGAAGGGCACGGCCCTTGGATGAAGTCATGCTGCTCCGGCTTTCCCAAATAGGTATGCTGTCCCCGGAATTACGGCTTTCCCAAATAGGTATGCTGTCCCCGGAATTACTGTCCCCGGAATTACGACGCCATGAATTCCGGGGACAGTATACCTATTTGACGATTGTAGGCCCGGTGTCGGCTGACCGATAAGTCCTCGTTTTCCTACAGCCATCCGATCTGTCATGATGCGCGGTTGGGATTACGGTGCCAGTTGACTTAATCCGCCACGGCCGCACCGGCAGTGCATCGAGTTCACGCAAAGACGCAAATAGGTATACTGTCCCCGGAATTCTGTCCCCGGAATTCCCTGTCCCCGGAATTACCGAACATGGGGAATATTGTAAGGATACCAGGGCAATGATTCGATTGGAAATGCTCGAGGAAGCACTACTCTCAACAAGAGAACTGAAAAGAAAATACTCATGCTCAGTCCCACTTCAGTCAGTCATAGATCAATTAGAGTATCTAATTGCTGTTGAATCAGGAAAAAACACTGATCGCAGCAAGCTGAGCTTGATCAACATATCAGTGATATCAGCAAGAGAAATTGAGGATATGGACCCGTATTTTGCAGAAAAACTATATGAGATATCAGATGAAGCAAGGAAAATGGCTGACGAATCATAGAGAATCTGTGATTACCGTGACAGATGATTACGGTGACAGGTCGTCTGACATCAGGGATTCCAGGGACAGGGGATTCCAGGGACAGTATACCTATTTGACGATTGTAGGCCCGGTGTCGGCTGACCGATAAGTCCTCGTTTTCCTACAGCCATCCGATCTGTCATGATGCGCGGGTTGGGATTACGGTGCCAGTTCACTTAATCCGCCACGGCCGCAGCGGCAGTGCATCGGGTTCACGCAAAGACGCAAATAGGTATACCGTCCCCAGAATTCCTACATTGGAAGGGCACGGCCCTTGGATGAAGTCATGCTGCTCCGGCTTTCCCAAATAGGTATGCTGTCCCCGGAATTACAAATAGGTATGCTGTCCCCGGAATTATATGCGGAATTCCTGTCCCCGGAATTACGCTGTCCCCGGAATTACGACGCCATAGGTGATGAGCAGGTCGCCGCTGCGATAAGCGCGCGCGCAGTCGCCGCCGATCACGCGGCGACGGGCGGGCGGCGTCGGGGTCAGGGCCAAGCCGGTGCAGACGAGCGGATCGGGCCAGGCGTCGAAGTTCGCGGCGGGCCGGGTCCAAAGATGGCAGGAAAGGCCGTGCGACTTGCCGACGCGGCAAGATTCGGCCGGGAAGCCCGGCACCACGCTCTCGCCGCGCGCCAGCGCCTCGCGGATCGACCGGAACGGCACGGCCTCGCGCGCGGCGGCGACGATCCGCTGGAGCACGCCGCACGGCTCCGCCGCCTGCGCCATCGCGGGCGCCGGCATCGCCATCGCCAGAGGCACCGCCCAGAGCCATTTGCCCGCGCCCGCCATGAACCGCCTCCCCCGGGGTTTCCGCTCTCGCCGTACAGCCCCTATGTACCGCTCAAGATGAACCGCGCCCGTCTGATCGTGATGAACTCGGCCCTCGGCCCGCTCGACTATCGCGTGCCCCACGGCATGACGGTCGCGCCGGGGTCGATCGTCCTCGCGCCATTGGGGCCGCGCCAGCTCGTCGGCGTGGTGTGGGAGCCGGAGCGGCTGCCGACGGAGGAGGTCGGCGACAACCGGCTGCGCAATCTCGTCCAGGCCTATGACCTGCCGCCGCTCGGCGCGCCGCTCAGGCGGCTGATCGAATGGACGTCGGATTATTATCTGGCGCCGATCGCATCGGTGCTGCGCATGGCGCTGCCCTCGGCGGGGGCGCTGGAGGGCGCGCGGTCGATCACCGAATATCGGCTGACCGGCCATATTCCGGAGCGCCTCACCCCGCAGCGCGCGCAGGCGCTGGAGCGGATCGGCGAGCGGCAGGGGCTGGTGCGCGAGCTGGCGATCGTCGGCGGCGTGTCGGACGGGGTGATCAGGGGCCTCGTCAAGGCCGGCGCGATCGAGGCGATCGAGGTCGCGATCGACGATCCCTTCCCGGCGCCGGACCCCGATCACGATCCGCCCGCATTGGAGGCCGCGCAGGCCGACGCCGCCGCGACCCTGCGGGACGCGGTGGATGCCCGCGGCTTCGCGCCCTTCCTGCTCGACGGCGTCACCGGATCGGGCAAGACCGAGGTCTATTTCGAGGCCATCGCGGAGGCGATTCGGCACGGCCGCCAGACCCTCGTCCTCCTCCCCGAAATCGCGCTGACCGAACCCTTCCTGAAGCGCTTCGCGGCGCGCTTCGGGCATGAGCCGGTCGCCTGGCATTCGGGCCTGCGCCAGTCCCAGCGCCGCCGGGCCTGGCGCGCCATCGCGAGCGGCGAGGCGCTGGTCACGGTGGGTGCCCGCTCCTCGCTCTTCCTGCCCTATCGCGATCTCGGGCTGATCGTGGTCGACGAGGCGCACGAGGCGAGCTTCAAGCAGGAGGACGGCGTCCAGTATCACGCCCGCGACGTGGCGGTGATGCGGGCCAAGCTGGAGGAGGTGCCCGTCATCCTCGCCTCCGCCACCCCGGCGATCGAGACGCGGCACATGGTGGACAGCGGCACCTATGCCGAGCTGAAGCTGCCCGACCGCTTCGGCGGCGCGCGCCTGCCCGACATGGCGGCGCTCGACCTCCTCGCCGATCCGCCGCCGCGCGGGCGCTGGCTGGCGCCGGAACTGGTGAAGGCGCTGGAGGAAAATCTGGCGGCGGAGGAGCAGTCGCTCCTCTTCCTCAACCGGCGCGGCTATGCCCCGCTGACCTTGTGCCGCCATTGCGGCTACCGCTTCCAGTGCCCGAACTGCACCGCCTGGATGGTCGAGCACCGCTTCACCCACCGTCTCGCCTGCCACCATTGCGGCCATGTCATGCCCGCGCCACACGCCTGCCCGGACTGCGGCGAGGAGGACAGCCTGGTCGCCTGCGGCCCCGGCGTCGAGCGGATCGCCGACGAGGTCGCCGCGCTCTTCCCCGACGCGCGCGCCGCGATCGTCACCTCCGACACGATCTGGTCCCCGGCCAAGGCGGCGGAGTTCGTCGCGCGGATGGAAGCCGGGGAGATCGATATCGTGATCGGCACCCAGCTCGTCACCAAGGGCTATCACTTCCCGAACCTCACTCTGGTCGGCGTGGTGGACGCCGATCTCGGCCTGTCGGGCGGCGACCTGCGCGCGGCCGAGCGAACCTTCCAGCAGATCCAGCAGGTGTCAGGGCGCGCCGGGCGCGGCGAGAAGCATGGCCGCGTCCTCGTCCAGACCCACGACCCCAGGGCGCCGGTCATGCAGGCGCTGATCGGCGGCGATGCGGAGGGCTTCTATGCCGCCGAGACCGACGCCCGGCGCGAGGCGGGCATGCCGCCCTTCGGCCGCCTCGCCGCGATCATCGTCTCCTCCGAGGATCAGGCCGAAGCCGTCGAGGCCGCCCGCCGGATCGGCCGCGCCGCGCCCACGCGCGACAACATGGCCGTCTTCGGCCCCGCCCCCGCCCCGCTCGCCATGCTGCGCGGCCGCCACCGCCACCGCCTCCTCGTCCATGCGGCGCGCAGCGTGCCGGTGCAGGAGATTATCCGTGACTGGCTCGGCGCCCTCACCTTCCCGCGCGGCGTGCGGGTGGCGGTGGACGTCGACCCCTATTCCTTCCTGTAGGCCGTCCCTCTAGAAGAGCCGGCGGAGGTCGCATGGGTCGTTACCTGCTGTTCCTGACGATGCTGCTCGCCATTGCCGCCCCCGCGCACGCCGACGACATCTCGGCGGCGGGGCGTTCGGTGGTGCGCGTCGTCGTCGTCGCGTTCGAGGATGGCGAGGTGGTCGGCTTCGGCCATGGCAGCGGCTTCGCGGTCGCACCCAACCGGATCGTCACCAACGCCCATGTCGTCGCGCAGGCGGCGCAGGGCGGGCTGGACGTCGCGGTCGGCATCGTCCCCTCGGAAGGCAGCCAGGCCTTTCGCGCGCGGATCGTCACCGTCGATCCGGCGCGCGATCTCGCGCTGGTCGAGGTCGGCCAGGGCGGGCGCTTCCCGCCGCTGCCGCTCTATACCGGCCCATTGAGCGACGGCGCCGCCGTAACCGCCCTGGGCTATCCCGGCAATGTCGATCTCGCCACCGCCCAGTCGTCGCAGGATTATATCACGCCGCTGCCGCCGACCCGCTCGACCGGCATCTTCTCCAACCTCCGCCCGATCAACGGCATCGCGACCCTGCTCCACACCGCCAATATCGCGCGCGGCAACAGCGGCGGGCCTTTGCTCGATCCGTGCGGCCGGGTGCTCGGCGTCAACACGCTCATCACCCGCAACCAGGAGGGCGACGCCTCCTTCGCCTTCGCCGTCGCCAATCGCGAGCTGACCGCCTTCCTGCAAGGCGCCTCCCAGCCGTTCGCGGCCATCGCCACCCCCTGCATCAGCATGGCCGACCGGCTGAGCCAGGACCGCGACCGCGCCGAGGCGGAGCAGCGCGAACGCGACGCCGCCGCCCAGCGCGCCCGCGACGAACGCGCCGAAGCCCTCGCCCGCATCGACGATTCGCGCGAGACCGGGCTCGCCGTCGCCGCCCTGATGCTCGCGCTCGCGCTGATCGTCTTCGGCGGCGCCGGCATCCTGCTCATCAAGGACCGGAACCGCCCCGCCGCGATCCTGGCCGGGATCGGCTCCCTGCTGATCGTCGCGGCGATCGTCGTCTTCCTCGCCCGGCCGAGCCGCGACAATGCGGAGGCGGCCCCGGCGGAAGGCGACGGCGCCGCGGCCGAGGCCGATAGCCGCTTCGCCGGGCGCAACCTGTGCCGGCTGGTGCCGGAGCGCAGCCGGGTCACCGTTTCATCGACGCAGGACGTGGCGCTGGAATGGTCCGACAGCGGCTGCGTCAACGGCCGCACCCAATATGCCCGGGCCGGCGATGTCTGGACCCGCATCCTGGTGCCGGACAATGAGCCGGCCGTCTCCGCCCTCGAATTCCGCCCCGGAAGCGGCGAATATGTCGTCACCCGCTATCAACTCGGCGCGGCGGAGATGGAGCGGCTGCGCGGCCTGCGCCGGGGCGTCGACCTCAAGTCCTGCGGCGCCGACGAGGAGGCGCGCACCATCCTCGCCGACCAGCAGCGCGAGATCGGCGCGGCGCTGCCGAACCTGCCCAACGAGCGGCTCGTCTATGCCTGCGAGAACCAGCGGGAAGCGGCGCCGCGCGAATAGCGACGGGGCGCCCCCGATTGCGGACGGGCGGAATCCTGCCTAGGCTGGGCGCCGGAACCTGGGGGGTTTTCGATGATCTACAGACTCTTGCTGGCCGCCGCCTTGCTGTTGGGCGCGCCCGCTCATGCCGAATGGCGCGAGGCCACATCGACCAATTTCGTCGTCTATTCCGAAGGCGGCGAGGCCGAGCTGCGCGAGTTCATCGCCAAGCTCGAGAAGTTCAATTTCGTCCTGCGCACCTTCCACGGCGTCCGGGCGCCGCCCAGCCCCAATCGCCTGCGCGTCTTCCTGATGCCCTCGGTCAACGGCGTGCAACGCTACGCGCCCGGCGCGGCCGGCTTCTACATCCGCCGCGCGCGCGGCCCGATGATGGTGGGGACGCGCACCAGCCGCGCCAACGCCCGGATCGATTCCGAAAGCATCCTGCTCCACGAATATACCCACCATTTCATGTACCAGTATTTCCCGGCCAGCTATCCGACCTGGTATTCGGAAGGCTTCGCCGAATTCTGGGGCGCGACCCGCTTCCTCGACAACGACGTGGTCGAGGTCGGGCTGCCGGTGGACTATCGCTACCAGTCCTTCTTCTCGAACCGCTGGCTCCATGCCCGGCGGCTGCTCACCATCCAGAGCTATGCCGGCACCCGCGAACTCGACCTGGTCTACGCCCAGGGCTGGCTGCTGGTGCGCCAGATGTTCGACGATCCGGAGATCCACCGCCAGATCCAGGCCTATCTCAACGCGATCAACGCCGGCCGGACCTATGAGCAGGCGGCGGGCGAGGCGATCGACGATCTCGACCGGCTCAACTCGCGGCTGTTCAGCTATGCCAGCCGCCGCCGCTTCTCCGTCCTGCAACTGCCGTTCCGCACGATCGACGTCGGCGAGATCGACGTCCGGGTCGTGAGCCCGGCCGAGCAGGCGCTGATGCACCAGGAGATCATGCTGAGCCGCGGCATCCGGGCGAGCGAGCTCGCCGATTTCGCCGGCGACCTGCGCCCGATCGCCAACCGCTTCCCCGAAGATCCGTTCGCGCTGCGCCTGCTGCTTGAGACCGAGCGGCTGGCCGGCGACAATGCGGCGGCGCTCGCCGCGGCGGACCGGCTGCTGGCGATCCGCCCCGACGATCCGCGCGGGCTGATGCACCGGGGCATGATCGAGGCGGAGCGCCTGCGCGACGCGGGCTCGACCGACCAGGCGGCCTGGGACGCGGCGCGGCAGTTCATCCTGCGCGCCAACCGCGCCGCGCCGAACGATCCGCTGGTGCTGGAAGCCTATCATGACAGCTTCACGCTGGCCGGCCAGCTTCCGCCGGAATCGGCGCAGAACGCGCTCTATTCGGCGATGGAGCGGGCGCCGAGCGACTATGACCTGCGCTACAAGGTCGCCGCCGATTTCGAGGCGCGCGGCATGGTCGAGGAGGCGCTCGCGATCATCCGCCCCGCCGCCTATGTCCTGCCGCACCGCGAGGACGAAACGGAGCGGGAGCGCGAGCGGCGCGAGCAGATGCAGCAACGCTACCGGATGGCCGGCTCGACCGTGCGCGAATCCGCCCGCGAGATGTATGACCGGCTGCGCGAGCGGCTCGGCCTGCCCCCCGAAGGCGCGGAGGAAGCAGGGGAAGTCGCCGCCGAACCCGCCGGCTAGCCGCCGCGCTCCTTCGCCAGCAGCTTCGCCTTGCGCTCCAGCCCGTAGGCGTAACCGCCCAGCGTGCCGTCGGTGCGGATGACGCGGTGGCAGGGGATGAGCACGGCGACGGCGTTGTCGCCGTTGGCCGTGCCCGCCGCGCGCACCGCCTTGGGCTTGCCGATGGCCGCGGCGATCTGGGCATAAGTGCGCGTCTCGCCCGGCGGAATCCGCGTCAGCTCGCGCCAGACCGCCTCCTGGAACGCGGTGCCGCGCACGTCGAGCGGCAGGCCGTGCGGCTTCTCCGGCGCGTTCACCGCCGCCACCGCGCGGCCGAGCAATTCGGCCATCTCCGGCCCGCCCGGCTCAATGGCCGCCTTGGGAAAGCGCCGCCGCAGCTCCGCCTCGCCCTCGTCGAAGGAGAGGCGGCAGATGCCCTTGCCGGTGGCGGCGACCAGCATCGTGCCGAGATCGGTCCGCGCCACCGCCCAGCGGATCGTCTCGCCGCGCCCGCCGTCGCGCCAGGCGGACGGGGTCATGCCCAGCCGCCCCTTCGCGTCCGCATAGAAACGCGCCGGGCCGGAATAGCCCGCGTCGTAGATCGCGTCGGTGATCCGGCCATTGTCCGCCAGCGCCGCCTCGGTCCGGCGCGCGCGCAGCGTCCGGTAATAGGCCGCCGGCGTCACGCCGGTCGCCCGCTTGAACAGCCGGTGGAAATGGTGCGGCGAATAGCCCGCCGCCGCCGCCAGCGCGTCCAGCGAGGGCGCCTCCTCCGCCGCGCGCAGCAGCTTGTAGGCCTTCTCCAGCGCCGCCTCCTCGCGGTTCACGTCGTCGGGCGCGCAACGCTTGCAGGGCCTGAGGCCCGCCGACCGCGCCTCCGCGCCGGTGGCGAAGAAGCGGACATTCTCGCGCTTCGGATGGCGCGCCGCGCAGGACGGGCGGCAATAGATGCCGGTCGAGAAGACGCCGGTCACGAAGCGCCCGTCCATCGTCCGGTCGCGCGCCATGACCGCCGCCCAGGCGGCCTCGTCGGAAACGGGCGCGGGATCGTTCACGGCCACCGATCTAAAGTCGGTCCTGTCGGTTGCAAGGGTCGCCATGATTCAGTTCCTTTCGATCTTCGCCAGGAAGCAGCCATAGGCCGCGTTGTGGGCGTGGATGGAGGCGATCTCCGGCCGACCGAGCAGCTCGCGGATTCTCGCGTCCGCCTCGCCCGGCAACGCCAGCAGCGCGCCCTTCAGCATCCCGTCCGCGCCGAAGCCGCGCAGCCCCAGGGTGCGGCTGTCGAGCATCGCCGGCGCCTCGTCCTCGCAGGACCGGGCCGCCGCGCCTTCCCGGACATAGATGGCATAAGCGGTGCGAAACGGCGTCGGCACGTCGTGCGAGACATGGTTGACGAGGATCAGCCGATCGCCCGGCGCCGCGTCGGCCAGCGTCACGCGGCAGGGATAGCCGCTGGGCGAATCCGCCGTGACGCGCATCGCGTTGCGGGCCGCCAGCGCCGCGTCGTCCAGCGCGAACAGCGGCGCGAAAATCTCCGGCGCCAGCCCTTCGATTCGGTAGGTCATCGTGCTAAATCTCCTACGATCAGGCGCTTTTCCTGCCCGATCGCGCGCGCCCGTGCGTCCCGGCGCTTGCTTTCAAAGCGCGCCGCCTTGCATCGCAGCAAAGCCCCTG
>CAZTPD010000090.1:0-8603 GCA_964614625.1 uncultured Sphingosinicella sp. | reverse complement strand
CAAGTCGGGCGGGACGGCCGAGTGGCTGTTCGAGCCGAAGGACGCGGACGATCTCTCCGGTTTCCTCGCCGCGCTCGATCCCGCCATTCCGGTCATGGGTCTCGGGCTCGGTTCCAACCTGATCGTGCGCGACGGCGGGGTGCCGGGCGTGGTGGTGCGATTGGGCAAGGCGTTCGCGAAGGTCGAGCGGGTGGACGCGGAGACGCTCTCCTGCGGCGGCGGGGCGAGCGGCATCCTCGTTTCCTCGACCGCGCGGGACGCGGGGATATCGGGGCTGGAGTTCCTGCGCTCGATCCCCGGCACGGTCGGCGGGTTCGTCAGGATGAACGGCGGCGCCTATGGCCGCGAGGTGAAGGACATTCTCGTCGAGTGCGAGGTGGTGCTGCGTTCGGGCGAACGGCGGAGGCTGGCGCCGGCGGAGCTGGGCTACACCTACCGGCACAGCGAATTGCCCGGGGGTGCTATCGTGATCGGCGCGGCGTTTCGCGGATTTCCGGGCGAGAAGGCCGCGATCCAGGCGGAGATGGACCGGATCGCCGCCGAGCGCGAGATGAGCCAGCCATTGAGGAGCCGGACCGGCGGATCGACCTTCAAGAACCCGCCCGGCGACAAGGCCTGGCGGCTGATCGACGAGGCTGGCCTGCGCGGCTTTCGCATCGGCGACGCGCAGGTGTCCGAAAAGCACTGCAATTTCCTGCTCAATCTGGGCAATGCTTCGAGCGCGGACATCGAGACGCTGGGCGAGGAGGTGCGCGCGCGGGTGAAGGCGAAATCGGGCGTGGAGCTGGAATGGGAGATTCAGAGGATTGGAATTCCGTCATGCTGAACTTGTTTCAGCATCCAGTCTCGTGCCGCCGGGAAGCGGAAAGATGGACCCTGAAACAAGTTCAGGGTGACGGCAGAGGAACCGGGCATGCGTAAGCTCCACATCGCGGTGCTGATGGGCGGCTGGTCGGCCGAGCGCGAAGTGTCGCTGACCAGCGGCAACGGCGTGGCCGACGCGCTGGAGAGCCGGGGGCACAGGGTCACGCGGATCGACATGGGGCGCGATCTGGCCCAGCGGCTGGCCGAGACGAAGCCGGACGTGGTGTTCAACGCGCTGCACGGCACGCCGGGCGAGGACGGGACGGTGCAGGGGCTGATGGACCTGATGGGCGTGCACTACACCCATTCGGGCCTCGAGACCTCGGTGATCGCGATCGACAAGGAATTGACCAAGATGGTCCTCGTGCCGCACGGCATCCGGATGCCGGCGGGGGAGATCGTGGCGAGCGAGAGCCTGTACGAGGCCGATCCGATGGCACGCCCCTATGTGCTGAAGCCGGTCAACGAGGGCTCGTCGGTCGGCGTCGCGATCGTCACCGAGGGCGGCAATTACGGCACGCCGATCGGGCGCGACACCGAGGGGCCGTGGCGGCATTTCGACCGGCTGCTCGCCGAGCCCTTCATCAAGGGGCGCGAGCTGACCACCGCCGTGCTCGGCGACGCGGCGCTGGAGGTGACGGAGCTGCGGCCCAAATCCGGCTTCTACGATTATGACGCCAAATATACCGACGGGCTGACCGAGCATGTCTGCCCCGCCGACATCCCGGCCGATGTGCGCGCCGCCTGCCTCGACATGGCATTAAAGGCGCACCGGCTGCTCGGCTGCAAGGGCACGTCGCGGGCCGATTTCCGCTGGGATGACGAACGGGGCGCGGACGGGCTCTATCTGCTGGAGGTGAACACCCAGCCGGGGATGACGCCCTTGAGCCTGGTGCCCGAGCAGGCGCGCCATCTCGGCATCGATTATGCCACGCTCGTCGAGCGGATCGTCGAAGCGGCGCTGGAGGAGGACGCGGCGTGAGCGCACGGATCGCCCGGGGCAGCCAGGCGCGCGGCAAAAGCCGCGCCGCGCCGCGCGCGGTCAATACGCGGCGTAGGAAGGCGCCGGGCATGCTGGAGTCCATGGGGCTGGCGCCGGAGACTTCGCGGCGGATCGGCCGCTGGGCGCTGGCGCTGGTCGCGATCGGCGTGATCGTCGGCTCGGCGCTGATATTGCGGCTGCCGCACTATGCCGGGACCGCGATCGGCGAGGCGATCGGCGGCGCGGGCTTCACCATGCGCCGGGTCGAGATCAACGGCGCCGAGCGGGTGTCGCGGCTCGACATCTACAACGTCGCCTTCGATCAGCCCTCGATGGCGATGCCGCTGGTCGATCTCGCCGCGACGCGCGAGCGGCTGCTGCGCTTCGGCTGGATCCGCGAGGCGCGGGTGTCGCGGCGGCTGCCCGACACCCTGGTCGTGGACATCGTCGAGCGCCGCCCGGCGGCGATCTGGCAGCGCAACCGGGAGCTCAGCCTGGTGGACGCGGAAGGCGTGGTGCTGGAGCCGGTGCGGGTGGAGGCGATGCCGAACCTGCCGCTGGTGATCGGCGCGGGGGCGAACAGCAATCTCGGCTCGCTCGCCGGCCTGCTCGCCGCCGTGCCGCATCTGCGGCCGCAGGTCGCCGGCGCGACCTGGGTCGGCGGGCGGCGCTGGGACGTGCGCTTCCAGACCGGTGAGGTGCTGACCCTGCCCGAGGGCGACGAGCTGGCGCTGCGCGCGATCCGCCGCTTCGCCGCGATGGACGAGCAGACGCAGCTGCTGGGGCGCGGCTTCGTGCGCTTCGACATGCGCGATCCGGCGCGGATGACGGTGCGCGTCACGCGCGAGCCCGGATCGGGCGTGCCCGAGCTGATTCCTCCCGACCCGGGCGAGATCCCGGCTGATCTTTCGAGGACGATCTGATGCGCCGCCCGACGCCGGCCCCGTCCCGCAGCCTCGTCGCCGCGCTCGACGTCGGCACCTCCAAGGTCTGCGCGATGATCGCCGAGCCGGCCGAGGACGGGCGCCTCAAGATCCTCGGCACCGGCCAGCGCGAGAGCCGGGGCGTCAAGCGCGGCTTCATCGCCGACATGGAGAAGAGCGAGGCGGCGATCCGCGAGGCGGTCGAGCAGGCCGAGCGGATCGCGGGCACCAATATCGATCAGGTCCATGTCGGCTATTCCGCCGGGGGCGTCACCAGCGACGTCGCCAGCGTCGAGGTCGCGATCGGTGGCGGGCGCATCGCGGACGGCAATATCGACGCGCTGCTCCATGCCGCGCAGGGCTCGATCGATCCGGCCGGGCGGATGGTGCTGCACGCCATGCCGGCGCTCTACACGATCGACGGGATGAACGGGGTGAAGCAGCCGCGCGGCCTCCATGCCGAGCGGCTCGCCGTGGATATCCACGTCGTCGCCGCCGATCCGGCGCCGGTGAAGAATCTCGATTTGTGCGTGCGCTCCGCCCATCTCGGCGTCGAGGCGATCGTCGCCGCGCCGGTCGCGGCCGGCAAGGCCTGCCTCAGCGACGAGGAGCGCGAGCTGGGCGTGGCGCTGGTCGAGCTGGGCGCGGGCGTCACCAACGTCTCGGTCTTCGCCGGCGGCATGCTGGTCGGCCTCAAATCGCTCCAGATCGGCGGCAGCGACATCACCGACGACATCGCCGCCGCCTTCGGCACCAGGCGGACCGAGGCGGAGCGGATCAAATGCTTCTACGGGTCCGCGATGATGAGCCCGCGCGACAATCACGACATGATCGAGCTGGCCCCGATCGCCGGCCATCAGGAAGGCGTGGAGAGCGCGCGCATCACCCGTGCCCAGCTCGTCACCGTGATCCGCCAGCGGCTCGAGCAGCTCAGCGGAGCGATCGAGGCGGCGCTGAAGGAGCTGGGTTTCGCCGGACCGTTCGGCCGACAGGTCGTGCTGACCGGCGGCGGGGCTGAATTGAAGGGCATGGCGGATTATGCCCAGGGAGTGCTGGGCCGCACGGTGCGCGTCGGCCGGCCGGTGATGCCCGGCCTGCCCGAGGCGCATAGCGGGCCGGCCTTCTCGACGCTGGCCGGGCTCGCCCAGTTCGCGGCGTCGGGAGAGATCGACATCGGCGGCCGCTTCGGCTCGCCGATCGGCGAGGCGCGGCAGAGCGGAGGCATGATCGGCCGTCTGATCGCGGCTTTTCGGACTCAATATTGAGGAAATCTGGGGAAAACGTGACCTGCCCGTTAACTTTTCGCTCGCACCGCCGAATCGCATCGTGCAAAAGGGCTTAACGGGTATCCGCCGCGTATCGCGGAAGGGTAGGGGAGATTGTAGATGAGCATCGATTTCATCCGTCCGGAAGTGGAGGAGCTCCGCCCCAGGATCAGCGTGATCGGGGTCGGCGGCGCGGGCGGCAACGCCATCGCCAACATGATCCAGTCGGACGTGCAGGGGGTCGACTTCATCGTCGCCAACACCGACGCGCAGGCGCTGAACTATTCGACCGCCGACCGCAAGATCCAGCTCGGGCCGAAGATCACCCAGGGCCTCGGCGCCGGATCGCGGCCGGAGATCGGCAAGGCCGCCGCCGAAGAGGCGATCATGGACATCGAGCAGGCGCTCGACGGCGCGCATATGTGCTTCATCGCCGCCGGCATGGGCGGCGGCACCGGCACCGGCGCGGCCCCGGTCATCGCCAAGGCGGCGCGCGATCGCGGCATCCTCACCGTCGGCGTCGTCACCAAGCCGTTCAGCTTCGAGGGCGCGCGCCGCGCCCGTTCGGCGGATTCCGGCATCGACGAGCTCCAGCAGCATGTCGACACGCTGATCGTCATCCCCAACCAGAACCTGTTCCGCATCGCCAATCCGAACACGACCTTCAAGGAAGCGTTCCAGATGGCGGACGAGGTGCTCCAGCAGGGCGTGCGCGGCATCACCGACCTGATGGTCATGCCCGGCCTCATCAACCTCGATTTCGCCGACGTCCGCTCGGTGATGAGCGAGATGGGCAAGGCGATGATGGGCACCGGCGAGGCCGGCGGCGACAATCGCGCGATCGAGGCGGCCGAGCAGGCGATCGCCAACCCGCTGCTCGACGGGGTCAGCATGAAGGGCGCCAAGGGTGTTATCATCTCGATCACCGGCGGCGAGGACATGCGACTGATGGAGGTCGACGAGGCCGCCAACCATATCCGCGAGCTGGTCGATCCGGACGCCAACATCATCTGGGGCTCGGCCTTCAACAACGATCTGGAAGGCAAGATCCGCGTGTCGGTCGTCGCCACCGGCATCGACGTGGAGGAAAGCGTCCAGGCGGCGCCGCTCCAGGCCAAGGTCTTCACCTTCCCGGGCTCGCGCGGGGCCGAGGCCGCGCCCGCCGCCGCCGCGCCGGTCGCCGCGCCCGTCGAGGAAGCGCCGGCCGCTGCCGCCGCGCCGGTCGCCGAGGCGCCCGCGCCCGCGCCGATCACGCTGACGCCGCCGGACTCGATCGCCGAAGCGGAAACCGCCGGGGAGGAGACGGTCAGCTTCATCGACGAGACCGTCGAGGCGCCCGCCGAAATGCTGCTCGACCAGCCCGCCGGCGACGAGGGCGACGACGAGCTGCTGCTCGACAATCTCGACGGCGAGAACGCGCTCCCCGCCTTGCGCGGCGACGAGGATCTGAGCCAGAGCGAGCGCCGGTCCTGGCTGACCCGCGGCGCCGAGCCCGCCGCCGAGGAGCCGGAGGCGCCCGCCCCGCGCGAGGGCGGCACCCTGTTCGAGCGCATGTCGAGCATCGCGCGCGGCGCGGCGAAGGCCCAGGTCGAGGAAGAGGAAAGCCCGCGCGCGGGCACGGGCCGCGATCCGCTCGACATCCCGCGCTTCCTCAACCGCCAGAACAACCAATAGACCCGACGCCCTCCCCGTGCCCGCGGCCATGCGGGCAGCGGGAGGGCCGCCGCTTTGCCCCGCTCGTCGCCCCCGCCCCACGATTGGCCGCAAGACGCCGCGCCGGTCATTGCCGGTACAGGCGCGCGCCGCTCTAGCCGGGACATGATATCGCGGATGCCGGGGGGCCGCCGCAGCCTGATGCTGCTGGCGGCGGGAGCCCTCATGGCCGAACCAGCGGCCGCCCAGGACAGCAACGACGCGCCGTCGCGGCCGGCCAACCTGCCGCCCGGCGCGGTCGTCCAGCCGCTCGACAACGGCATGGGCGAGGAATTGCGGCGGCATGTCGCGACGCTGGGCGAGAATCCGCGCAGCGTCTCGGCGCTGATCGGCGCCGGCCGCGCGGCGCTGGAGATGGGCGACCCGCAGGCGGCGCTCACCTTCTTCTCGCGCGCCGACGAGATCTCGCCGCGCGACGCGCGCGCCAAGGCCGGCATGGCCGCCGCCTTCGCCCGGATGGAGCAGGGGCAGGCGGCGCTCGACCTGTTCGCCGAGGCCGTGGCGCTCGGCGCGCCGGAGGTCGAGATCGCCGGCGATCGCGGCCTCGCCTACGACACGATCGGCGATCCGGCGCGGGCGCAGCGCGACTATGCGACCGCGCTGAGGCATCGCGACAGTCCGCAGATCCGCCGTCGGCTGGCGATCTCGCTGGCGATCAGCGGCCAGCGCGAGGCGGCGCTCCGGGTGATCGACGGCCAGCTGCGCGCGCAGGATCGGGCCGCCTGGCGCACCCAGGCGCTGGTGCTGGCGCTGACCGGCGACGCCGAGGGCGCCGGCCGGACGGCGGCGGGCGTGATGCCGCCGGCGGCGGTGCGGGCGCTGTCCCCCTTCCTGTCGCGGATGGCGGGGCTCAGCCCGGCGCAGAAGGCGCTGGCCGCCCATTTCGGCCATTTCCCCGGCAACGGCGCGGTCGCGACCGCGTCGGCCGGGGAGGTGGGCGCCGATCCGGGCGCGCTCGCGCTGGCGCAGGGCGGCATTCCCGCTTCCTCCATGCGCGCGCGCGATCCCGTCCCGGTCTCCACGGCGCCGCGCCGCCGTCCGGGCGCGGCCGAGGGCGAGCGCGAGGGGATCGGGCTGCGCCCGCAATATCAGGATGCGCGACGGCGGCAGGAAATCGCCCAGCTCGAGACGCGCCGCGCCGCGCCCGCCGCGCCGCCGCCGTCCGGCCCCGCCGAACCCGCTGCGCCGATCGCCCGCTTCCAGCCCAATGCGCCGTCGACCGGCGTGCCGACCTCCTCCGGCATGACGGACGGCGCGGCGCCGGGCTTCTCGCTGACCCCCGCCGGTCCGCAGCCGGACGCGGCGCCGTCCCGCCCGCCGGAGGCGACGCCTCCGCCGCCCGCCGCCGCGCCGCCGCCGGTGGTGCCGGTGCCGATGCGGCCCTTCACCGAGATCGCGGCGGTGGTGAACGAATTGCCGGGGGATGCGCCGGCCCGAACGACGCCCGCGCCGCGCCCGGCCCCCGCCGCGACCGCGCCGCCCCCCGCCGCCGAGCCCTCGCGCCCGGCGCAACCGCGCGCGCAGCGGCCGCGTCCCGCGCAGCCCGCGCATCCGAGCCGGCACTGGGTGCAGATCGCCGGCGGCGCGAACCGGGGGACGCTGCCGCGCGAATTCGCCCGGCTGCGCGCCCTCGCGCCCGATCTGCTCGGTTTGCAGCAGGCCTGGACGACCCCGCTCAACGCCACCAACCGGCTGCTCGTCGGCCCGTTCCCGAGCGCGCGCGAGGCGCAGGCCTTCGTCAACCGGCTGGCCGCGCAGGAGGTCGCCGCTTTCGCCTGGACAAGCCCGGCGGGCCAGGAGATAGAACGCCTCCAGACGCGATGACCCTGGCCCCCTACGCCTCCGATCCGGCCCGCAGCAGAGGCCGCCGGCATGGTGAGGAGTCGCGCGCGACGCGGGGGCCGCGCGATGCCTTCCAGCGCGACCGCGACCGGATCATCCATTCGATCCCGTTCCGCCGCCTGCGCCACAAGACCCAGGTCTTCGTCGCGCCCGACGGCGATCATTTCCGGGTGCGGCTCACGCACAGCCTGGAGGTCGCGCAGATCGGTCGGACGATGGCGCGCGCGCTGGGTTTGAACGAGGATCTGACCGAGGCTTTGTGCCTCGCCCACGATATCGGCCATCCGCCCTTCGGCCATGCCGGCGAGGACGTGCTCCAGGCGGAAATGGTCGAGGCCGGCGGCTTCGATCACAACGCCCACACGATCCGGCTGCTGACCCGGCTCGAAAGCCCCTATCCGCGCTGCGCGGGGCTGAACCTGTCCTGGGAGACGCTGGAGGGGCTGGCCAAGCATAACGGGCCGGTAGGGCGCGCGCCCTGGGCGCTGGCCGAGGCGGATGCGGATTTCCCGCTCGATCTCGCCACCTGGCCGGGCCTGGAGGCGCAGGTCGCCGCGATCGCCGACGACATCGCCTATGACAATCACGACATCGACGACGGCCTGCGCTCCGGCCTGTTCACGCTGGACGAGGTGCTGGCGGTGCCGATCGTGGCGGCGAACTGGGCGGCGGTGACGGCGCGCTATCCGGACGTTGAGGCCGCGCGGCTGGTGCCGGAGCTGATCCGCGAGCAGATCGGCGCGATGGTCAACGACGTGCTGGCCGAGACCCGGCGGCGGATCGCCGGGGCGGGCGTGGGGAGCGCGGAGGATGTGCGTGGGGCCGGGCGGTCGCTGGCGGGGTTTTCTGAGGCGCTGGCGGGGCGGGAGCGGGAGTTGAAGGCGTTCCTCTACGCGCGGATGTACGATGCCCCGCCGGTGCGGGCAGTGCGGGGGCGGGCGCAGGCGGTGCTGGCCGGGCTGTTCGCCGCCTATCGCGACGATCCGGCGCGGCTGCCGGCCGAATGGCGGGCGC
>CAZTPD010000089.1:0-8614 GCA_964614625.1 uncultured Sphingosinicella sp. | reverse complement strand
CCCCTTCGACGCCGCCTTCCTCTCCCGCGTCGCCACCCGCATCGTCAACGAGGTGCAGGGCATCAACCGGGTGGTCTACGACTATACTTCGAAGCCGCCGGGGACGATCGAGTGGGAGTGAAATGGTCTTTCCGTGAACGCTGGCTGCAAGCAGTCATATTTTGGGCGGAGAGGCGCGGCCAATACGCGAAGGCGATGTCACGACTGGAGAAGCTGGAGCGCCGACAATCGCTTGGGGTTCATTGGCAAGCCTTCAAAGCCCATTTGCTTTTGCGAACGATGAAGCCGGATGAGGCACGCGAGCTGTTGGTACATGTGCGTGATCAGGTCCGGGATCGGTCGGACCCGGACGGTCGATATCTTACCCATTACACCCAATATTGGCTCGCGATGATCCAATCCGATCCTTTCAATGCGCGAGAGCAGAGCCGCAAGGCACGGCAGATAGAATGCCGTCCTGTGTTGAAGCGGCGGTTATGGGTGGGCGATATGGATCGCGAAGACCCGCTTGACGCCGAGTTCGACGCCTGGATCGCAGCAAACCCACCGGACGAAGAAGCTTTGCGCAAGCGAAGTTCAAGGACTGCGCGCAATGGTGGCGAACGATCTTAAACAGCCATCGCGATCGCTTCGCTGAGCCCCGTCTCCCGCAGGCGCGCCGCGTCGCGCCCCGGCGGCAGGCCGAACATGCGGGCATATTCGCGGCTGAACTGCGAGGCGCTTTCATAGCCCACGGCATAAGCGGCGCGCGCGGCGTCGGTGCTGGCGACGAGCAGGCGGCGCGCCTGCTGGAGACGCAACGACTTCTGATATTGCAGCGGACTCATCGCGGTCGCCGTCCTGAAGTGGCGGTGGAAGGAGGCGAGGCTCATGCCCGCGCGGTCGGCCAGCGTCTCGACGCGCAGCGGCTCATCGAAATGGTCGCGAATCCAGGCGATCGCCTCACGGACTTGCGAGAGCCGGCTGTCCGCCCGCGCCGCCTGGCGAAGCAATGCGCCCTGCGGCCCCCGCAACAGCCGATAGAGGATCTCGCGCTCGATCAGCGGGGCGAGCACCCCGATGTCCTCCGGCGTGTCGAGCAGCGCCAGCAGCCGCGCCCAGGGATCGAGCAGCGCCGGCGTCACCGCGCTCACCGCGAAGGCCCGGGTCTCCGCCTCCGCGCGGCCGGGGACGTCGGGCAGCAGGCCGGCGATCGTCTCCCGGTCGAGTCCCAGCGCCAAGCCGATATAGGGCCGCGCCGGGCTCGCCTCGATAATGCAGCCGCTGACCGGCAGATCGACCGAAGCGATGAAACAGGACGCGGGATCGTAGCGCAGCACCTTGTCGCCGATCATGATCTGCTTGGCGCCCCGCAGGACCAGGCAGACCTTCGGCTCGAACAGGCCGGAGACGGGCGGCGTCGGGCCGTGGCCGATATAGAGCGAGAGCCGGGGAACGGCGGTTTCCCAGTTCGGCGCGGCGGCGTGACGGGCGGCGATGGCGCAAAGTCGGTTAAGCTGTTCGTGCATGGACGGAAGATGACGCTCCCTCTGTCAAAGGCAAGGACTTCGCCGGTATCTTGAGAGAAACAGGCAAGAGATCGATATGATCCGGCGCGCGGACGACGCCGCTTGTGGCTAGATCGGAACGACGCCGCCGGTTGCATGACGCACCGGAGCCAGCCGATTCAAGGAGGACCATCATGACCCGCATCTTCGGAGCGAAATCCACCACCGACGACGTGCTCGAAGGCATCGATCTCACCGGCAAGCGCGCGCTCGTCACCGGCGTTTCGGCCGGGCTCGGCGTCGAAACCGTCCGCGCCCTCGCCGCGCACGGGGCGATCGTGACCGGCACGGCGCGCGATCTCGGCAAGGCCCGCCGCGCGCTGGCCGAGGCCGGCGTCGAAGGCGTCGAACTGATCGAGCTGGATCTCGCCTCGCTGGCGAGCGTGCGCGCCGCCGCCGACGCGCTGAACGCGAAGGGCGAAGCCTTCGATCTCGTCATCGCCAATGCCGGCGTGATGGCGGCGCCCCAGGGCCGGACCGCCGACGGGTTCGAGACCCAGTTCGGCACCAACCATCTCGGCCATTTCGTCTTCGTCAACCGGATCGCTCCGCTGATCCGCGATGGCGGCCGGGTGGTGAGCCTCTCCTCTGCCGGCCACCGCTTCGCCGACGTCGATCTCGACGATCCCGGTTTCGAGCGCACGCCCTACGATCCCTGGGTCGCCTATGGCCGCGCGAAGACCGCCAACGCGCTGTTCGCCGTCGAGTTCGACCGGCGACACAAGACGCGCGGCGTGCGGGCGGCTTCCGTCCATCCGGGCGGGATCATGACCGAGCTCGGCCGGCACCTCCAGCCCGGCGATCTCGAGGCGCTGATCGACAGCCTCAACGCCTCGCGGCCGGCGGACCGGCCCTATGAGCTGAAGACGATCCCGCAGGGCGCGGCGACTTCGGTGTGGGCGGCCGTGGTGGCGCCGGCCGACGAAGTGGGCGGGCGCTATTGCGAGGACTGCCATGTCGCCGCTTTCTCCGAAGGCGAAGGCATCGGCGACGGTGTGCGCCCCTATGCGCAGGATCCGGAGCGCGCCGGGGCGCTGTGGGCCAAGAGCGAGGAGATGGTGGGCGAGCGCTTCTGAAGCGCCGGCCTGCCGCCCTGCCCGATCAAAGGGGCGTGCGCGGAACGTCCAGCCGGAACCGGGCCTTGTCGGCGCGCACGGCGCCCAGGCGCTCGTAGAAGCGGATCGCATCCCGGTTCCAGCCCGGAGTCTGCCATTCCATGATCTCGACATTCAGCGTGCCGGCATGGCGCGTCGCCGCCGCGACGAGACGCGCGCCGATCCCCCGCCCGCGCCACTCCGCCCGGACGAACAGGCAATCGAGATGGAGATAGAGCGCCGCCCGCCAGGTGGAGAAATCGATGGTGGCGGTCGCGTAGCCGATCGCCTCCTTGTCATGCGTCGCCAGCCAGCCGAACAGCAGGGACGGCGCGGCATCGAGCGCGTCGCGCAACGCGGCATCGCCGCAACGCGCCTCGCCCCGCTCGAACCGGGCATGCTCGCGCGCCAGCGCCGCGATGGCGGCCGCGTCCTCGCCCGAGGCGCGGCGAATCCGCGCCCGCGTCATCCGGCGCGCGCCTCGTCGAGCAGGCGGACCAGGGCGTCGACATCCGTCTCGTCGGTTTCGAAGCTGGTGATGCAGGCGCGCAGGCACGCCGCGCCGCGCAGCCGGACCGAGGACAGCCAGGCCGCGCCGCCGTCGACCAGCGCGGCCTCGATGCGCCCGACCGCCTGGTCCCCGCCCGTGGCAGGCGCGAAGCAGACCAGCGGCAGCGCCGTGTCGTTGAGGATGCGCCAGCCTCCCGCGCGCAATGCCGCGCGCAGCCGGTCGCCGAGCGCGAACTGCCGCTCGATCATCCGCGCATAGCCGTCGAGCCCGAGCGTCGCGAGCGCGACGAACAGCTTGGCGCCGATGAACCGCCGCGACCATTGCAGCGAATGGATATAGGCGTCGCGCCGCTCCACGGACGCCGAAGGCATGAAGTCGGTGGCAACGGCGAACGCGGTGGCGAGCGGCTGCCAGTCGCGCGCGCAATACAGCCCCGCGCCCATCGGCACCGCCAGCCATTTGTGCGGATCGATCGTCACGCTGTCCGCCAGCTCGATCCCGTCGAGCAGCGCCCGCCGTCCGGGCGCGAGCAGGGCGCCGCCGGCCCAGGCCGCGTCGACATGGACATGCGCCCCATGACGGCGCGCGACGGCGGCGATGCCGGCCATGTCGTCGATCGCGCCATGCGCCGTGCTCCCGGCCGTCGCGACGATCAGCGTCGGATCGTGCTCCCCGTTCGCGGCGATCGCCCCGGCGAGCGTCGCGCCGTCCAGCGCCAGCCCGTCGCGCGTCGGCACGAGACGCACGGCGTTCGCGCCGAGCCCGGCGGCGCGGGCGAGCTTGATCCAGGCGAGATGCGCCTCGGCCGACACGTAGATGGCGGGCCGCGCGTCGAGCCCCGCCACCCCTTCGTCCGCCCAGCGCGGAAAGCGCCGGGCCAGCGCCGCGAGCAAAGCGGTGTGGTTCGCCTCGCTGCCGCCGCTCGTGAAGCCCCCGCCTGCCGGCGCGTTGCCCCAGATATGCCGGGCGAACAGGGCGACGAGATGACGCTCGATCTCCGCCGCCGCCGGCGCATGGCGCCATACGGCGAGCTGCGGATTGACGGCCGCCGCCACCAGATCGCCGACGATGGCGGGCGTCAGCGCCGGCGGATTGAACAGGCCGAAATAAGCGGGATGATCGGAACGGACGCCGGTCTCGCGCAGCAGGTCGAACAAAGCCGACGCGGCCGCGACCGCATCCATCGGCTCGGCGAAATCGAAGGCGGCGACGCGCGCGGCGAGCGCGGCGGGATCGACCGGCGTCGACACCGGATCGCCGCGCCGCCGCGCGATATGCGCCGCCGCGAGCGCGGCCGCTTCGCCGAGCACGCGGCCCGGATCGTCAGCGCGCATCCGCCCGCTCCAGCGCGAAGCCCTCGTCCAGCCAGCCGGTGACGCCGCCGGTCATGATCTTCACCGGGCGGCCGAGCCGGGCGAGCCGCAGCGCGCCGCGCGCCGCGCCGTTGCAATGCGGCCCGGCGCAATAAGTGACGAACAAGGTGCCCTCCGGCCATCCGGCCAGCTTCGAGGCGATGATCTTGCCGTGCGGCAGGTGGACGGCGCCCGGCACATGGCCGGCGGCGAAAGACTCCGCGCTGCGCACGTCGAGCAGCACGAAGCCGGGATCGCCGGACGACAAGGCGTCGTGGACGTCCCAGCAATCCGTCTCGAAGGCGAAGCCCGCTTCGAAGCGGGCGGCGGCCTCCGCGCTGGGCGCGGCGGGGATCGCGGTTACGGCATTGGGCATCGGGCACCTCGCATCGTCGTGACGGCGGGAGGAATGCGCGACGCGCGCGGGACTCGCAATCGGCGCGATCGTCAACTATCGTCAAGATCATGCCAAAGCCGCGCAAAAGCCCGAACCGGCTGGTCGCCGCCCTGCTCTATGACGGGCTGTGCACCTTCGAATTCGGCATCGCCGCCGAGATATTCGGGCTGCCGCGTCCGGAGATGGGGCCGAACTGGTATCGCTTCGTCACCTGCGCCGAGACGCCCGGGCCGCTACGGGCGAACGGCGGCGTCCTGGTCGCGGCGGAGAGCGGGCTGGAGCGCCTCGCCGAAGCCGGCACGATCGTCATCCCCGGCTGGCGCACGGACGGGGCCGCGCTCTCGCCGGAGCTGCGGGACGCTCTCAGGTCCGCTCATGCGCGCGGCGCACGGCTGGTCACGATCTGCTCGGGCGTGTTCCTCCTCGCCGCGGCGGGATTGCTCGCCGGGCGCCGGGTGACGACGCACTGGCGGCATTTCGAACGGCTCGCGGCGCTGCATCCGGACGTCGAGATCGAACCGGACGTCCTCTATGTCGACGGGGGGAACATCCTCACCTCGGCGGGCTCGGCGGCGGGCATCGATCTGCTCCTGCACATCGTGCGCGCGGATTTCGGCCCCCAGGCCGCGAACATGGTCGCGCGCCGCCTCGTCATGCCGCCGCATCGCGAGGGCGGGCAGGCGCAATATGTCGAGCGGCCGGTGCCGCCGCGCCGCGACGGCCGGCTGGCGCCGCTGCTCGACGAGATTCGCGCGCGCCCCGGCGAGACATGGTCGATCGCCGCGATGGCGCGCGCCGTGGCGATGAGCGAGCGCACCTTCATCCGCCGTTTCCGCGACATGACGGGCGCGAGCCCCGGCGACTGGCTGCTCGCCGTCCGCCTCGACGCCGCGCGCGCGTTCCTCGAGGAGTCCTCCGCCAGCCTCGACGATGTCGCCGCCGCCGCCGGCTTCGGCAGCCTCGCCACGCTGCGCCACCATTTCCGCCGCCGGCTCGGCGTGAGCCCCGCCGCCTATCGCGGGCGTTTCGCCATTCCGGCCTGAATCGCGGCGGAGCCGCGGCCCGCCGGGCCTTAGGTTGTGTCGGCATTCACTTTCTTTCCCTTTCCCTTGAGGGAGAGGGTAGGGTGAGGGTGTCGGGCGGTAGGGGCTATTCTCGGACGCCGAACCCCCTCACCCCAACCCTCTCCCCACAGGGGAGAGGGAGCTATGGGCTGAATGTCGATACAACCTAGCGGACGTCCCTCTCGCTCACGCCTCGCCCCAGCCGAACACCTCCTCCAGCTTCACCCCGAACACGTCGGCGATCCTGAACGCCGTCTCCAGCGTCGGCGAATATTTGCCTTGCTCGATCGCGGCGACGGTCTGGCGGGTGACGCCGATCTTCTCGCCCAGCTCGGCCTGGGTCATCTCGCCGGCGTGGAAGCGCAGCGTCCGGATCTGGTTGGTGAGCCGCCGCCTAGCCATGCCAGCCTCGGCGGTAGCTGAGGACGATGACCCCGTCGCGCACCGTTTCCGCGATCACGATGGCGAGCAAGGCGGTGTTGACGATCTTCCACGCAGGCTCGGTGAACGGCATCACCACGCCGACCAGGATCATACCGGTCAGCAGCACATAATAGCCGATCGTCGAGCCGCGCCGGGCGATCGCCCGGTCACGCTCGTCGGCCGGCGCATTGGCCTCCCTGGCCGCCGTCACCGCGATGAGGATGCTGCCGACGATGACCGCCAGCGCGTGCACCGCGGCGACCGGGCCGAACGTCCAGACGATGTCCAGCATCCGCACCTCCCCGAAGCCGATGCGCGGCCCCGCCCAGCCGAAATAGAAGCCGTAGGCGGCCAGCATCGTCACCAATGTCAGCCACGCGATTTTCTCCCGAAACGCCATTATCGCGAATCCTCATGTTCGATATGAATGGCGCTATGTCATAAATATCTAACATTGAGTCAAGAAAACTTTCCTTTCAAGCCGCACGCCGCTGTGCGAGGAGAAGGGATGATCGAGGCGGGGATGGCCGGTCACAATTTGGGGACGTTTCCTGACATGACGACGATGTACGGCATCAAGAATTGCGACACGATCAAGAAGGCCCGGACGTGGCTGGAGGCGAACGGCGTCGCCTATGATTTCCACGACTACAAGACGGCCGGGATCAACGAGGCACGGCTGCGCGGCTGGGCGAAGGAGCTGGGCTGGGACAAGCTCCTGAACCGCGCGGGGACGACCTTCCGCAAGCTCCCCGAGGCGGACCGCGAGGGGCTGGACGCGGACAAGGCGGTGGCGCTGATGCTCGCCCAGCCTTCGATGATCAAGCGGCCCGTGCTCGATCTGGGGGACAGGCGGCTACTCGGCTTCAAGCCCGAAGCCTATGCGGCCGCGTTCGGCAAATAAGGGAGAGAAGAAATGCGGCTGCTGGCGATCCTGGCCTTCCTCCTGCTCGGCGCGGCGCCCGCCGCCGCGCAGACCGACTGGGCGGCCCAGCTCACCGAGGGCGACGCCGTCTTCCGCGATTTCCGCTTCCGCTCGGGCGAGACGCTGGCGGAGTTGCGCATGCATTATGCCACGCTCGGCACGCCGCGGCGCGATGCGGCGGGCAATGTCACCAACGCCGTCATGGTGCTGCACGGCACCGGCGGCAGCGGGCGGCAGTTCCTCGCGCCCCAGTTCGCGGACGAGCTGTACGGCCCCGGCCAGCCGCTCGACATCACGCGCTTCTACGTGATCCTGCCGGACAATATCGGGCATGGCGGTTCCTCCAAACCCAGCAACGGCCTGCACGACGCCTTCCCCGATTACGACTATGACGACATGGTCGAGGCGCAGCGATTGCTGCTGGCCGAGCTGGGCGTGCGGCAATTGCGGCTCGTCATGGGCACGTCGATGGGCTGCATGCACATCTTCGTCTGGGCGACCGCGCATCCCGATTTCGCCCGCGCCGCCATGCCGATGGCCTGTCTGCCGACGGAGATCGCCGGCCACAATAGGATGTGGCGGCACATGGCCGTCCAGGCGGTCCGCGCCGATCCCGCCTTCGCGGGCGGCGACTATGCGGAGCAGCCCGTGCTCGGCCTGCGCACCGCCGTCTCGATCCTCCAGATGGCGGGCATGAACCCCCTCCAGCTCCAGACCGCCTATCCCGACCAGGCGCGCGCGGAAGCCTATATCGACGAGCGGGTCGCCCGCGACCTGCCCGGCCGCGACGCCAACGACCTCATCCACCAGCTCGAAGCCTCGCGCAGCTACAATCCGCTCCCCCATCTGGAGCGGGTGCGCGTGCCGATGACCTGGGTGAACAGCGCCGACGACTATATCAACCCGCCCGACTACGGCATCGCCGAGCCCGCCGCCGCGCGGATGGCCGCCACCCGCTACGTCCTCATCCCCGCCAGCCCCGACACGCGCGGGCATGGGACGCATACCTGGGCGCGGTTCTGGCGGGACGAGCTGGTGGACTTGCTCGCCCGGACGGAGGGCTGATGCGCCAACACGTCACCCTGAACTTGTTTCAGGGTCCATCTTGTCACCTCCCGGGAGGCGGAGACATGGATGCTGAAACGAGTTCAGCATGACGGATGCGCGGGAGGTCGCTACCGCGTGAACTTCTCTCCCGCTTCGGCCTTCTTCACGAGCAGCTCGGAGAGCTTGAAGTCCGGCCCCAGCCGGGCCTGCTGGCTGCGGATGCCCTCGACGATCTTCGCGAGGCCCTCGCCGTC
>CAZTPD010000088.1:0-8938 GCA_964614625.1 uncultured Sphingosinicella sp. | reverse complement strand
ACATCGCGACCGCTTCGGCGGGATCGATATGGCTGGCCCGCATGAAATCGCGCGGTTCGTAGGCGCCGATCGGGATGATCGCGAGCCGGAACGGGCCGCCGCGCGCGACCTCCCTTACCCAGTCCCCACCGCCCCAGCCGGTGTCGCCGGCGAAAAAGATGTTTCCCGACGGCGTCACGACGGTGAAGGCGGACCAGAGCGCCCGGTTGCGATCGACGAACCAGCGCGAGCTCCAATGATGGTTGCGCTCGACGATCACTTGCGCCCGATCTCCGGGGCAATGTGCGTCAGGGTCGCAACGCAGGCGCATGCTGCGATCCACGCCATGTTCGGTCAATGTCACCCATTCTCCCCAATCCTGCGCCACGGACTCGATGCCGGCGCGGCGCAAGATCGTATCGTTGCCCAGGCTGGTGATGATCGTCGGCCGGTCCCGCTCCCACAGGCGGCGCAGGGTCGCCAGGTCGAGATGGTCGTAATGATTGTGGCTGACGAGGACGAGATCGATCCTTGGCAGGTCGTCGAAGCGCACGCCCGGCGCGCGGACACGGCGGGGACCGGCGAAGGAGAAGGGCGAGGCGCGGTCCGACCAGATCGGGTCGGTCAGGATGTTGAGCCCCGCCGTCTGGACCAGCATTGTGGCGTGGCCGATCCAGGTGACGCGCATCTCGTCGCCCTCGACGCGCGCGGGCGGCACGGCGGGGGTCACGGCCACGCTTTCCGGCCAGCGGGCGCGTTCGTCGGAGGTCAGCATCCGGCTCATGAAGCCGCCGGGGCGGGTCCGGCGCGGCGGATCGGGATCGAGATTGCGAAAGCGCGCGCCGTCGAAATGGTCGCTCGCCGGCCCGCGATGGTAGATGCGGTCCATGAACGGCGGCACGAGGGTCGGCGCGAAGCAGGCCGCGACCGCCGCGAACAGCAGGATCGTCCCCAGCCGACGCAAGACCGTCCGCATCGCGGCGGTCAGGAACCGATCGCGAAGCCCGGCGGGGCGCGCTCCTCGACATGCTCGGCATGATACATGTCGAAGACGATGCGGCGCGTCGTGCCGCCGCAGGCGACGGGATAGGCCGCCGTCACCGTGCCGAACGCGCCGATGCCCGAATCGACGCGCGCGCCGACGCGGATGGGCGCGCCGCCCTCGCAGCGCAGGCGGGCGAGATAGGCGCGCTCGCCCTGCGGCCCGCCGACCCGCACCGGATTGTCGATCGAGCCGAGCGGGAAGGCCGCCGCCGCCGCGATCAGCCGCGCCATCTCGGCCTCCGAGGCGGCCTCGTCCATCTGGCCCAGCATTTCCTCCGGCGTCGCGGTCGGCGCGCCGAGCTGCTGCGCGGGCGCGGGCGACGACAGGAGGAGGAGCGGCGCGGCGAGGAAGGCAAGTGAAGGGATATGCATGGGATTCTCCGTGGGGCGGGCCGTTATTAGGGTGTGTCCTGATATCCGGCAACGGCCGTGACGGAGTGGATTTCGTGTCAGGGCAAGGAGCGAGGAGGGAGCGATGCTTTGGCATCGTGACCGACGAGCGACGCCGCCCTGGCGCGAAAGCCGCCCGCCGCTTCGCGGTCGGCCATTGCCGGATATCAGGACACACCCCAAGGGCGAAGCGGGCGGGCGCACAATCCGAAATGCGCGCCCCGGCGGCGCTCCTCCCGGCGGCGCGATGCTCGACATTTGCGCCGCGCGCACCCACAAAGGCGGCGATGACCTTGCTCAGATCGGCGCTGGCCGCCCTCCTGCTTCTTGCCGCCCCCGCCGTCGCGCAGCCGGCCGCGCAACCGGCCGAAATCGCGCGCGGCGACGGCGACTGGCTCTATCGCGGCAGCGACATCGCCCGCGATCCGGCCTGGCGCTTCGGCACCCTGCCCAACGGGCTGCGCTATGCGGTGCGGCGAAACGCCCTGCCCGCCGGTCAGGTCTCGATCCGCCTGCGCATCGACGCCGGCGCGCTGCACGAGGAGGACGGCGAGCGCGGCTGGGCGCATTTCCTGGAGCATATGGTCTTCCGGGGCACCGAGAGCTTCCCCGATCGCGCGGCGCGGCAGATCTGGCAGCGGCTCGGCGCCAGCTTCGGCAGCGACACCAATGCGCGCACCGGTCCGACCGACACCGTCTACCAGCTCGACCTGCCCGGCGCCGACCGCGCCGGCCTCGACACCAGCCTCCACGTCCTCGCCGAGATGATGTCGAGCGCGCGCATCGATCCGGCCGTGGTCGAGGCCGAGCGCCCCGTCATCCTCGCCGAGAAGGGCCGCCGGCCGGAGCTGGCCCAGCGCGGCCTGGAGCTCGCCTGGCCGCTTTATTTCGCCGGGCTGCGTTATGCCGATCGCGACACGATCGGCACCGACGAAACGCTGAACGCCGCCACCGCCGAGGGGCTGCGCGCCTTCTACCGGCGCTGGTACCGGCCAGATCGCGCGACGATCGTGCTGGTCGGCGACGCCGATCCGGACATGATGGAGGCGCTGATCCACGCCCGGTTCGGCGGCTGGCGGGCGGAAGGGCCGCCCCCGGCCGATCCCGATCTCGGCGCCCTAGCCGAGGTCGAACAGCCGGTCGCGAGCCTCGTCTATCCGGGCGTTCCCGTCTCGGCCACCGCGGTCTGGCTGCGGCCCCACGAGCCGCGGCCCCACACGATGGCGCGCGAGCAGGCCTATCTCGCCGAATCGCTGGCGGCGCGGATCGTGAACCGGCGGCTGGAGGCGCATGCGCGCGGCGAATCCGCCTTCATCAACGCCGCGGTCGGCATTTCGCGCCAGCGCGCCAGCGCCGACATGACCTCGCTGGCCGTCACCGCGCGCGACGGCCGCTGGCGCGAGGCGCTGGCCGAGACCTTCGCGATCCTCGGCGACGCCGTCGCCGCACCGCCGAGCGCGGACGAGATCGACCGCGAGATCCGTAACCTGCGCACCGGCGCCACCGCCGCCGTGCAGGGCGACACGACGGCGCGCTCCCAGGTGCGCGCCGAGCAGCTCGTCAATGCCGTCGACAATCGCGGCGTGGTCGCCGCCCCCGCCACCGTGCTCGAAAATTTCGAGGCGAACGCGCCCGCGATGACCCCGGAGCGGATCGGCGCGGCGATGCGCGCCTTGTTCGAGGGCTCCGGCCCGCGCATGATCCTGGCCACGCCGGCGCCGGTCGAGGGCGGCGAGGCGGCGATCGCCGAGGGGCTGGCCGCCGCGCGCGCGACGGCCCCCGCGACCCGCCGCGCCGAGCGCCGGGTCAGCTTCGACGACCTGCCCTCGCCGGGCGCGCCGGGCCGCGAGATCGCGCGCGAGACGATCGAGGACATGGGCGTCACCATCGTGCGCTTCGCCAACGGATCGACGCTGACCTTCAAGCGGACCGAGTTCGAGCGGGGCTCGGTGCTGGTCCGGCTGCGCTTCGGCAGCGGCCTTTCCGGCCTCGCGCCCGACCGCCCGTCGCTCGGCTGGCTCGGCGGGCTGGTCGCGCCCTCCGGCCTCGCCGGGCTCGACCTCGACGGCATGGAGCGACTGCTCACCGGGCGGCGGATGAACCTCACCTTCGCGGTCGGCGACGACGCCTTCGTGCTCGCCGGCCAGACCAATGCCGACGATCTCGGCGATCAGCTCCGCCTGCTCGCCGCCAAGCTGGTCGCGCCCAACTGGGATCCGGCTCTGTTCGCGCGCTTCCGCACCAGCGCGGTCGAGAGCTTCGACATGCATTTCAGCTCCGCCGCCGCGCGCGCCCAGCGGGAGGTGGGCGGCGTCCTGCGCCCCGACGACCAAAGGTGGCGGCCGATCGAGCGCGAGGAGATGGCCGCCGTCACCGTCGAGGATTTCCGCGAGTTCTTCGCGCCGCTGCTCGCCGCCGGGCCGGTCCATGCGACGATCGTCGGCGACATTGATCTGGACGCCGCCGTCGCGGCGGTGCGCGGCACGATCGCCGCCCTGCCGGAGCGCCCCGCCGCCGCGCCCTCGAACGGCGCGGCCACGCTCCGGCCGCCCGCGCCGTCGCCCGAGCCGCGCGTCTTCACCCATCGCGGCGATCCCGATCAGGCCTATGCGCTGATCGGCTGGTCCACTTTGGGCGGCATCGAGACCATCCTCGATCGCCGCGCGCTGGGGCTCGCCGCCAACATCTTCCAGGTCCGGCTGTTCGACCGGCTGCGCGAGGCGGAGGGCGCGACCTATTCGCCCAGCGCCGCCCATTCCAGCTCGGAGGCCTTCCCCGACTGGGGCATCTTCTACGCCGCCGCCGAGATCCGCCCGGAGCGGGCCGACGCTTTCTTCCGCGCGGCGCGCGAGATCGTCGCCGATCTGGCCGCCAGCCCGGTCCAGCCCGACGAGTTCGCCCGCGCGATCAATCCGGTGATCCGCGGCATCGAGCGGCGCGTCGCCACCAACGCCTACTGGATCGGCACGATCTCGAACTGGGCCGAGGAGCCGCGCGAGATCGACAATGCGCGCGCCTATCTCTCCACCTACCGGGCGATGACGGCGGAGGACGTGCGCCGGGCGGTGGCGACCTGGGTCGCCGATCAGGGCGACTGGTCGATGCTCGTTCTTCCCGATAGGAATGTCGCGCAGCAGGAAGCGAGCCGTGCCCGATAGCATCGTCCCGGCCGCCGCCCCGCCGAGGGCAGAGGCGCAGGAGAGCTGGAACCCGTTCCGGCTGCGCGGCCGGTCGTTCTTCGAAGACAAGAACCGCGCCTTCTGGACGCTGCAATCGGTCGGCTGGGCCGGCTATTTCATGCTGCGCACCCTGTCCGGCGTCGCCAATGCGATGGGCTGGAGCTACGTGCTGCACACGCTGCTGCTCACCGCGACCGGCTATTCGATCACCCTGCTGATGGCGGCGGCCTATCGCCGGCTCATCCAGATGAAGGAGATCGTCACCTGGGTCGGATCGATCCTGATCGTGATCAGCGCGGCCGCCGCCTTCTCGGCGATCGAGACCTGGAGCGTCGCCACCTTCCTCCAGCCCGGCACGCGGCCCGAAGGCATCCGCTTCTTCGGCGCGATCCTGTTCACCGTCTCGATCCTGATCGCCTGGTCGGCGCTCTATTTCAGCATCAACTTCTACATCCTGCTCGAGGACCAGAAGAAGCGGCTGCTGCGGCTTGAAAGCCAGACCTCCCATGCCCAGCTTGCGATGCTGCGCTACCAGCTCAATCCCCATTTCCTCTTCAACACGTTGAACTCGATCTCCACTCTCGTCCTCCTGAAGCAGACCGACCGCGCCAATGCGATGCTGTCGCGGCTGTCCTCCTTCCTGCGCTACACCCTGGTCAACGAGCCGACCGCGATGGTGACGATCCAGCAGGAGGTGGAGACGCTGAAGCTCTATCTGGAGATCGAGAAGATGCGCTTCGAGGATCGCCTGCGCCCGCATTTCCAGATCGATCCGGAGGGCGCGCGGGCGCTGCTGCCCTCGCTGCTGCTCCAGCCCTTGATCGAGAACGCGATCAAATATGCGGTGGCGCCGCAGGAGGAGGGCGCCGACATCTCCATCGCCGTGCGGCGCGAGGGCCCGCGCGTGCTGATCGAGGTCAGCGACACCGGGCCGGGCACCGATGCGAAGTATCAGCAGCGCGCCGCGGAATCGACCGGCGTCGGTCTGGCGAACATTCGGGACCGTCTGGCGCAGGCCTATGGCGACGATCAAAGGTTCGAGACACAGTCGGAGACAAAAGGGGGCTTCCGCGTTTTCATTGAAATCCCGTTCCAGACCGAAGAAGCCGAGGAGCCGAAATGACCATCCGCACCATCCTGGTGGACGACGAGCCGCTGGCCATCCAGGGGCTCGAGCTGCGCCTCGAGCCGCATGAGGATGTCGAGATCATCGACACCTGCTCGAACGGGCGCGAGGCGATCCGCTCGATCAAGACGCACAAGCCCGATCTCGTCTTCCTCGACATCCAGATGCCCGGCTTTGACGGCTTTTCCGTCATTCAGGGCCTGATGGAGGTCGAGCCGCCCTTGTTCGTCTTCGTGACGGCCTATTCCGACCACGCGCTGCGCGCCTTCGAGGCGCAGGCGGTGGACTATCTGATGAAGCCGGTGGACGAGGCGCGCCTCGCCGACACGCTGGAACGGGTGCGCCAGCGCCTGACCGAGAAGCGCGGCGTCGAGGAGGTGGAGAAGCTCAAGGAAGTGCTCGCCGAGGTCGCGCCCGACGCGATGGACAATGTCGAGGCCGGCGCCGGCGACGACGCCCATGCCGCCAGCCGCTACGAGAAGATGATCAACATCAAGGACCGCGGCCAGATCTTCCGCGTCGACGTCGATTCCATCGAGAAGATCGACGCCGCCGGCGACTATATGTGCATCTATACCGGCGACAACACGCTGATCCTGCGCGAGACGATGAAGGATCTCGAAAAGCGCCTCGACCCCCGCCGCTTCCAGCGCGTCCACCGCTCGACCATCGTCAATCTCGACCAGGTCAAGCAGGTGAAGCCCCACACCAACGGCGAATGCTTCCTGGTGCTGGGCTCGGGCCAGCAGGTGAAGGTGTCGCGCAGCTATCGCGACGTGGTGGCGCGGTTCGTGCACTGAGGAGTGTGGCCCGCCCCGGCCGGGCGAAGGCCGAGGAAATATATACTGTCCCGGTTTCCCCGTCCCGGTTTCCCCCTGTCCCGGTTTTCCCGGTTTCCCGCCTATCGGAAGACCATGCCCCCGTCGGTGATGATGGCTTGACCGGTGATGTAGTCGCTGTTGCTCGATGCGAGGAAGGAGACGAGGTTGGCGACATCCTCCGGCTCTTGCGTGCGACCGACGAGAATGCCGGCGGAAAACGCCTTGAACGATTCCCCCGGCTCGGCGCCGGTATGCTCGGCGAAAGCGGCGTCGATCCGGTCCCACATCGAGGTGCCGGCGACTCCGGGGCAATAGGCGTTGACGCGAATATCGTGCGGGGCGAGCTCCTTGGCGGCCGCGACCGTCAGCGCCCGCACCGCGAACTTGGAGGCGCAATAGAGACCCAGCATCTCGTAGCTCTCGTGCCCGGCGATTGAACAGGCGTTGATGATCTTGCCGATCCCGTCCTGGCTCTTCATCTGCTCGGCGGCGGCCTGGGTTCCGAACAGCACACCCTTGACGTTGATGTTCATCACCTTGTCGACCTCGTCCCCTTTCACTTCGCTCAAAGGACCGACGGACTCGATTCCGGCATTGTTGACGAAGACGTCGACCCGACCGAATTTATCGGCGGCAGACCTGACCAGTTTCCTCTGGTCGTCGCGGCTGGATACGTCGGCCTTGACCGCGAGCACGTCGTGATCGGCATCCTTGAATTCCTGTTCGGTCCTCGCCAGCGCGCGCTCGTCGATGTCGCTGAGGACAATCTTGAAGCCATCCCGGGCGAGGCGCTCGGCTATGCCCTTGCCAAGGCCGGCTGCGGAACCCGTGATGACCGCGACGCGGTCCTTCTGATGACCTGACATTTGCTACTCCGTCTGCAAGCATGAACCCCGGCGCCGCCGAGGATGGCCGAAGGACGATTGGTCGCGGTGTAAAGTTCCTCCGATAAGCGAGCCCGCCCGTCCGCCGTTTGCGGAACCGCAACCGGCTTCGCCAGCGGCAACAGCGGCACCGCGAGACCTTAAACGTTCCTACCGGGTGCGCCGCCAGATAGTCCGCGCGGCGGCGAGGCTCATGATGCCGATGCCGATGAAGAAGGCGCCGAGCAGCACCCACATAAGCCAGCGCCCGGCGAGCTCGCCGCCGCCCCACACCACGCCGAACCGTTCCGGCTCGTTTTCTCCCGACAGGCGGCGCAGCGTGGGCAGGTCGCCTGTCCGGTTCGATGCCAGGATGCGCTCGATCCGGCCCTCACCGCCTGTGCGGGCGCGAAGCGAATCCGCATATTCGTCCATCCGCCGCATATACTCGCGATACGCCTCGTCGGCCGTCATGCCCGCCCAAGGGTCTTCCTGCGGCAACTCGTCCGACGCTCCGAGATACAAGGTGCAGCTCCAGTCCCCGGCGCCTGCGCTGCGCCGCGAGGCGGAAGACGAGCCGAACTGGCGCTTGAAGCAGGAGACCTGCGACACGCTCGGCACGCCTTCGGCCGTGCCCGCGCCGGACCAGGCGAGAGTGTCGTCCAACAGGCCCCAGCCGTCCTCGATCGCCGGGCGGGCAAACGGCGCCACAAGACAGATCAGGGCTATCGCGACGAAAAAGATCGCGCCGGCGCTGCCGAGGAAGCGGCGGAGCGTCATCGGGACTGTGTCCGCCAACGCCGCGACGCGATGCGCCGATTCGTTCCCCGTTTGTCAGGCATCGCCCCTCTGCTCGCACGCCCCGGATGAAGGATCGTCTAGCAAGGAGGAGCCAAGCGGGGGAAGCGGATTCGCCCGCGCCCAGGGCCGCTTGCCGGCCTTGCGCAGGTCTGCGCTGGCTTCTAACGGCACCAGC
Source organism: uncultured Sphingosinicella sp. (assembly GCA_964614625.1). GTDB lineage: Bacteria > Pseudomonadota > Alphaproteobacteria > Sphingomonadales > Sphingomonadaceae > Allosphingosinicella. The sequence continues at coordinate 560 of CAZTPD010000088.1, read as the reverse complement.
AATGTCGGCCTTGTGAGGAACGCCGTGTCACGCCTTGCCTTTCTGACCCTCGCCAGCTTCGCACTTGCGCTCAACGTTCAGGCGAGCGCGCAGCCAATCGACGAAAGCCGAGAGACGATGCGTCTTGAGAGGATCGCCGCGCTTGAAGCCGCGGGGCGCTCAGCATTCCCGGAATATTTGGAAGCCGTCAGCCAGCTGAGCACCGATTATGCCAATCAATCGCGCTATGCCGAGGCTCTTCCATTGTTGAGGCGCGCCCATCGTGCGGCCGAACAGCATCTCGGGCCGCAACACCCCACAACCAACGAATTGCGGGCGACAATCCTGCTGATGCAGCCGTTCATTCCCGGCTCGCCAACCCATGAAGAGGCCGATTCGAGCAGATAGGCACGGTATAGCGGCTGGCGAGATAGCGACCGTTTGAATTCCGGGGACAGCAGGAATTCCGGGGACAGGAATTCCGGGGACAGTATACCTATTTTGGGAAAGCCTGAGCAGCATGAACTCATCCAAGGGCCGCGCCCTTCCAATGTAGGATTTCGTCTGTCACGCTCGGCGCG
>CAZTPD010000087.1:0-9083 GCA_964614625.1 uncultured Sphingosinicella sp. | reverse complement strand
GCGTTCATGATCGCGCTCTACTCCCCATTCACGCCCCGCACATGGCCCCGCGCGCGCCCGCGATCAAGGCGCGGAGTCTGTTTCATCGAGATGGAAACACCACCGTTCGCCCTGAGCCTGTCGAAGGGCTTTCCTTTCTTTCAGCCAAAGAGAAGGACAGGGCTTCGACAGGCTCAGCCCGAACGGAGCCGGGGATTGGCACTGGCCCTAATCGGCGGCGTTGTCCCGCGGTCCCGCGCGCCGGTCCTCGATCGCATCCTCCGTGCGGCGCGGCCGGTCGAGGAAAGTCGCCACTTCCGCGCCGGACGGATCGACGAACCGCACCGCGACGCTGGCGTCGATCCCCGCCGCGCGCAGCGGCATGGCGAAGCTGCGCGCCACCGCGCGCATCGCCGCCTCGCGGGCCAGCGCCATCGGCCGCGCCTCGCGGGCCTGGCGCATCAGCTCCTCCTGCGCGCGGCGGCGGTTGGTGTCGTCGATCACCTCCTCGGCGTCGGTCAGCGCCATCAGGATGCCGCCTTCGGCATGTTCGCGCACCTGGTTGAGATCGATGCGCGGCCCGGCGATCTCGAGCGGCGGCAGCGTCACGGCGAGCGTGCGCGTCGCCGCGTCCCAGCCCAGATTCTCCCGCCGCAGCCGGGAGAGATCGACGCCGTAGCGCACGTCGCCGGGCATGATCAGCGTCTTGCGCGCGGTGAGGCCGAGCCGCGTCTCGCTCGACGTCTCCATCGCCACGAAGCGCGCCTCGAACAGCGTCAGCCGCCCCTGCTCGCGCACCGACAGCAAGGTCGCGTCGGCGATCCGCATCGGGTCGGGCGTCGGCGGCGGCGCCACGGCCGGTCGCAGCGCATAGCCAATCAGCAGACCGGCGAGCAGCAACGCCAGCCCGGCCCCAGCCAACGGCGCCCAAGGTTTCAGGCGGCCAAGGTCCACCGCTCGCCCTCCCCGCGCACCCGGCCGCGCCGCTCCAGATCGACCAGATGGGCGAGCACGGAGCGCCCCGCCGCGCCATGCAGCCGCGGATCGATGTCGCGATACATATGCGCCACCATCTCGGAAATGCGTTCCTCGCCCTTGCCCAGCCGGTCCAGGATCTGCTTCTCGCGCATCCGCCGGTGGGTGACGAGCGCGCGGACATGGCGGTGCGGCTTGTCGATCGCCGGGCCGTGCGCGGGCAGATAGACCTTGTCGTCGCGCTGGAGCAGCAGGTCGAGGCTGGCGAAATAATCGGCCATGTCGCCGTCCGGCGGCGCGATCACCGTCGTCGACCAGCCCATCACATGATCGCCGGTGAACAGCGCACCCTCCCCCTCCAGCGCGAAGCAGAGATGGTTCGACGTATGCCCCGGCGTCGCCACCGCCCTGAGCGTCCAGTCCGGCCCCACCACCGTCTCGCCGTCCGCCAGCACCCGCTCCGGCGCATAGTCGAAGTCGAAGGCGGCGTCGGCGCGCGGCCCGTCATCGGCCAGCGCCAGCGGCGCGCAGCCGACGATCGGGGCGCCGCTCGCCTCGGCCAGCGGCCGGCTCGCCGGGCTGTGGTCGCGATGGGTGTGGGTGCACAGGATCGCCGCGATCCGCTCGCCCGCCGTCGCCGCGAGGATCGCCTCGATATGTTCGGGCAGGTCCGGTCCCGGATCGATCACCGCCACTTCGCCCGCGCCGACGATATAGGTCTGCGTGCCGCTATAGGTGAACGGCGAGGGATTGGCGGCGAGCAGGCGGCGCACCTGCGGGTGCACCTGCTCGATCTTGCCGGTGGGCCAGTCTTCCATGCCCGCCATGTGGCATCCCGGCCCGCGAAAATGAAGGACCGGCGGGCATTTCGCGCCCGCCCGCCCTGCCGGGCCTATTCCGCGCGCAGCCGGGCGATCTCGCGTTCGAGCGCGGCGACGACGCGTTCGCGCGCCTCCGCCCCCAGATGCTCGCTCCCCCCAAGCCTGACCCGGACGCGCTCGAGCCTCTCCGCCCGACCCGCCGCACTGCCTTCACCCCGATCGCAGATCATGATGCGGGTGCGCCGGTTCCCGTCGCCTTCCTCGCTCTCGACCGGCTCGTTCTCGCAATCGGCGGGCAGGCTCAGCTCCGTGCCGTCGAGCCGCTCCAGGCGGAAACGGCGGACCCCTTCCTCCGCGCCGGCTTCGCGATCGGTCATGACCATGATGCGCCGACGCTCCTCCACGCGCGTATCCCCGTCACCGCCGCGCCGCTCGACGCGGGTCTCGCGCTGCTCGCCGTCACGCGGCGTCATCACGATGATCCGCTCCACGCGCCGCTCGGTGCGCGGCTCGCTTTTCTCCTGCTCGGCCTGCTGCGCGATGCCCGGCGCGCCCGCGCTCATCCCGATGCCGGCGAGCAGCGCCAGCGCCGCCGCGCCGCCGATCAGCCGCGTCCGGCTCCGTCTGTGGTCGTTCATCATCCTCAGTCTCCGTTTCAGTTGATCGGCGTGGTTGAGCGGGCAGGCGGCGATCAGGCCGGGGCGGCTCGCGGATTTGACGAGCGCCCGCGCATAGTCCCGCCGCGTCCCGGCATCTGCCGAGGCGGTGACGGCGGCGTCGCAGGCCAGCTCTTGATCCGCCCGGAAGGCGCGGAAGGCGAGCCAGGCGACGGGGTTGAACCAGTTGAGCGCGAGGATCGCGAGCGCCAGATGATTCCACCAGATGTCGCCGCGGCGATGGTGGACCGTCTCATGCTCCAGCGCGAGGGCGCGTTCGGCGGGCGTATAGCGGGTGGCGAAATCGGCCGGCACGACGATCCGCCGGTCGAGCAGGCCGAGCGCCAGCGGCCCCGTCACCGCATCGCTCTCGACCAGCGCCATGCCGCGATGCATGCCGATGCCGCGCGCGCTCGCCGAGAGGCGGGTGAGGAAATGCCGGTAGGACAGCCATTGCCAGGCGAGCAACGCAGCTGCGCCCAGCGCCCAGATCGCGAGCAGGACGAGTATCCACTGCCCGGCCCCGCCGTCCGGCGACACGGGCGCGGCCGCGTCCTCCGCCCACAGGATCACCGTTTGCGCAGGAAGCAGGTTCGGAACGTCCACATGCCAGACGGGCAGCGGCGGCAGGACGAGGCGCAGCGCCGGCAGCAGCCACAGCGCATAAGCCGGCCCGGCGCCGAAGAAGCGCGCGAACGGCCGGCGGACGAGAAGGACGACGAGCATCAGCACGCTCGCCCAGGCCATGTTGGCGAGCAGCCAGCCGGTCACGGCTTCAGCGCCTTCAAGAGCGCCTCGATCTCGGCGATGTCCTGCGGCGAGAGATCGTCGCGCTCGGCGAGATGGGCGACGAGCGGCGAGACGCTGCCGCCGAACAGCCGGTCGAGCAGCGCCTGCGATTCGCGCGCCACATAATCGTCGCGCGCCACCGCCGGGCGATAAAGATAGCGCCGCCCGTCCTCCTCGTGCGCGAGGACGCCCTTGGCGAGCAGCCGCGACAGCAGGGTCTTGACGGTGCGGATGCTCCAGCCCCGCGCTTCGGGCGCCCGCGCGGCGACCTCGGCGGCGGTCAGCGGCGCCTCGCGCCACAGCACCTCCATGATCTCATGCTCGGCCCCGGATATGCGCTCGGCCACGTCCCGTCCCCGTTCACGACTAGATGATTACAATTGTAGTCAATTAAGTGAACGGCGGATGAACGGGCAGGCGTTCCGATCTGTCGGGGTTTCTTACAGACGGGGAACGCGGTTAAATCCCGTTTACCGTGAAACGCGGCGGATTTCCGGGCTTCGCGCGGCCTGGCACGGCTCCTGTATCTCTTTTCGCGTCCACGGTTCCAACTCCGGGCGGGCCAGCGCACTTTCCGGTCGCGCGGCCCGCCCTCCGCTTTTCCGGGGCCAGGACTCAGCCGATCGCCTGCAGCTTCTCCGCCGTCTGTGCGTCGGCCGGAAAGAAGGATTCGATCGCGACCTCGGACAAGGTGACCTCGACCGGCGTGCCGAACATCGTGGTGGTCGAGAAGAAGGACAGCCGCCCCGCCGGCGACTCCAACTCCATCGGCACGACGAAGGCCGCCGCGCCGCGCTCCGGGGGCGTCCGGCTCGCGGGCGCGGGATAGCCGCGCAGCTCCTCGCGCAGCGCGTCCAGCACCGGATCGGCGCTGACCGCGATCTGCTGGCCGAGCCGGTCGATCAGATGCTGCTTCCATTCGGCGAGATTGGCGATGCGCGGCGCCAGCCCTTCGGGATGAAGGCTGAGCCTCAGCACGTTGACCGGCGGCGCGACCAGCGCCGGCGCGACCCCGGTGAGCAGCAGCGGCACCACCTTGTTGTGCGCGACCATGTGCCAGTGCCGGTCCACCGCGAGCGCGGGATAGGGCGCATGGCCGTCCAGGATGCGCTGCACCGCCTCGCGCGCGCGCTCCAGCGCGGGATCGTCGAAGGCGCGCTCGCGATAGGCCGGCGCGAAGCCGGCGGCGAGCAGCAGCGCGTTGCGGTTACGCAGCGGCAGGCCGAGGCATTCGGCGAGCCGCAGCACCATGTCCCGCGACGGCCGCGAGCGCCCGGTCTCGACGAAACTGAGATGGCGGGCGGAAACCTCCGCCTCGAGCGCGAGATCGAGCTGGCTCATATGGCGCTGGCGCCGCCACAGGCGAAGCTGATCCCCGAACGGCTGCTGATCGATGGCGATGGTGGTGCTCATGCCCCGTTCCTGCCCGCCCCGGAAATGATCCGCCATTACTTTCGAGGTAATCGACTGCCTTCCCTCCGACGGAGCATATCCGCCTCACCGGGGCGAACCCGCCTCATGAAACGCACATGGAGACCGATATGCAGATGACCCCGTTCCTGAAGCGCGTGCTTCTCCTCGACGCGGCGAGTTGCCTTGGGATGGCGGCGCTGCTGATCCCGGGCGCGAACCTGCTCTCCGGGCCGCTGGGCCTGTCGCCGACGCTGTTGATGGCCGCCGGGCTGCTGCTGGTCCCCTGCGGCCTGTTCATGGGCTGGGTGGCCACCCGCGACGTCACCGCGCCGGCCTTCGTCTGGCTGGTGATCCTCGGCAATATCCTGTGGGCGGCGAAGAGCGTGGCCGTGATCTTCCTCTTCGCGGGCATCACCGCGCTCGGCATCGCCTTCGTGCTGGCGCAGGCCGGCTTCGTGCTGGCGATGGCGCTGCTGGAACGCGTCGGCCTGCGCCGCGCGCTGGCGGGCGCGGCGGTGGTGACGATGATGTAGGCGTCAGGACGCCTGGGCCAGGCCGGCGACGAGCTCCTGCAACTCGCCGGCCTGGAACATCTCCATCATGATGTCCGATCCGCCGACGAACTCGCCCTTCACGTAGAGCTGCGGGATGGTCGGCCAGTCTGAATAGTCCTTGATCCCCTGGCGGATCTCGGCGTCCTGGAGCACGTCCACCGTCTCGAACGCGACGCCGAGATGGTCGAGGATCGCCACCGCCCGCGACGAGAAGCCGCATTGCGGGAAGAGCGCGGTGCCCTTCATGAACAGGACGACGTCGTTCGACTTCACGATCTCGTCGATGCGGGGATTGGCGTCGCTCATCTCATTCTTCCTTCATTCCGGCGCGGCGGTGCTGAGCTTCAGCGCGTGCAGCTCGTTGCCCATCCGTCCGCCGAGCGCCGCATAGACGCGCTGGTGCTGCTTCACGCGCGATTGTCCCCGAAAGCTCTCGGCGACCACCCGCGCCTCATAATGGTCGCCGTCGCCGGCCAGGTCGACGATCTCGACATGCGCGTCCGGAATCCCTTCCCGGATCAGTGCCTCGATCGCGTCCGCCGCCATCGCCATGCCGGCTTATTCCATCGTCTCGATGAAATGGCGGCGCGCCTCTTCCGCCTTGTGCTCGATCTGGGCGCGGATTTCCGCCTCGTCGATCTCGACGCCGGCGGAGGTGAGGTCGCCGAGCAGCTTGCGGATCACGTCCTCGTCGCCCGCTTCCTCGAAATCGGCGCGGATCACGTCCTTGGCATAGGCATCGGCCTCCGCCTCGGTCAGGTTCATCTTCTTCGCCGCCCACTGGCCCAGCAGCCGGTTGCGCCGCGCGACGATCTTGAACTGCACTTCCTGGTCGCGCGCGAACTTGGTCTCGAAAGCGCGCTGCCGGTCGTCGAAGCTGGTCATGGCGATCCTTCTGTCTGGCCTTTGATCTGGCGATGTCCGCACGTCAGATAGGCATGCCGGGGGAACGGCGCAACGTCGCGCTGGGGCATTCCGACGAAAAGCCGCTTACGCCGGCCGGGGAAAACTGCCACGGGCCTCCGCCAAGGAGATCGACCTCATGATGAAAGTCACGTTTTTCACCGTCCTGGCCCTGGCCGCCGCCCCTGCCCTCGCGCAATCGGAGGCCCAGTCGGAAGCGCCCCCCGCCGCGCCTGCTCCGGCGGCGTCGCCGGAGCAGGCCGCCGTCCAGCAGGCCGCGTCGGCGTTCAACCAGTGCGTGTCCGCGGGCGTGCAGGGCGTCGAGACGAGCGTCGCGCCCGAAGCCGGCGCGGCGACCGTGATGGGCGGCTGCACCGCGCAGCGCCAGCAGCTCGAGCAGGCGGTCGGGACGGTCATCGCGTCCTTGCCCGAGGAGCAGCAGACCGCCGCCCGGCAGCAGCTCCAGACCGAGCTCGACCAGGTCGAGCCCCAGGTCGCCGCCGCCCTGCGCCAGCGCGGCGCAGCGCCGGCCCCGACGGAATAAGCCGCGCGGCGGCGGGCCGCCGGTAGTCTCGATTGAATCACCCGTCATGCCAGCGAAGGCTGGCATCCAAGCTGACTCGGAGAATGACCCGGCCTCAGCATGGACCCCAGCCTTCGCTGGGGTGACGATTCAATACGGACAGGGTAGAATCAGGAAACCGTCACCACCAGTTTCCCCACCGCCTGCCGCGCCGCCATGTGCGCGATCGCCGCGCCGCCTTGCTCCAGCGGCCAGGTGCGGCTGATCTTCGGCGCGATCTTCCCCTCGTCCCACAGGCGGAAGAGCGTCGCGATATGCGCCGCGTTCGCCTGCGGGTCGCGCGCCGCGAAGGCGCCCCAGAAGACGCCGCGCACGTCGCAGCTCTTGAGCAGGGTGAGGTTGAGCGGCAGCTTGGGAATGCCCGCCGGGAAGCCGACGACCAGGAAGCGCCCCTCCCAGGCGATCGACCGCAGCGCCGCCTCGGCATAGTCGCCGCCGACCGGATCGTAGATCACGTCCGCGCCGTCCGGCCCGACCGCGTCCTTGAACGCGCCCGCGAGCGCCTTCGCGCCGTCCCTGTCGAACGGCCCGCGCGGATAAATCATCGTCGCGTCCGCCCCGGCCGCGCGCGCGGCTTCCGCCTTCTCCTCCGACGACACCGCCGCGACCACGCGCGCGCCGAACGCCTTGCCCAGCTCCACCGCCGCCAGACCGACCCCGCCGGCCGCGCCGAGCACCAGCAGCGTCTCGCCTTCCTTCAGCCCGGCGCGGTCGCGCAGGGCGTGGATCGTCGTGCCGTAGGTCAGGATCAGCGCCGAGCCTTCCTCGAAGCTGCGCCCTTCCGGCAGCGGCAGCGCGGTGGCGGCGTTGACGACCACCTTCTCGGCCAGCCCGCCATGCCCGATCATCGCGATCAGCCGGTCGCCCGGCGCCCAGCCGGAGACGCCCTCGCCCACCGCCTCGACCGTTCCGGCGATCTCGCCGCCCGGCGCGAAGGGGCGTTCGGGGCGGAACTGATATTTGTCCTCGATGATGAGCACGTCGGGATAGTTGATCGAGCAGGCCCTGACCGCGACGAGCAGCTGGCCCGGTCCCGCGACGGGATCGGCCATCTCGGCCAGCTCCAGCGTCTCCGGCCCGCCGGGCGCGCGCGACAGCAGCGTCCTCATCGCGCCGACTCCGGGAAAGCGGGGAGTTTGGCGATGTCGCGCGGCTCGTGCTGGATGATGAGCTCCGCCTCCAGGCTGTCGGCGATGGCGAGCAGCCGCGCCGAGGAAGCGAGCGTGTCTGCCCGATTGGTGTTGAACGGCGGCACGCCGGCATTGCCGATCTGCTCGGTGAAGTGGAACTGGTCGCCGGAGATCAGGATATTGCGCCCGCCGGACAGGCGCACCAGCAGGCCGTGATGGCCGGGTGTGTGGCCGGGCAGGTCCAGCATCACGACGCTGCCGTCGCCGAACACGTCATGGTCGCCCGACACGGGCCGGGCCTCGCCGCCGCCGTCGATCCAGCGGCGGAACGGCGCCGCGAGGTCTTCCGGCCCCTGGCCGGCGCGCAGCACGTCCCAGTCGTCCTGCCCGATCAGCAGGGTGGCGCCCGGAAAGTCGGCGAGCTGCCCGCTATGGTCGAAGTGGAAATGGCTGATGCCGACGAAGGTCACCTGCTCCGGCCGCACGTCGATCCGGGCGAGCTGCGGCCCGAGCCGCTCGCGCAGCGTCATCCGGAACGGGCCGCTTTCCACCGTCGTCCCGAGCATGTCGGGCGACAGCCCCGTGTCCCACAACAGATAGCGATCGCCGTGGCGGATCAGATAGCAACTGTCGGTGAGCGTCTTTTCCTGGCCGGTGTAGAGAAAGGCGTCGGAGAAGGCGTCGAGATCGGTGACATGGATCTCGCCGCAGTCGAGCCGCCAGATCTCCGGCCCGGCGGCAGGCGCCTGCTCCTGCGCCGCGACGGGCGCCGCCAGCGCCAGCGCGCAGGCCGCCGTCAGTCCGAACATGATCTTGCGCATATGCTTCTTGCCTCCCGAACGGTTCAGCCCACCGATTCTTCCCTGGGCGAGACATAGGAGGGATCGTGAAGGAAGGGCAATCGTCCGGCGGGGCGTTCACGCCGCTTCGCGCAGCCGCCGGAGCGCGCCTTCGTAGGTCAATGTGCGCCGCGCCCCGGCATATCGGGGCTCCATCCGGGCGAGGAAGTCCAGCGGGCCGCGCCTGAGGCCGCACAGCCAGACCTCGGTCCCCGCCCATTTCGCCTGCCGCACGAACGTCTCCAGCGCCGCCGCGCCGGTCGCGTCGATATAGGGGACTTCCTCCATCCTGAGCACGATCGCGCGCGGGCTGCGCCCGATCCGCCGCAGCGCCTCCAGCATCTCGTTCGCCACGCCGAAGAAGATCGGCCCGGTGAAGCGGAACACCTCGACGCCCTCGGGCAGGCCCGCGCGCTGGGCCGGGTCTTCCGGCAGCTCGAC
>CAZTPD010000086.1:0-9280 GCA_964614625.1 uncultured Sphingosinicella sp. | reverse complement strand
TCGAACCGGGCGATGAAGTCCTGCCGCCGCTCGGCCATATTCGTGCCGTTCAGCAAAGGCGCGCCGCCCGCGACGAGGCGAACCGGATTGCCCGCCGTGTGGCCGTCGATGCAGAAGAATGTATGCCTCATCCCCAACACCCGCTCGTCCCGAGCGAAGTCGAGGGGCGTATGTGAGGACTCCGTGCCAGCGCCCCTCGACTACGCTCGGGACGAGCGAACTTGAATCCGACAGCGCGGATCACGCGGCGAGGCGCTCGCCGACCGGGCGGGTGCGCGCGGCCTCCTCGACCATCGCGATCACCTCGGCGCGGCGCGCGCCGGCGAGCGGCAGGCGCGGCATCCGCACCCGCTCCGAGCCCCGGCCCATGATCTGCTCGGCGAGCTTGATCGACTGGACGAGGTCATGGTCGGCGTCGAGGTGGAGCAAGGGCATGAACCAGCGGTAGATGCGCCGCGCCTCGATCCAGTCGCCGCGCTCCGCTGCCTCGATCAGCGCCACCGACTCGCGCGGGAAGGCGCTGGTGAGACCGGAGACCCAGCCCGACGCGCCGAGCATCAGCCCCTCGAGCGCGAGATCGTCGAGCCCGGCCATCACGTCGAACCGGTCGCCGAAGCGGTTGATGATGTCGGTGAAGCGGCGCGAATCGGGCGCGCTTTCCTTGACCGCGACGATGTTGGGCAGCTCCGCCAGCTTCTCCAGCGCGGCGAAGCCGATCGACACGCGATAGGCGATCGGGTTGTTGTAGAGCATGATCGGCAGACCGGTCGCCTCCGCCACGGTGCGGAAATGGGCGTAGAGCTCGGCGTCGGTCGGCACATAGACCATCGCGGGCAGCACCATCAGCGCGTCCATGCCGATCGCCTCGGCCTCGCGCGCATAATCGACGGCGCGGGCCGTGCTCAGCTCCGACACGCCGGTGACGAGCGGGACGCGCCCGCCCACCGCCTCGACCGCCGCCTTCAGCACGGCGCGCTTCTCGTCGGGGGTGAGCGAATTGTTCTCGCCGCAGGTGCCCAGCACGATCAGGCCGTCGACGCCGTCGTCGACGAGCGCGGAGAGCACGCGCTGGGTGGCGGGGATGTCCACCTTGTCGTCCGCGGTGAACTGGGTGGTGGCGGCCGGATAGACTCCGGTCCAGAGCTTCCTGGTGGACAAGGCATGCACCTCTCGTTGAACGTGCGAATCTTATATCGTATACGATTTTGGATGACAACGATGATCGTGATCGGCGGCGGGGTGATCGGCGCGGCGGCGGCGCTGAACCTTCAGGCGCGCGGCATCGCGACGCGGCTGGTCGATCCCGACCCGGACTGGCGCGGCGCCTCGATCGGCAATGCCGGCCATATCGCGGTCAACGAAGTCGATCCGCTGGCCTCGCGCGCGACGCTGCGGCGCCTGCCCGGGATGCTGTTCGCGCGCGGCGGCCCGGTCGCGCTGCCGCTGCGCGACACCGGCGCCTGGCTGCCCTTCGGCCTGCGGCTGGCGGCGGCGAGCGGGCCGGCGCGCTTCGCGGCGGGCAAGACCGCCCTGTCGGCGCTGCTCGCCGAGGCCCTGCCCGCCTGGCGGCGGCTGACGGCCGGGATCGGCGCGCCGGACCTGCTGCGCGAGAAGGGGCATTTCGTGGTCTGGGACTCGGCGGCGGGCGCGACGGCCGGACGCGCCGCGCTCGCCGCCGGGGACCATGGCCCGACGCGCTGGCGCGATGCCGATCCGGACGAGCTGGCGCTGCTCGGATCGCTGGCCCGCGTTCCGGCCGGCGCGGCGCGGTTCGAGGGCACGGCGCAGATCGCCGACCTGCCCGCGCTGGCGCTGGCGCTGCGCGCGCGTTTCGTCGCGCTGGGCGGCGTGCGGGTGCGCGGCAAGGCGGGGCTGACGGGTAATGCGGTGCGGCTGGAGACGGGCGAACGGCTGGCGGCGGACGCGATCCTGGTCGCCGCCGGGCCGGCGTCGGGCGAATTGCTGCGCCCGCTCGGCCATCGCGCGCCGCTGATCGCCGAGCGCGGCTATCACATTCAGGCGACCGCGCCGGGCTGGCCCGCCGACATGCCCTCGATCCTGTTCGCCGACCGGGCGATGTTCGTCACCGGCTTCCGCTCCGGCCTGCGCGCGACGAGCTTCGTCGAGTTCGGCCGCGCCGCCTCGCCGCCCGATCCGCGCAAATGGGCGCGGCTGAGATCGCATGTCGCGGCGCTGGGCCTGCCCTTCGCCGGGCCGGTCACGGAGTGGATGGGCGCGCGGCCGACCCTGCCGGACTATCTGCCCGCCATCGGCCGCAGCCGCCGCGCGCCGCACATATATTACGCCTTCGGCCACCAGCATCTCGGCCTCACGCTCGCCGCGATCACCGGCGAGCTGGTCGGCGCGCTGGTCGCGGGGGAGAGCCCGGCGGTCGATCTCGCGCCGTTCGATCTCGCCCGCTTTGGTCGGGCGTCCGCGCATAGGTAGGCTCCCCTATGTCCCCGGCCGGGTTTCGCGTACAGCCTCCCGCCATGGCACAGGACGATCCACCGCCGATCGACGGGGCGCGGCGCGTTCTCGCGCGCGAGGAGCATCTGCGCTCCATCCTGGAGACGATCCCCGACGCGATGATCGTGATCGACGATCGCGGCCGCATCCTCTCGTTCAGCGCGGCGGCGGAGGAGATGTTCGGCTTCAGCGAGGCCGAGCTGCTCGGCGAGAATGTCAGCGCGCTGATGCCGTCGCCCGACCGCGAGCGGCACGACGCCTATCTGGCGCGCTATTTCGAGACGGGCGAGCGGCGGATCATCGGCATCGGCCGGGTGACGACGGCGCGCCATCGCGACGGCACCACCTTTCCGATCGACCTGCATATCGGCGAGACGCGGATCGGCGCGGCGCGGGTGTTCACCGGCTTCATCCGCGATCTCACCGAGCGCCAGCAGACCGAGCTCAGGCTGCACGACCTCCAGAGCGAGCTGGCCCACGTCTCGCGGGTGACGGCGATGGGCACGCTCGCCACCTCCATCGCCCACGAATTGAACCAGCCGCTCACTGCCATCGCCAATTATGTCGAGACGGCGGTCGAGCTGCTCGACAAGCCCGACGAGGAGACGCTGGCCATCGTCCGCGAGGCGCTGGCCGATTGCGCCGCCCAGTCGGTGCGCGCCGGCCAGATCGTGCGGCGGCTGCGCGACTTCATCTCGCGCGGCGAGACGGAGCGGCGGGTCGAGAGCCTGGCGCGGGTCGTCAACGAGGCGAGCGCGCTGGCGCTGGTCGGCGCGGGCGAGCGCGGCGCCGAGGTCGAGGTCAAGCTCGATCCGGCGGGGGACAAGGTGCTGATCGACCGCATCCAGGTCCAGCAAGTCGTGCTCAACCTGGTGCGCAACGCGATCGAGGCGATGGCGGACAGCCGCTCCCGGCGCCTGAAGATCGGCTCGCGCCGGCTCGGCGACGGCCATGTCGAGGTCGCGATCGAGGACAACGGCCCGGGGCTGGAGCCGGAGATCGCCGAGCGATTGTTCCAGCCCTTCGTCAGCACCAAGTCCACCGGCATGGGCCTGGGCCTTTCGATCTGCCACACCATCATCCATGGTCATGGCGGGCGGATCTGGGCGGAGCCGTCGCGGCTCGGCGGCACCGCCTTCCGCTTCACGCTGATCGACGCTTCGGAGGAACCGGATGGCTGACAGGAACCGCCACATCCATCTCGTCGACGACGACGAGGCGATCCGTCGCTCGGCGAGCTTCATGCTGCGCACGTCGGGCCATGTCGTGAAGACCTATGCGTCGGGGGTCGAGTTCCTGGACGCGGCCGGCGCGGCGCCGCCGGGCTGCATCCTGCTCGACGTCCGGATGCCGGACATGGACGGGCTGGAGGTGCAGCAGGCGCTGAAGGCGCGCGGCATCCTGCTGCCGGTGATCGTGATGACCGGCCATGGCGATGTCGGCGTCGCCGTCCAGGCGATGAAGGCGGGCGCGATCGACTTCATCGAGAAGCCGTTCGAGAAGGCGGTGCTGATGAGCGCGCTCGACGAAGGCTTCGCGCGGCTCGATGAGACCGGGCGGCGGCAGGCCCGCGCCGAGGAGGCGCAGGCCCGGCTCGCCGCGCTGACGCCGCGCGAGCTGGACGTGATGAAGGGGCTGGCGCGCGGCCATCCCAACAAGACGATCGCCTATGATCTGGGCATCAGCCCGCGCACCGTGGAGATCCACCGCGCCAATCTGATGACCAAGCTGGAGGTCGCGAGCCTCTCCGAGGCGCTGCGCATCGCCTTCGCCGCCGGGCTGGGCGAGGAGGCGGATGCCTAATTGAGCTGCTTGAGGCCGGCGACGCGGAAGGGGAGGCGGCTGCCGTCGGGCTCGGTCAGGGTGATATATTCGCCGATCCGCATCGGATGGCTTTCGAGATGGAAGACCGACTCGTCGTCATCCTCGCCGATCTCGTAGGAAAAGGCCCAGCCGCGCGGCGTGTGGATCACATAACCGGACAGGTCCGGCTGGTTCGGCCAGAAGCGGTGGACGGTGGCGCGCTCCGGCGCGCGGCCCAGCTCCGCCGCGTCGATCAGCCCGCCCTCGTCGAGCGGCAGGCGCAGCAGATAGGCGCGGCTGGCGGAGCCCTCCGGATAGTCGGGCGTGCGGGCGAGCTCGAGGCGGATCGATTTCCAGTTCATGCGCGCCTTGTGCGCCCGCGCGATCCGACCCGGAATAAGGGAAGCTACGGAGGCCCGCGCGTTCCCCCTCCGTGAATCTCCGTAAATACGGCCGGCCGCGCCTCGCTTATCCCGACGGCATCCGATGCGATCGATCCGCGAAGGGGACAGAAGATGAGAAGCGTCTTGCTCTATGCGAACGAGGACAAGGGGCTGGAAAGCCGCTTGCAGGCCGCGCTCGACGTCGCCCGCGCCTTCGAGGCGCATGTCACCTGCGTCCAGGTGACGCCCTATGACAGCTTCATCATGGGCGATGCGTTCGGCGGGGTCTATGCGCTGCCGACCGTGATCGAGCAGGTCCGCGAGGCGGAGGACGCCCATCGCGCGCGGATCGAGGCGCGGCTGAAGAACGAGGGGATCGGCTGGGACTGGCTGCGCTATGACGGCGCGCCGGCGCAGGTCCTGTTCGATCGGGCGCGGCTTGCCGACCTCGTCGTCCTCAACCTCGCTTCCGACCCCGGCTATGAAGGGCCGCTGTCGCTGGTCGCCGACGTCGCCCTCAACGCCCGCGCTCCGGTGCTGGCGCTGCCGACCGGGAGCCGGGCGCTCGACGTCTTCGGGCCGGCGATGGTGGCCTGGGACGGCGCGGTGGAAGCCGCGCATGCATTGCGGCTGTCGCTGCCGCTGCTGCGCAAGGCGTCCGACGTGCATGTCGTGACCGTCACCGACGACGTGGTCGATTTCCCGGCCACCGACGCCGCGCTCTATCTGTCGCGGCACGGCATCGAGCCGGCGCTGCACCAGTGGCCGCGCGAAGGGCGCGCCACCTCGGCGGCGCTGATCGACGCGGCCGCCGCGCTGAAGGTGAGCTATGTCGTGATGGGCGCCTACGGGCAGTCGCGGCTGCGCGAGGCGCTGCTCGGCGGCGCGACCCGCGAGATGCTGCGCGGCAGCCCGGTGCCGCTGGTCCTGGCTCATTAGGATTCGGTCCGGCGGCGTTGAAGCCACACTCCGTTCGCCCTGAGCCCGAACGGTGATAGGAATCTCCGGCGCTAGCCTTCGCCTCCGGGCAGCAGGATGCGGGCGAGGAGGCCGCCTTCGGGGCGGTTGGCGAGCTGGAGATCGCCGCCATGCGCCTGCGCCGCGGCGCGGGCGAGGGTGAGGCCGAGCCCCGAGCCGCCGGTCTCGCGGCTGCGCGACGGCTCGACCCGGTAGAAGGCCTCCTGCGCCCTGGCGAGCTCGGCCTCGGGGATGCCCGGACCGTCGTCGGCCACCTCGATGGCGATGCCGCTGTCCACCGCGCGGACGGCGACGTGGGCGGCGCCGGCATATTTGACGGCGTTCTCAACGAGATTGCGCACGGCGCGGCGGATCAGGTTGGGCTGGATGCGCCCGATCGCCCGCGCGCCGCCCGCCATCTCCACCGGCTGGCCGAGCGCGTGGAACTCCTCGACGACCGTGTCGACGAGGGCGGCGACGTCGATCGCGCGCAGCTGCTCGACGCCGCGGCCGGTGCGGGCGAGCGCGAGCGTGTCGTCGAGCATCGAGGTCATCTCCTCGATCGTGGCGATCATCCGCGCGCCTTCCTCCTCCGGCTCCACGCTCTCCGCGCGAATCCGGAGCGAGGCGAGCGGCGTCCTCAGGTCATGGCCGATCGCGCCGAGCATCCGGTCCTTCTCGTCGAGCATCGATCCCACCCGCGCGCTCATCGCGTTGAAGGCCAGGATCGCGCGCCGGACGTCCGCCGGCCCGCGCGGCTCGACCCGCGGCGTCTCGCCGTTGCCGCGAAAGCGTTCGGCGGCGGTGGCGAGGTCGCGCAAGGGCCGCGCGATCCGCGCCGCGACCAGCAGCACGGCCGCCAGGATGATCACATAAGTGAGCAGGGTCGCGACCAGCGGCCGCGCCATCAGCCAGGGATTGGGCCGCGCGGTGACGATCCGCGCATTGACCCAGCGGCCGTCCTGGAGCCGGACGGACAGGATCAGGGTCTGGAGCCGATCGAGCCGCCGATCGAGCCGCTCCCGCCGATCGGGCGGCATCCGCTCGCGCAGGCGCTCGGGGGCGTCGACCTCGCTGCTGACGATCGCGCGCGCGTCGCGCAAGGCGAGGCCGCCGGCGGCGGCGCTTTCGCGCAGCCGCGCGACCAGCGCGGGATCGACGGCGGCGGCCGGGACCACGCTTTCGGCGCCGAGCGCATAGCGCCCCCGGTGCCGCCGCTCGTGCCGGTCCGGTATCTCGCCCCCGGGATCGGCGGCGAGCCGCTGCGCGGTCTCGATGAAGCGGCTGACCGCCGGCCCCTCGATCTGGGCGCGGCTCACCCGCTGCCGCTCGGTGTAGATGAGGCTGAAATTGATCGCCTGGGCGACGAGCAGCGCCGCCGCCATCACCAGCGCGATCTGGCCGACCAGGCTCCGGGGCAGCAGCCGCCTCATAATTTGCGCACTTCGGCGGCCAGCGTGTAGCCGCCGCCCCACACCGTCTTGATCAGCTTCGGATCGGAGGGATTCTCCTCGATCTTCTTCCTCAAGCGGCTGATATGGTTGTCGATGCTGCGCTCGAACGCGGCCAGCTCGCGGCCCTGGCTGAGATCGAGCAGCTGCTCGCGCGTCAGCACGCGGCGCGGATGCGTCACCAAAGCGTGCAGCAGGTTATACTCGCCGGTCGAGAGCGGGATGGCGACGCCGTCCTCGTCGACCAGCTCGCGCTCGCCCGATTTCAGCACCCAGGGGCCGAAGCCGTAGGAATCGGTATCGGGCGCGCGCACCAGCCCGCCATTCTCGTTCACCCGGCGCAGCACCGCCTTGATCCGGGCGAGCAGCTCGCGCGGGGAGAAGGGCTTGGAGACGTAATCGTCCGCGCCCAGCTCCAGGCCGACGATCCGGTCCGTCTCCTCCGTGCGCGCGGTCAGCAGGATGATCGGCAGCTTCGTGGTCGCGCGGATATGGCCGGTCAGCGACAGCCCGTCCTCGCCCGGCATCATGATGTCGAGCAGGACCAGGTCGATCGCATAAGCGGACAGCATCTGGCGCGCGGCGGCCGCGTTCTCCGCCTTGGTCACGCGCATGCCGTTGCGCGACAGATAGGCGGCGAGCGGATCGCGGATGTCGCGCTCGTCGTCGACCAGCAGGATATGCGGTTCGTCGGCCATTCCCGTCCTTTACGGTTTCGCGACAGGTGCGCGCCACCCTTAGTGTGTCGCGATTTGTCGTGAATTGTCTCGCGCCGCCGCCGGTCTCATAAGGGCGGGTGATGAGCAATGCCGCCGACCTCGCTTTGTCCGCCTTGTCGCGCGGCGACCTGATCGGCGCCTATGACCTCACCGTCTCGGCGATCGCCGACGGCGATTCCTCGGCGGAGATCCGGCACAGGCAAGTGCTCGCGCTGGCCCGGATGGGCGATACCGAGCGGGCGATGGAGCGGTTCGCCGCCTACGGGCTCGACCGTTCCGCCGATCCCCACCAGCGCGCGATCGGCGCGCGGCTGCTCAAGGACCGCGCGCTTGCTTTGCCGCCCGGCGACGGGCGGATCGTGGCGCTGCGGGAGGCGTTCGATGCCTATCACGCCATCTACGCCGACAGCGGCGATTCCTTTCCCGGCATCAACGCGGCGACGCTGGCCCTGCTCGCCGGGAACGAGGCGCGGGCGGTGGCGCTGGCCGAGGCGCTGCTCGCCGATCCGGCGGTGAGCGCCGACGGCGACTATTACCAGGCCGCGACCCGCGCCGAGGCGCTGCTGCTGCTCGGGCGGGAAGGGGAGGTCGCCGACCTGCTGCGCGGCGAGGCGATCGGCGCCAGCGCCGACCACGGCGCGCGCTCGGGCACGGCGCGCCAGCTCGGCCGGGTCGCGGCGCATCTCGGCATTGCCGACGCGGCCGCCCTGCTCGCGCCGCTGGCACCGCCCCGGGTCGCGCATTTCTGCGGCCATATGTTCGCCGCCGACGCCGCGGCCGAAGGGATGCTGGCCGAACGGATCGGCGCGGCGCTGGAGGCCGAGGGGGTCGGCTTCGCCTATGGCGCGCTCGCCTGCGGCGGCGACCTGCTGGTCGCCGAAGCGGCGCTGGAACGCGGCATCGAGCTCAATGTCGTCCTGCCCTTCGCCCAAGAGGATTTCCTCGCCCAGTCGGTGCGGCCCGGCGGGGCGGGATGGGAGGCGCGCTACCACGCCTGCCTGGCGCAAGCGGCGAGCGTCGTCGTGGCAAGCGAGATGGAGTTTTTCGGCGACCCGGCCCAGTACGGCTATGGCAGCCGCATGGCGATGGGGCTGGCCCGCCTGCGCGCCCGGCATCTCGGCGCCGAGCCGGTCCAGCTCGCGATCTGGGACGGCGTCGCCTCCGACGGCCCCGCCGGCACCGGCGCCGACGTCGCCGCCTGGCGCGGCAGCGGCGGCCGCGCCGTCGCGCTCGATCCCGGTCCGCTCGACCGGGCGCTGGATCGCCCGCCGCCGCGCGTCGCGAGCGCCTATGAGCGACGGCTGGCGGCGATCCTGTTCACCGATTTCGCCGGCTTCTCGACGCTGAAGGAGACCGCGCTGCCCGCCTTCTGGGACGGCGTGATGCGCCGCGTCGCCGACGTGCTCGACGCGCACGAGGGCGGGATCGAATGCCGCAACTCCTGGGGCGACGCGCTCTATGCGGTGGCGTCCAGCGCCGCGCTGGCCGCCGAGGTGGC
>CAZTPD010000085.1:0-9465 GCA_964614625.1 uncultured Sphingosinicella sp. | reverse complement strand
TGGCGATGCCGCTGATGACGCTCCAGATCCTGTTCGCGCCGGCGACCAACGCGCTGGGGCGCCCGTCGCTGGCGGTGTGGACCGGCGCGTTCGGCGCGGCGACGATGCCCGTCGGCTTCCTGATCGGCATCCAGTGGGGGACGATCGGCCTCGCCTGCGCCTGGCTCGCGGGAATGGCGGTGCTGCTCGCCTTCACGATCCGGCTGTCGCTGCCGGCGATCGGCGCCAGCGTCCGCGCGCTCGGCGCGGCGGTGGCGCCGGGGCTGCTGGCCTCGAGCGCGATGGCGGCCTCGGTCGTCCTGCTCGATTCGGCGCTGCCGCCGCTCGGCGAGGCGGCGCGTCTCGCCGCGCTCGTCTCGTTCGGCGCGGCCGCCTATGCCGCGCTGCTGCTCGTCTTCGCCCGGTCCACGGTCGAGGAGGTGATCGCGATCATCCGGCCGCGCCGGGCGACGGCGGCTCAGACGCTCTGAATGTAATCGAGCATCGCGGCGGCCTCCTGCTCGATCTTGTCGAGCCGGTATTTGACCAGGTCGCCGATCGAGACGATGCCGACGATGCCGCCGCCCTCGATCACCGGCAGGTGGCGGATGCGCCGCCCGGTCATCAGCGAGAGCGCGCCCATCACCTCCTTGTCCGGCTCGACCGTGATCGCCGGCGACGTCATCAATTCGCCGACCGTCCGGTCCAGCGCCTCGGCCCCTTCCTTGCGCAGGCAGTAGATCACGTCGCGCTCCGACATGATGCCGACGACCGCGCCGTCGCGAATCACCGGCAGCGCGCCGATCCGGCGATCGGAGAGCAAGGCCACCGCCTCGCGCACCGGCATGTCGTGGCCGACGGTCAACACCTCCGGCCCCTTGGTCTTGAGAATTGCCGCGATCGTCATGGCGAAGCTCCCTCTCCTTCTGCCACCTTCGCCGGCTCAACGCCGACTCGCCCCTTGATGATCCCACGGGCCGGGGCCAAAGGGAAGCCATGCCCCGCCACGATCCCGTGCCGCCCCCGGCCGACGCGCGCCACGAGGGCGCCGCCATCGCCTGGGCGCGCTATCGGAAATTCATGGGCCGGATGGTCCTGCTCGCGCTCGCCGTCGCCCTGCTGTCGATCGCGTGGCTCGCCACCGGCGGCGAGCCGCTGCGGCTCCACATGGTGATCGCGACCATCCTCGGCGTCGGGCTGACGGTGCTGGTCGGCACCGGGCTGATGGGGCTCGTCTTCCTGTCGAGCCGCACCGGCCATGACGAGGATGCGAGCCGGAAGGGGCATGATGACGAACGATAGCAAGCGCGAGCCGATCCTGCGCGTGGCGCCGCGCCCCGGCGACATCAACGCCAACGGCCATATCTTCGGCGGCTGGGTGCTCAGCCAGATGGACATCGCGTCGGGCATCGTCGCCGGTCGTGAGGCGGAAGGCGCGGTCGCCACCGTGGCGATCGAGGCGATGACCTTCATCGCGCCGATCCTGCTGCACGACCTCATCTCGGTCTATGCCGAGGTCGAGCGGATCGGCCGCACCTCGATCGCGATCCGCATCGAGGTGATCGCGACCCGCGACGGCGGCCGCGAGGAGGTGAAGGTGACGGAGGGGCTGTTCACCTTCGTCGCGCTGGACGAAAATCACCGGCCCCGCCCGGTGAAGCGCGGCTGATCAGGGAATCGGCACGCTGTAGCGCAGTTCGGCACTGCCATTGGCGGGGACCGTCACGCGCCAGAGCGGGCGCCCGTTGCGGCGCGCCAGCCGGGACGAGGCGCGCAGGTCGAGGCCGTCGCTGAAAATCTCCGCTTCGAAATCGATCGGTTCCGCCCGGTCGTTGCTGACCGTCAGGACATAATCGCGCAGGCCGCGACTGCCCGCCTTGCGCCGTGCGACCGTCGTCCCGGTGCGCACACCGGGCGCCGCCCCCAGATCGATCTCGACATCCTCGCCGACCGCGCGATCGGCGATCGTGCCCTGGCCGAGCAGGATCGGCCTCTCGCCCCGGGCGCCGAAGAGGCGGACCCGCCCGGCGGGCAGCGGCAGCCCCAGCCCCTCCTGCGTCCGGTTGCGGGTCACCAGATAACGCCGCGCCGCGCCGGACCAGTCATCGTCGGACAGAGGCACATTCTGGCGATAGACGGTGCGCACCTGCACGCCGGGCCGCTGCATCAGCGCGACCTGCTTCTGGCTGCGCGCCGCGACGGTGACCGGCTCGGGGATGCGATAGAGCTTGAGATCGCCCAGCTCCTCCTGAACGGCCTGCATCGCCGGGACCGGCGCCGACGGCGGCGGCGGAGGAGGGGGCGGCGGTGGCGCGGCGTCCGCCACGCTGAACATCCGCGAGCCGGTGACGACGATCGATTCCCCGCGCGCGAATGTGTCCTCGGGAATGTCGCTGGTCGTGCCCTGCGGCCAGCATTGCAGAGTGAGCGGCGGGCCTTCGGACGGCGGCACGCGGACGGCGGTCCGGTTGAGCCGGCCCGCCACCGCCTGCGTGTCGGCATCGACGAAGCTGGTCTCGTCGCTGCTCGCCAGCGTCAGCCAGGCGAACAGCTCGATCCGGCTGCCGTCCTCGGAGAGGCTGGCGATATAGTCCGCCTGCCAGTCCATGCCGCTCGCCAGATAGGACAGGGTGATCGTGGCGACGACCGGCCGCGCCGAGCGCGCGCGCACCGAAAGGGTCGGGCGCACCGAAAGCTCCGGCGGCACCGAATCATAGACCGGCGTCTCGTTGAGCCCGGTGCAGCGCAGCGCCTCGAACCCGTCCTGCGTCTCCAGCACGACCGCGCCGTCCGCGCCGGAGCGCACCACCGCCTCATGCTCGCGCACCGCGCCGGTGGCGCGCGAGGTGCGGCGCAGGTGGACGCGGCGGCCGAGCGAGCGATCGAGCAGGGTCGCGGGCGAAAGCAGCCAGGCGTCGCGGTTGCGCTCGACGATGCCTTCCGGGAGGCCGGTGACGATCGCGCTCTGCGGCAGGATGCCGCCGGCGACGCCCTCGAACCTTATGTCCGATTCGCCGGCCGGGATGGTCACGCGCCGCGTCTCGCTGATCAGCGCATAGCCGTTCAGGAAGCGGAGATTGGGATCGCGGTCCGCCGGGCGGCCGGGATCGCGATAGACGGTGACATCGACCTCGTCCGCGCCGGGCGAGGTGACGATGGTCTGGGCGGCGGCGGGGGCCGTCATCCACAGGAGGAGCGCGAACAGCACCGTTCGTCCCGAGCGCAGTCGAGGGGCGCTTCTCTGCATCCGTGCCAGCGCCCCTCGACTTCGCTCGGGACGAACGACGTTAT
This sequence comes from uncultured Sphingosinicella sp., assembly GCA_964614625.1. GTDB lineage: Bacteria > Pseudomonadota > Alphaproteobacteria > Sphingomonadales > Sphingomonadaceae > Allosphingosinicella. The sequence goes on along the minus strand of CAZTPD010000085.1, from coordinate 6,195 downwards.
GGAACATCGCGATCGTCCGTCAGAAACGCGTGTCGAAGGTCGCGGTCACGACCGCCTCGCCATTGGCGGGGACGGGGACGCGCCACAAGGCCTCGTCGGCCGAGCGGCGCTGGCTCGTCGCGCTCTCCTCGACGACGCGGGTGTCGCCCCACAGGCCCGACTGGAGCAGATCGACCGTCACCGCGTCCGGCCGCGCGTTGCTCAAGGTGTAGCGCATCGTCGTGCGCCAGCGATTGCCGCTCACCCGCTCGCGCCGCTCGACCACCGGCTGGACCTTCACGTCGAACGCCTGGCCGGTGACGAGGCCCAGCTCGGAGCCCATCGGGGTGTGGCCGATATCGCTTTCGCCGACGAATTGCGGATTGCCGCGCGCGTCGCGCTGATAGACCCGCACCGTGCCGGCGGGGAGCGCGTCGCCCAGCCCCTGATCGCGCGAGGAGGAGAAGCGCAGCACCGTGTTCGCGCTCTGCGGCTCGTTGGCGGTGGCGAGCCAGCCGACGCGATATTCATAGGCGCGCTGGGCCGGCGTGTTGGCGACGTCGAGGAAGCTGACCTGCTTGGTCTGGCGGTTGGCGATCGTCGTGCGCTCGGGCAGCGGATAGAGATAATAGTCGCCGAGCCGCTCGCGGTCCGAGGTCTCGGTGCCGGCCTGGCGCAGATTGCCGCGACGGGGCACGCGCGCGCCGCCCCCGCCCGGCTCGCCGGCGACGAGCAGCACGTCCGCCGCGTTGTAGGGCGTGCCCGAATTGTTGGTGAGCGTGATCCAGCCCTGCACGTCCATCCGCCCCGCATCCTCGTCGAACAGGGCGACATAATCGGCCTGCCAGCCGAGCCCCGGCGTGAGATAGGTGAGCGTGACCGGGCGCCGGCCGGCGCGCTCGCTCTGCACCGTGACCGACAGGGTCGGCCGGGCACGCAGATTTTCCGGCACGCGATCGAAGATGACGCGCACCGGCAGGCCGTCGTCGCGCAGCACCTCGATCCGCTGGCCGATCTGGAGCACGACGCCGCCATTGGCGGCCAGCACCCGGGCGCGCTCGCGCGTTTCCTGCCCCGACGCCGGATTGGTCCGCACCAAAGTAATCGTCTCGCCCACCGCCTTCTGCATCAGCGCGGCGGGGGAGAGCAGGTCGAAATCGAAATTCTGCTCGACGATGCCGAGGCCGGCGCCGTTCAGCGTCACCGTCTGCGGCTGGATCTGGGCGGAGACGTCGGGAAATTCCTGGCGCGAGCGGCCGGAGGGGATGGCGAGCTGCCGCGTGTCCTGCACCAAAGCGAGATTGCCGTTGTAGATCGTCACGGACACCTCGCCCTGCGCGGTCTGCGAGGGCGGCGGGATCTCCGCCTGGATCTGGGCGAAGGCCGGAACGGCAAGCGACGCGAGAAGCAAGGCGACGACACGCATGAAAAACCCTCCCTGGAACCGGTCCAGGGAGGGTCTTACAGGCCCGGCCCGAGGTCAATGCGCAATCGGGCGCGCCAATCAGGCGGCCGGCGCGATATCCTCGTCGGACGCGCGCGGACGGCGGACGGCGCGGCGGCGCGGGGCGCGGGCCGGCTTGTCCTCGTCTTCCGCTTCGGCGGCCGGGGCGGAGGGCGCGATCGACGGCGGCAGGCTGTCGACGGCGATCCGCTCGTCCCCGTCTTCCTCGCCGTCCGCTTCCTCGGCGCGCGCGGCGCGCGGGCGGCGGGCGCGATATTCGCCGTTGCGCTGGCCGCGCTCGGCACGCTCCTCGCGATCGGCGCGTTCGGTCCGGCGCGGCGCGCGCTCCTCGGCGGCGGCGGTTTCGGCGGCCTCGGCGGCGACATCCTCATCGCCCTCGTCCTCGGCGCCGTCATCCTCGCCGCGCTGCCGGCGCTGCTCCTCGTAGCGCGCGCGGCTCTCGCCCAGCACGCGGAAATAATGATCCGCATATTGCAGATAATATTCGGTCTGGACCCGATCGCCCTGCATCTGCGCGTCGCGGGCGAGGCCCTTATACTTTTCGAGAAGCTGGGCGGCGTTGCCGCGCTGCCGGTTGTCCTGGCGGTTGCCGGGGCCGGGATTGCTGCCGGGCGGGCGTCCGCCGCCCCCGCGACCGCGCCTGCGGCCGCTCTGACGATTGTTGATCAAACGAAAATCCTCACCAAGGATGGTTCACTTTCAACCCGGCCGGGACCGTCCCGGCCACTTCACTTGCACGACCCCGGAGGCATGAACCCGCGCCTCCGGGCGCGAATCCAGACATCTCACCAAATCGCCTTGCCGAGCGACCAAGCAATCGGGGGTCGGCGACGTCGGGCTCTCACGCATCCATGCTGTGATTGGCCCCGTCCCTGCATCCCTATGTAAACATCGCGCCGCGCAAATCCAAGGAAAAAAGCGGCGAGCCGCGATCAATCCCCCACGATCAGACAGCGCGTCACCCCGTTAAGGTCCGCGCGTGACGAAATCGTGAACCCCTGGGCGGCGAACAGCGAAGCGGCCGCATCGGCCTGTCCCGCGCCGATCTCGACGCAGGCGATGCCGCCGGGCGCCAGCAGGCGCGCCAGGCGCGGCGCGATCCGCCGATAGGCGTCGAGCCCGTCGGCCCCGGCATGGAGCGCGCCCGTCGGCTCCCAGTCGGCCACGTCCGGCGGCAATGCCGCGCCGGTCTCGATATAAGGCGGGTTGGCGAGGACGAGATCGAAGCGCGCGTCGATCCCTTCGTCCCAGTCGCCGAGGCGGAATTCGGCGCGGTCGGCCAGCCCGAGCCGCGCCGCGTTGCGCCGGGCATAAGCGAGCGCCTCCTCGGAACGATCAACGCCCAGCCCCCGCGCGCCCGGCCACTGATCGAGCGCGGCGAGCAGCAGCGTGCCCGGCCCTGTGCCGAGATCGAGGATCGCGGCCGGCCCCTCCGCGCCGAAACGGGCGATCGCCGCGTCGATCAGCGTCTCGCTGTCCGGCCGGGGCACGAGCGCGCCGGGGCCGACCTCCAGCTCGATCGTCCAGAAGGCGCGGCGGCCGGTGATATAGGCGACCGGCTCATGGGCGAGGCGGCGGGCGAGCAGGGCATCGAAAGCGGCCGGCGGCGGGCCTTCCATGCGCCCCAGCAGGAGCCCCTCGCGCGACACGCCCAGCGCGTGGGCCATCAGCAGCTCGGCGTCGAGGCGGGGAGTGGCGGAGACACACTCAAGCTGCCCGGCAGCCGCTCTCAAAGCTTCCGCGCAACTCACCACCTCCGTTCGTCCCGAGCGAAGTCGAGGGGCGTATGTGATGAGTCCGTGCCAGCGCCCCTCGACTTCGCTCGGGACGAACGGAAACCGTGGGGCTTAGCCGACCTGCTCATCCAGGCTCGCCAGCCGCTCGGCCTCGTCCTCGGCGATCAGCGCGTCGATCAGTTCGTCCATCTGGCCTTCGAGGATTTCTGGCAGGCGGTGGAGCGTCAGGTTGATCCGGTGATCGGTCACGCGGCCTTGCGGGAAATTGTAGGTGCGGATGCGCTCGGAGCGGTCGCCGGAGCCGACCATCGAGCGGCGCGCGCCGGTGCGCTCGGCGGCCAGGCGCTCGCGCTCGGCCTCGTAGAGCCGGGTGCGCAGCACCTTCATCGCCTTGGCCTTGTTCTTGTGCTGCGAGCGCTCGTCCTGCTGGATGACGACGATGCCGGTGGGAAGGTGGGTGATCCTGACCGCGCTGTCGGTCGTGTTCACGCCCTGCCCGCCGGGGCCGGAGGCGCGGTAGATGTCGATGCGCAGGTCCTTCTCGTCGATCTGGACGTCCACTTCCTCCGCCTCGGGCAGGACCGCGACGGTGGCGGCGGAGGTGTGGATGCGCCCGCCGCTTTCGGTGACGGGGACGCGCTGGACGCGGTGGACGCCGCTTTCGAACTTCAGCCGCGCGAACACGCCCTGGCCGGTGACGGAGGCGATCGCCTCCTTGAAGCCGCCCAGCTCGGCGGCCGTCGCCGACACCATCTCGAAGCGCCAGCCTTTCGTCTCGGCATGACGCTGGTACATGCGCAGCAAATCGCCGGCGAAGAGCGCGGCTTCGTCGCCGCCCGTGCCCGCGCGGACCTCGAGCATCGCGGGGCGGTCGTCGGCCGCGTCGCGCGGCAGCAGCTTCAACGCCAGCGCCCGCTCGGCGGCCTCGAGCTGCTCGCGATTCAGGGTCAGCTCCTCGGCCGCCATCGCGCGCAGTTCCTCGTCCGCCTCCTGCGTCATCTCGGCAAGCGAGCGCGCCTCGTCGCGCAGCCGCCGCACCTCGCGCGCCGCCTCGGCGACCGGCTCGATCTCGGCATAGTCCTTGGAGAGCTTCACGAACTGGTCGGCGGGCAGATCGCCCGACGACATGGCCTGCGACAGCTCCTCCCGCCGCGCCTCGATCGCGGCAATGCGCTCGGCGGAGATTTTGGTCATGACTTGGCAGGCTTTCCGACCGTGTAAGTCCCGTCCACATCGCGACCGACCATTCCGTCCGTCGCTTCGAAACAAGCAATCTCGATCAGTTGATCCGCAAGGATATCACCTAACTTGTCGAGCGGCAGCGCCTTCTGCTCGCCGCTGACCAAATCCTTCACCGACGCTTCGTCCCTAACCAACTCGTCGTCGCCCAGAATAATCGCGAAGCGCGCACCGCTTTCATTCGCCTTCGCCATGCGGCGCTTCATATTGCCGCGAAATGCCATATCACTGGAGATGCCGACCCGGCGTAGCTCGGCGAGGATGCGGATGGCCGCAGTCTCAGCCTGCGGACCAAGCGGCACAAGCACAGCATCCATCGCTACCGCTTGAGGCCGTTCGATCATCATCGCCAACCGCTCGATCCCCGCCGCCCAGCCGACCGCCGGCGTATGCGGGCCGCCGAGGCTTTCGATCAGGCCGTCATAGCGGCCGCCGGCCAGCACCGTGCCCTGCGCACCGAGGCGGTCGGTGACGAATTCGAAGGCGGTGTGACGGTAATAATCGAGGCCGCGCACCAGCCGGGCGTTGCGTGTCCAAGCGACGCCCGCCGCGTCCAGCCCGGCGGTGACGGCGGCGAAGAAGTCGCTCGCCTCCGCCGTCAGGAAGGCGTCGATGTCCGGCGCGGCGTCGGCGATCGGGCGGTCGCGGGGATCCTTGGAATCGAGGATGCGCAGCGGGTTCTTGTCGAGCCGAGCGAGGCTGTCTTCGGAGAGATCGCCGCGATGCGCCTCGAAATGCGCGACGAGCGCCGCGCGCCAGGCGTCGCGGGTCGCCGCGTCGCCCAGCGTGTTGAGCTGGAGCGTGATGCCGTCCGCGATGCCCAGTTCGTGCAAAAGCTGATCGGCGAAGACGAGCAGCTCCACGTCCGCCGCCGGGGCGTCGGTGCCGATGATCTCGGCGTCGAGCTGGTGGAACTGGCGGTAGCGGCCCTTTTGCGGGCGCTCGTAGCGGAAGACCGGGCCGTGCGTCGCCAGCTTCATCGGCGCGTGCTGCTGCCAGCCTTCGGAGAGAAAAGCGCGGCAGATGCCGGCGGTGAATTCGGGCCGCAGCGTGATCGAATCGCCGCCCTTGTCGGCGAAGGTGTACATCTCCTTGGAGACGACATCGGTGGTCTCGCCGATCGAGCGGGCGAAGACCTCCGTCGCCTCGAACACCGGAATCTCGATGCGCTGGAAGGCGTAAAGCCGGCGCACCCGGTCGAACGCCGCCGTCACCGCGTGGAAACGGTTGGCTTCCTCTCCCCAGATGTCCTGGGTGCCCCTGATCCTCTGCGGCCCCTTGCTCATAGGGCGCGCGCTTTAGCAGCTTTGCGGGCCGCGAAAAGGGCCGCGTGAATTTTGTGCAGGTGCGAAGAAAGCGCTTCCTAGGCCCCGGGCGCAGCGCCTATAGGCGCGCCGTCATGAATATCGATCTCATCCCCGTGGGCGACGATCCGCCCGAATCGGTCAACGTCATCATCGAAGTGCCCGTCGGCGGCGAGCCGGTGAAGTACGAGTTCGACAAGAAATCGGGCGCGCTGTTCGTCGATCGCATCCTGCACACGCCGATGCGCTATCCGGCCAATTACGGCTTCGTGCCGCACACCCTGTCGCCGGACGGCGACCCGCTCGACGCGCTGGTGATCGCGCGCTCGCCCTTCGTGCCGGGCTGCGTGGTGCGCGCGCGGCCGATCGGCGTCCTGAAGCTGGAGGACGAGGCGGGCGGCGACGAGAAGCTGATCTGCGTCCCCGTCGACACGACCTTCCCTTATTATTCCGACATCGGCGAGCGGCAGGA
>CAZTPD010000084.1:0-9467 GCA_964614625.1 uncultured Sphingosinicella sp. | reverse complement strand
CGGCGATCTCGCCGTTCACCGCCTCCACCGCCGCGCCGACGCCCTTGCCGAGCCAGCGCCCCTTGTCGCCGTCGCGCTTCTCGACCGCCTCGTGCGCGCCGGTCGAGGCGCCCGAGGGCACCGCCGCGCGGCCCAGGCTGCCGTCCTCCAGCAGCGCGTCCACCTCCACCGTCGGGTTGCCGCGGCTGTCGAGGATCTGGCGGGCGTGCAGGTGGATGATCGCGGTCATTTCGTTACGGCCTCGCATGGGATAAGGAAGTGCTGTGCCGGCCGATTATCCGGCGGGCGAAGCACATGCAACTTTCCTGTCCGCCTCCGGAACGCAAGGTCCGGGCGGGTGTTCTGGACAGACCGGCAATTTGTTTGAAGAGAGTGGAGGAATGACCATGCCCCGCCGCGACCCCGAGCTTCCCGAAGGCACCGACCACGTCATCGCCGGCGCGTCCGCCGATGCGCGCGAATCCGGCGACGGCGCGCGCGACGCGTCCGACCGCCTGGTCCGCCAGGTGAAGGAGCAGGTCGTGTCGCTGCGCGGCCAGGCGGGCGACCGGCTGCGCTCTTATGCCGACGACGGCAAGGGCAAGGGCGCGAACCTGCTCGAGGAGCTGGGCGGGGTGATCGACGACGCCGCCCGCTCGATCGACGAGCGGCTGGGCGGCGAATATGGCGATTACGCCCATCGCGCCGCCGATGTCGTCTCCTCCTTCGCCGGCAAGGTCCGCGACAAGAGCGTCGACGACATTATCGGCGAGACCCGCGACATCGTCCGCAAGAGCCCGGTCGTCGCGATCGCCGCCGCCGCCGTGGTCGGCTTCGCGCTGATGCGGGTGCTGCGCAGCGGGCTGGACGACGCCGGCCGGGTCGGCCGCCCCGAAGCGGACAATGACGGAGCCTGAGCCTTGGCGGACGGGGGCCAGGAACCGGGACCGGACGGAGAGACGATCGGCGAGCTGATCGCCCGTCTGGTCGAGGACGGGCGCGGCTATGCCGAGGCGGAGATCGCCCTCGCCAAGGCGATCGTCGCGCACCGCGCGGTGCGCGCGCGCCGCGCGGTGGTCGCGCTGGCGATCGGCTGGTTCTTCCTGTTCGCGGGGATGACGGCGCTGGTGATCGGCGCGATGGTGGCGCTGGCGCGCGAGATCGGGCCGCTGTTCGCCGGAATCGCCGTCTTCGTGCCCCTCGCGATCGTCGGCTATCTTCTGGTCCATTACGGCTGGGCCGGGATCAAGGGCCTCGGCCGCGACGACGGCGAGCGCGCCGCGATCGAGCGGGGCGAGGCATTGCCATGACGCTCGCCGGGATCGAGCAGGCGCGGCGCGACGCGGTGAAGGCCCGTGCCCGTCTCGACGCGACGCTGGCGGCGACGCGCGCGCGCCTCCATCCGAACAGCCTGGCCGGCGAAGCGTGGGACGGCGTCAAGGCGAAGGGCGCCGATCTCGCCGACGAGGCGGTGGAGGCCGTGAAGGCGCGCCCGGTCGCGGTTTCGGCGGGGATCGGCGCGCTCGCGCTGTTTCTGGCGCGCGGCCCTCTTACAAGAGCGGCGAAGCGGCTTATCTCGGACAGGACGGACCGGGGAAACCAATCCGAAGGCGCGGCGTTGGGCGCCGGAGAGCAAGGAGCGCGTTGATGGCGGCGAAGAAGAACGGGAACGAGGAGACGCGGACCGAGACACGCGGCCGCGCCACCCGGGCGCTGGACACCGCGCGGACACGCACCGTTTCGGCCTATGAAGCGGCGCGCGAGCGCACCAGCGAGGTCAGCGCCCAGCTCGCCGTCTATCCGGTCGCCGCCGTGCTCGGCGGCCTCGCGATCGGCGCCGTGCTCGGCGCGCTGGTGCCGGGCACGCGCCGGGAAAAGGATCTGCTCGGCGAGACCGGGCGCAAGCTGGTCGATACCGCGCGCGACGCGGTCCGCACCGGCATCGACGCCGGCCGCGCCCGCGCCGACGAAGGGATCGGCAAGGTCGTCCGCGCCGTCGGCGAGACGATCGGCGCGAAAGATTGACGCGGGGAGGAGGCCGGGCGCACCTTGCGCGCCGCCTTATTCCCGCCTAGGCGGCGCGCCATGAGCAAGCTTCATTTCGTGTTCGGCGGCCGGGTCAAGGATCCGCGCGGCCTCGATTTCGATCTCGACACCGTCCAGATGGTCGGCCTCTATCCCGATTATGCCAGCGCCTATGACGCCTGGCGGGCCGCGGCCCAGCGCACCGTCGACGATGCCGAGATGAAGTTCGTCGTCGTCCACCTGCACCGGCTGCTGGAACCGGATCTGGAAGAAAACGAGAAGTAACCTCCCGTCACTCCTGATGAGTTCAGGCCTTCCGATACTTCAGCAACAGCAGCGGATTGGCGAGCAGCAGGCCGACCGCGAAGCCGCCGATATGGGCGGCGATGGCGACCTGGATGCCGCCGCGCGCGAAGCTGATCCCGATGATGATCTGCAAGCCCACCCAGGCGGCCATCAGCCACAGCGCGTTGAGCCAGAGCGCGAGGCGCGGGCTGGCGACCTTCACCCGGTTGCGCCCGAACAGCAGCGCATAGGCGCCGAGCACCGCCGAGATCGCGCCGCTCGCGCCGATCATCGGCACCATGTCGCCCGGCTGGATCAGCCAGTGCGCCGCCGCCGCCGCATAGGCGCCGAGCAGGTAGAGGATGACGAAGCCCGTCGTTCCCAGCACCGTTTCGGTCGGCCGGCCGCAGAAGACCAGCACCAGCAGGTTGAAGCCGAGATGGACGAGATTGGCGTGGACGAAGGTCGCGGCGAAGGGCGTCAGCCAGACCGGCGCGAGCGCCAGCCCGTCCTCGGCCGTCGCGCCGTCCAGCCGCGCCGGGATGAAGCCGCCCCAGATCGCGGCCCAGCCGCCGAGCCCCATCAGCGTCACCACCAGCCACGCAGCGGCGACCGTCAGCGACATCCACAAGGTGAACGGCGCCTTCGCCCAGCTTTCCGGTGGCCGCATGACGGGAGAAGCCCCGGCGCCTAGATGAACTCGATCTTGGCGATCTCGAAATATTTGTCGCCCGACGGCGCGGCGAACTCGACCTCGTCGCCCTTGGAGCGGCCGATCAGCGCCCGGCCGAGCGGCGAGGCGTAGCTGATCCGCCCGACCCTGGCGTCCGCCTCGGTCTCGCCGACGATCTGGTATTTGATCTTCTTGTCGTTCTCGTCGAGCAGGTGGACGGTCGCGCCGAACACCACCTTGTCGCCCGAGAGCGTCGTCGGATCGATCACCATCGCGCGGCTGAGGCGGTCCTCGATGTCCGCGATCTGCGCCTCGATCTGGCCCTGGCGCTCCTTGGCGGCGTGATATTCCGCATTCTCCGAAAGGTCGCCATGGGCGCGCGCTTCCTCGATCGCGTCGATCACGGACGGACGCTCCACGGTTTTGAGGTGGCGCACATCCGTCTGGAGCTTCTCATAGCCCTCGGCCAGCATGGGCTGCTTCTCGACCGTCGCCATTCGCAGTGCCTTTCGTCAAAATCCCGCTTGGGCGCCCCTCCCGGAGAGGATCGCCTGAAGCCAAGTCAGTTTGTTCAGGATCATGCTTCGGAGGCTGAATAATAGTCCTGCAAGGCGCGCACTTCAAGGCCGCGCGCCCGCCGCGCCGCGATCGAGCGCACCACCGCCACGCTTGAGGCCGCCGTGGTGAAATAGGGGATTTTCTGCTGGACCGCCGAGGCGCGGATCGAGGCGGAATCCTTGTGGCTCTGCCAGCCTTCGGTGGTGTTGAAGACGAGCGCGACGCCGCCGTCCTTGATCCGATCGACGATGTGCGGGCGCCCCTGCGCCACCTTGTTGATCCGCTCCACCGCGACGCCCTCGGCGGCGAGATAGTCGGCGGTGCCGCCGGTCGCGATCACCTCGAAACCCATCCCGATCAGGTCGCGGACCGGCGCCAGGATGGCCGGCTTGTCGCTGTCCTTGACCGACACGAACAGCGTGCCGCCGTCGGGCAGCTCGACGCCGCCGCCCTGCTGCGATTTCAGGAAGGCGGTAGCAAAATCTCCATCGATCCCCATGACTTCGCCGGTGGACTTCATTTCCGGCGACAGGACCGGATCGACGCCGGGGAAGCGCGCGAAGGGGAAGACCGCTTCCTTGACCGCGATGTGGCGCACGTCGCGGCGGATCGCCGGCAGATCGGCCAGCTTCTCGCCCGCCATCACCCGCGCCGCGATCTTGGCGACCGGCGCGCCCACCGCCTTGGCGACGAAGGGCACGGTGCGGCTGGCGCGCGGATTGACCTCGATGAGGTAGACCTCGCCGTCCTTGACCGCGAACTGGCCGTTCATCAGCCCGACGACGCCGAGCGCCCGAGCCAGCTCCGCCGCCTGCCGCTCGATCTCGGCGACGATCTCCGGGGAGAGGCTGTAGGGCGGCAGCGAGCAGGCGCTGTCGCCCGAATGGACGCCGGCTTCCTCGATATGCTGCATGACGCCGGCGATCACGACGTCCTCGCCGTCGCACAGCGCATCGACGTCCACCTCGATCGCGTCGCGCAGATACTGGTCGATCAGCACCGGGCTGTCGCCGGAGACCTGGACGGCGGTGTGGATATAATCGTCGAGCTGCTCGGGCGAATCGACGATCTCCATCGCCCGCCCGCCAAGCACATAGGAGGGCCGGGTCAGCACCGGATAGCCGATCCGCTCCGCCACCTTCAGCGCCTCGTCGCGGCTGCGCGCGATGCCGTTGCGCGGCTGCTTGAGGCCGAGCACGTCGACCAAAGCCGCGAAGCGCTCCCGGTCTTCGGCCAGGTCGATCGCGTCGGGCGAGGTGCCGAGGATCGGAATCCCGGCCTTCTCCAGCGCGGCCGCGAGTTTCAGCGGCGTCTGCCCGCCGAACTGGACGATGACGCCCAGCAGCTCGCCGCGCGACTGCTCGACATGCAGGATCTCCAGCACGTCCTCCTCCGTCAGCGGCTCGAAATAGAGGCGGTCGGACGTGTCGTAATCGGTGCTGACCGTCTCCGGATTGCAATTGACCATGACGGTCTCGAACCCGGCCTCCTTCAGCGCATAGGCGGCGTGGACGCAGCAATAGTCGAACTCGATCCCCTGCCCGATCCGGTTCGGCCCGCCGCCCAGGATCACGACCTTGCGCCGGTCGGAAGGCTGCGCCTCGCATTCCGGTTCGCCGAAGGTGGGGCTTTCGTAGGTCGAGTACATGTAAGGCGTCTTCGCCTCGAACTCGGCGGCGCAGGTGTCGATCCGCTTGAAGACGGGCCGCACGCCGAGCTTGTGGCGCAGCCGGCGCACCTCGTCCTCGGTGGTCGCGCCGATCATGCCCTTGACCGCGTCGTGGATCAGGCCGTGGCTGCGCGCCCGCGTCTTGACGCCCCCGCCCGCGACATTGGCGGACTTGAGGTTCAGCTCGGCCAGCCGCCGGTCTGAAAAGCCCATCTGCTTGAGGCGCCTGAAGCCGTCCGCGTCGCCCGGCAGCCCGTCGCGGCACACCGCCTCCTCGGCCTCGACGATCTCCTGAAGACGCTCCAGGAACCAGGGATCGTATCGGGTGATCGCGTGGACCTCCGCGACGCTCAGCCCCTCGCGCAGCGCCTGCGCGGCGACCAGCAGCCGGTCGGGCGACGGCACGGCGAGCGCCGCTTCGATCTCCGCCTTGGGCGCGCCGTAAAGCGCACGCACCCCGTCGAAGCCGATCAGGCCGGTCTCCAGCCCGCGCAGCGCCTTTTGCAGGCTCTCGTGGATGTTGCGCCCGATCGCCATCACTTCGCCCACGGACTTCATCGCGGTCGAAAGCAGCGCCTCGCTCTCCTTGAACTTCTCGAAGGCGAAGCGGGGGATCTTGGTGACGACGTAATCGATCGTCGGCTCGAACGAGGCCGGGGTGACGCCGGTGATGTCGTTGTCGATCTCGTCCAGCGTGTAGCCCACCGCCAGCTTCGCCGCGACCTTGGCGATCGGAAAGCCCGTCGCCTTGGACGCCAGCGCCGAGGAGCGCGACACGCGCGGGTTCATCTCGATGACGACAAGCCGCCCGTCCTTCGGATTCACCGCGAACTGGACGTTGGAACCACCTGTTTCGACACCGATTTCGCGCAGGCAAGCGATGCTCGCATTGCGCATGATCTGATATTCCTTGTCGGTCAGCGTCAGCGCCGGCGCGACGGTGATGGAATCGCCCGTGTGGATGCCCATCGGGTCGATATTCTCGATCGAGCAGATGATGATGGCATTGTCCGCCCGGTCGCGGACCACCTCCATCTCATATTCCTTCCAGCCGAGCAGCGATTCCTCGATCAGCACCTCGTTGGTGGGCGAAGCCTCCAGCCCGCCGGTGACAATCGCGATGAACTCCTCGCGATTGTAGGCGATGCCGCCGCCCGTGCCGCCCAGGGTGAAGCTCGGCCGGATGATCGCCGGCAGCCCGGTCTTCTCCAGCCCCGCCAGCGCCTCCTCGACACTGTGCGCGATCGCGGAACGGGCGCTCTCCAGCCCGATCTTGTCCATCGCCTCGCGGAATTTCAGCCGGTCCTCGGCCTTCTCGATCGCCTCGGCATCGGCGCCGATCATCTTGACGCCGTATTTCTCCAGCGTGCCGTCCTTGAACAGAGCCAAGGCGGTGTTGAGCCCCGTCTGCCCGCCCATCGTCGGCAGCACCGCGTCGGGCCGCTCCTTCTCGATGATCCTGGCCACATATTCGGGCGTGATCGGCTCGACATAGGTCGCGTCGGCCAGCTCGGGATCGGTCATGATCGTCGCCGGGTTCGAATTGACGACGATGACGCGATACCCCTCCTCCTTCAGCGCCTTCAGCGCCTGGCTGCCCGAATAATCGAACTCCGCCGCCTGCCCGATCACGATGGGGCCGGCGCCGATGACGAGGATGGAGGAGATGTCGGTGCGTTTGGGCATTACCGCCTGTCTTCGTTAAATGCTGCGTTGCCAATCCAAGCCAAGCGAATGTCGTGCTCGTCCGCATCAGAAGCGGCGATCATCCGCATCAGGCAAGCGGTTCCGTCATATTCGGAAGCGGCTAGGTTCCTCTGAAGAAACTCACGACGAAAGGTGAGCATGTTTTCGCCGACGGGTTCGAGTGCACTGCCGGGCGAAAGTCCACAGGCGGTTTCAACCGATTGGGCGAATGCTTTTACGCCCCGCTCCGGTTCGAAGCTCGGCACTCGTTCCAACATGCCGTTTGTTCGCAGCCAGCTTACGGCCTCTTCCTTTAGCTGTCGGCGATTCTCATGATCGGCTAGGGCATAGAAAGCGCGCCGCTGATCCTCATTTTCGATTTCAACAATATAGAATGGATGAATCGCCCGCCGGACACAGGCGAGCCTTTCCTCGTCGATTCCGCCCAGATCAGCAATCTTGACGACATCGGACTGCAACTCGTCTTCATAGGCGATGTGGACGCTCGCCACAGCCACGCCGCAGGCCGCTACAGCCTCTATCACCTGTTCATATGCCGGAGGCGGCAGAGGAACGGGCGGGATCATCGCAGCGCCTCGACAAACTTCCCGAAGAGATACGTGCTGTCCTGCGGCCCCGGGCTCGCCTCAGGATGATACTGCACCGAGAACGCCGGCCGATCCGTCAGCTCGATCCCGCAATTGCTGCCGTCGAACAGGCTCACATGGGTCTGCCGCACATTGTCCGGCAGGCTTGTCCCCTCGACCGCGAAGCCGTGGTTCATGCTGGTGATCTCGACCCGGCCGTCCTCCAGCCGCTTCACCGGATGGTTCGCGCCGCGATGGCCCTGGTGCATCTTCGCCGTGCGCGCGCCGACCGCGAGGCCGAGGAGCTGGTGCCCCAGACAGATGCCGAAGAGCGGCTTGCCCGTCTCCAGCATCGCCCGGATCACCGGCACCGCATATTCCCCCGTCGCCGCCGGATCGCCCGGCCCGTTCGACAGGAAGAAGCCGTCGGGATCGTGCGCCATCACCTCGTCGAAGCCGGCCGTGGCGGGCATCACGGTCACGCGCGCCCCGGCCGCCTCCAGATTGCGGAAGATGTTGCGCTTGGCGCCATAGTCGATCGCGACGACATGGGGGCGTGCGTCCTGCTCGTCCTCCGTGCCAGCGCCCTTCGACCCTTCGACTTCGCTCAGGAGAGCCTGCGCGCTCCGCGCTCCGCTCGGGACGAGCGAATCCGTGTCTCCCTGGCCTCCCCCACTCTCGCTCGTCCCGAGCGAAGTCGAGGGGCGCGCCTCATAGCCATGACCGAGACGCCACAGCCCACCCGACCACCGATGCGTCTGCCGGGTCGTGACCTCCTTGGCGAGATCCATCCCCTCCAGCCCCGGCCAGTCCCGCGCCTTCGCCTTCAGCGCCTCCAGATCGAACTTTCCATCCGCGCGATGGGCGATCACCGCATTAGGCGCGCCTTGCATGCGGATCAGCCGGGTCAGCGCCCTTGTGTCCACGCCGCTCAGCCCGATCCGCCCGTTCGCCTTCATCCACTCGACGAAGCTCTGGAGACTGCGGAAATTGCTCGGCGCGGTCACGTCCTGCCGCACCACGCAGCCGAGCGCGTGCGGATTGTCCGCCTCCACGTCCTCGTAATTGGCGCCGACATTGCCGATATGCGGGAAGGTGAAGGTGACGATCTGCGCGGCGTAGCTGGGATCGGTCATGATCTCCTGATAGCCGGTCATGGAGGTGTTGAAGCAGACCTCGCCGACCGCCTCGCCTTCCGCGCCGAATCCCCTGCCCCACAGCACGGTCCCGTCGGCCAGGACCAATACGCCCGTCGCACCTTCAGGCGCGGGCGAGGGGATGGCGTCGGCCATGCGGCGGGCACTCCGTAAGCGTGGGTTGGCGATGTCGCTAAGACCCAGCCGCTAAGGCCGCGCGGGCGGCGCGTCAATCCTGTTAAACCTCGGTCCGCCCGGCTATGCTGGCGGTTTCCCCGAAAGGCCATCCGAGAAGAGCCCCATGATTCGCGACGACATCAAACAGGCGCTGGTCGGCGCCATGAAGGCCGGCGACAAGGCGGCGACCGGCACGATCCGCCTGATCCAGGCCGCGATCAAGAATCGCGACATCGAATTGCGCGGGTCCGCCAATCCGCCGGAGGACGACGTGCTGGTCACCGAAGTGCTCCAGAAGATGATCAAGCAGCGCCGCGAATCGATCGGCATGTACGAGAAAGGCGGCCGCGCCGAACTGGCCGAGGCCGAGGCGGCCGAGGTCGCGGTGATCGAGCGCTTCCTGCCCCGCCAGATGGACGAGGCGGAGCTCGCCGCCGCTCTCGACGCGATCGTCGCCGAGACGGGCGCGGCGAGCGTCAAGGACATGGGCCGCGTCATGGCCGTGCTGAAGGACCGCCATGCCGGCCAGCTCGACATGAGCAAGGCCAGCGCCGCGGTGAAGGCGCGGCTGGGCTAGCCGCGGAGAGCTTTTCTTCCCTGCCTTGCGGGAGGGGCCGGGGGTGGGCAAAACACAAACCTCGCTCGTCCCGAGCGAAGTCGAGGGGCGCTGGCACGGCGGCAATGCAATTCTG
>CAZTPD010000083.1:0-9653 GCA_964614625.1 uncultured Sphingosinicella sp. | reverse complement strand
CCCCGATCTCCGGCCCGAAATCGATGCGCAGCTTGAACGCCGGCTTGCGCGCCTCGGGAAAGGGCTCGACGGCAAGGATGGTGCCGACGCGAATGTCGACGGCGAGGAACTGATCGAAATCGATCTGGGCGCTGGACGGTCCGGTCATGGTCCCGCATGTAGGCCGGATCATCGGCGAAGGAAGGGGGCGTGATGGAACTGACCCGGCGCGCCATGCTGCTGGGCGGCGCGGCCATGTTCGCCGGGCGGACGGGGCCGGCGCGCGCGGCGGCCCGTGACGATGCTCCGGCCCGGCTGCGCGCGCTGATCGAAGAGAGCGAGGCCGCCCGGCGCGCGCTCGATCCGCTGGGCACGATCCGGCGGGGACTGCCGCTGGCCGGCGCGCCGTTCGTCGATCCGCTGTCGCCGGGCCATGAACGCGCCGTCGCGGACGAGGCCGGGCGCACCGCCGCCGGTCTCGCGGCGATCGACCCGGCCGCGCTCCCGCCGGTCGAGCGGATCGCGCATGCGGTGCTGCGCTACCGGACCGAGCGGACGCTGGACGATGCGCGATCGGGTGTCGCCGCGCTGCGGCGGCGGGCGCCGCTCAACGCCTCGTTCGGCCTGCACCTCGATTTCCCCGATTATGTCGCGACCCGCGCGCCGCTGCTGGCCACGCCGGACGATCATGCGCTGATGCTGGCGCAGATGGAGGGCTTCGCCGATCATCTCGGCTCGATCGTCGCCCGGCTGGCGGAGGGCCTGGCCGAAGGGCAAGTCCAGTCCCGGATCGTTGCCGGGAATGTGCTGCGCCAGATCGACGCCACCCTGGCCGCCGCGCCCGCCGAAAGCCCCTTCTTCGCCCCGCTGCGACGACAGGGCGGTGCGCCGGCCGGCATGGACGACGCCTATCGCGACATGATCGAGCGGCGCATCCTGCCCGGCTACCGGGCCTGGCGCGACTTCCTCGCCAACGACTATCTGCCGCGCGCGACCGAAGCGCCGGGGCGCTGGGCGATGCGGGACGGCCGCCGTCTCTACGCCGCCGATCTCGCCCGGCACACGACGACCGCCGCCACGGCGGAAGACATCCACCATCTCGGCATCGCGCAGGTGGCCGAGCTTCGCGACGCGATGGAGCAGGCGCGCGGCGCGATCGGCTTTGCAGGCGACCTGCCCGCCTTGTTCGAGCATGTCCGCGCCGATCCGCGCTTCTATTACACCCGCCAGGAAGACCTGATCGCGCATTTCGAGCGGATCGAGGCTCGGATCTGGGAGGCGATGCCGGACCTCTTCCCGCGCCGCCCGCGCGCCGGCTTCGAGGTGCGGCCGCTGCCCGCGCTCGGCGGCGAGCGCGGCACCGGCTATTACCGCGCCGGCCCCGCCGACGGCTCCGCGCCCGGCATCCTCTATTTCAACATGGCGATGCTCGACACGCGCCCGATCCCGACGCTCGAGACGCTGACCCTGCACGAGGGCATACCGGGCCATCATTTCCAGATCAGCCTCGCGCAGGAGGACGAGACGCTGCCGTCGCTGCTGCGCTTCGGCTCGGCGACCGCCTTCACCGAAGGCTGGGGCCTCTATGCGGAGACGCTGGGCCGGGCGCTCGGCCTCTACACCGATCCCTATCAGTGGTTCGGCCATCTCGACATGGCGATGCTGCGCGCGGTGCGCCTCGTCGTCGACACCGGGCTGCACGACCGGGAATGGAGCCGCCGGCGGGCGATCGACTATATGCTCGCCAACACCTCGATGGCGCGGCGCGACGTGGAGGTCGAGATCGACCGCTATATCGCTCAGCCCGGCCAGGCCTGCGCCTACAAGATGGGCGAGATCACGATCCGCGACCTGCGCCGCCGCGCCGGCGACGCGCTCGGCGCGCGCTTCGATCTGCGCGCCTTCCACGACGCGGTGATCGGCACCGGCGCGCTGCCGCTGGCGATTCTGGAGGAGAAGATCGCCGGGTGGATCGCGGCGGCGTGACGGCGGCCGTCCGGCACTGCTTCCCACCGGTCGCGGGCGCCGACACGCGGCTGCTCGTGCTCGGCAGCCTGCCCGGCGCCGTCTCGCTGGCGCAGGGCCGATATTACGCCCATCCGCGCAACCAGTTCTGGCGGCTGATCGGCGACGTGATCGGGCGCGATCTCGCGGGGCTGGACTATGACGCGCGCCTCGCCGCCCTGCGCGATGCCGGGATCGGCCTCTGGGACACGGTCGCCGCGGCGACGCGCCGGGGCAGCCTCGACGCCGACATCCGCCTCCACGCCGCCAGCGACCTCGCCGCCTTGATCGCGACCCTGCCGGCGCTGAAGGCGATCGGCTTCAACGGCGGCACATCGGCGCGGATCGGCCGGCGCCAGATCGGCGAGAGACCCGGCATCGCGCTGGTCGATCTGCCTTCGAGCAGCCCGGCCTACACGCTGGATTTCGAGACGAAAGCACAGGCCTGGCGCCGTCTCCGCGTCTTTCTCTAGCGCACCGTCTCCTGCCCGCTGCCGCGCCGCGCGAGCAGGAAGAGCACGAGCGGCCAGAAGACCGTGTTCACGAAATCGAGCACGGAGGGGATCAGTATCCATCCGGGCGAATAATAATCGGCGACCTCATTGGCGAGCGCCAGGAAAGCGACCACCGCGAGCGGGATCGGCGAGCGCATGCGCCGCCGCAGCAACAAGGCGGTGACGACGAAGATGGCGAGCCCGACATGGACGTGGATCAAGTCCTCGGTCATGCCGGTCCATGCGCCGAGATCGTTCTTGAAGGTGGAATAGGAAACCAGCATCGTCAGTCCCGCCGTTCGCGCGTCCGGACAAAAGCGACGACCCGTTCCGCGAGTTCCCGCCGGCCGATCACCAGATCGGGCACGCGCGCATCCGCCCGGTTATAGGCGAGCGGCGCGCCGTCGATCCGGCTGGCGTGCAACCCGGCGCCCAGCGCCACCGCGGCCGGGGCGCAATTGTCCCATTCGTGCTGGCCGCCGGCATGGACGTAGAGATCGGCCTCGCCCGCCATCACCGCCATCGCCTTCGCGCCGGCCGAGCCCATGCCGACCAGCTCGCCGCCCAGATGCGCGGCGATGGCGGCCGCCGCTTCCGGCGGGCGACTACGGCTGACCAGGATCACGGGGCGCGAACGATCAGGCGCCGGCGCGGCGGAGCGGTCGGAGCGGAACAGCCGCCCCAGCGCCGGGATCGCCACCGCGCCGGCCGCCGGCCGCCCGTCCATGGCGAGCCCGACATGGACGGCCCAGTCGTCGCGGCCCTCGCAATATTCGCGGGTGCCGTCGAGCGGGTCGATGATCCAGACCCGCGCGCGCGCCAGCCGCGCCGGATCGTCCGGGCTTTCCTCGGACAGGACCGCATCGTCCGGGCGATGCCGCCGCAGCGCCTCGATCAGGAAGGCGTTGGCGGCCTTGTCGGCGGCGTGGCCGAGCCCGCGCGGGTCCGCGCAGCCCTCTGCGCGCATCAGCATGAGCATGCGCCCGGCCTCTTCGGCCAGCGCCCCGGCAAGCTCCTCGTCGGTCAATCCGTTCCTCCGGCCCTGATGGGGCCTGATGCGACGCAATGCCCACCGGCACAAGCCTTGCCCTCCTCCGGGGCCGTGCGGGAGAAAGACATGCGCCGGTTGCCGATGACCGGCCGCGCCGGATCGGCTAAGTGAAGGCGTCATGAGCGGCGCGGATTTCCTGATCATCGGCGGCGGCATCGCCGGCCTCTCGGCGGGCGCGGCGCTGGCCCGGCACGGGCGGGTGACGCTGCTGGAGGCGGAGGACGCGCTCGGCTACCATTCCTCCGGCCGCAGCGTCTCGTTCAGCCATTACGGCATCGGCGACGCGGCGGTGCGCGGCCTGACCCTCGCGAGCCGCCCCTTTTTCGAATCGCCGCCCGAGGGCTTCGCCGACGCGCCGCTCGCGCGGACGGCGGCCTCGCTCTATTTCGCCCATGCCGACGCGCTCGACGCGCTGGAAAGCCTCCGCGCGGGCATGGCGCGCTTCACCGATGCGATCCGGACGATCGACGCGGCCGGGATCGCGCGGCTCTGCCCGGTCGTGCGCGCGGGCGAGCGCGGAGCCGTGACCGCGCTCTTCGATCCCACCGGGCTCAAGCTCGACGCGGACGCCTTGCTGCAAGCCTGCGCCCGCGTGCTGCGCGCGCGCGGCGGCGCGGTGCTGACCGGGCAGCGGGTCGCGGCGATCGAGCGGCGGGGCGAGCTGTGGGAGGCGCGCACCGAGGCCGGTGGGACGTTCGCCGCGCCGGTTCTGGTCAATGCGGCAGGTGCCTGGGCGGACCGGATCGCCGCGCTCGCCAGAGTCGCGCCGCTGGGCCTGGCGCCGAAGCGCCGCACGGTGATCGTGGTCGATCCGCCGGCCGATTCCGACATCGCCGGCTGGCCCTTCGTCCACAGCGCGGCCGGCGACTTCTACATGCTGCCCGAAGCGGGGCGCCTGCTCGTCTCGCCCGCCGACGAGGTGGCGGACGATCCGTGCGACGCCGGCCCGGACGATTACGACATCGCGCTCGCCGCCGACCGGCTGGAGCATTATACGAGCCTGCCGGTCCGGCGGATCGCGCATCGCTGGGCGGGCCTGCGCACTTTCACCGCCGATCGCGTGCCGACCGCCGGCTTCGCGCCCGACGCGCCCGGCTTCTTCTGGCTCGCCGGCCAGGGCGGCTACGGCTTCCAGACCGCCCCGGCGATGGCCGAGGCGGCGGTGTCGCTGGCGATCGGCGCACCATGGCCGGACGCGCTCGCCGAGGTCGGCGTGACTCCGGAGACGATCCGGCCCGAGCGGTTGCTCGGCGCTTGATCATCGCCGCGCAATCGTGCTGCTAAGGGCGATGGCCGAAGCGGACGCAGCTCAGAGTCGAACGCCGGCGCAACCGCCGCCTTCGCGCGCCCGTCTCGTGCGGCGCGGGCTCAAGCTCGCCGCCGCCCTGTTCGCGCTCATCCTGTTCTGGCTGATCGTCACCGCGCCGCTCTCCAGCTCGCTCCAGCCCGCCAACGCGCCGGGCCTCACCATCCTTTCCGCCGACGGCGAGCCGATCGCGCGGCGCGGCGCGATCATGGACGAGCCGGTCGACGTGACCGAGCTGCCGCCCCATGTCGGCCAGGCCTTCGTCGCGATCGAGGACCGGCGCTTCTTCCGCCATATCGGCATCGATCCGTGGGGCGTGGCGCGCGCCTTCGCTCGCAACCTGCGCTCCGGCCGGGTGCGCGAGGGCGGCAGCACGATCAGCCAGCAGCTCGCCAAGACCAGCTTCCTCACCCCCGACCGCACCCCCTCGCGCAAGCTCCAGGAGGCGCTGATCGCGCTGTGGCTGGAGGCCTGGCTGTCGAAGGAGGAGATCCTCAGCCGCTATCTCTCCAACGTCTATTTCGGCGACAATGTGTACGGCCTGCGCGCCGCGGCCCATCATTATTTCAGCGTCGCGCCGGACGAGCTGACGCTGGCCCAGGCGGCGATGCTCGCCGGGGTCGTCAACGCGCCCTCGCGCCTCGCCCCGACCGGCAATCTGGACGGCGCGCGCGACCGCGCCCGGCTGGTGCTGCGCACGATGGCGGAGGCCGGCTTCATCACCGAGACGGAGCGCGAAGCCGCGCGCCCGGCCCGCGTCCGGCGCGGCCGCGACGACAATGTGCCGACCGGCACCTATTTCGCCGACTGGGTGGTGCCGCAGGCGAGCGAGCTGGCCGAGGGCAGCTATGGCGAGCGCCGGGTGCTGACCACGCTCGACGCCGATCTCCAGCGGATCGCGGCGCGCACCGTCCGCCGCGCCGGGCTGGGGCGGGCGCAGGCGGCGCTGGTCGCGATGCGGCTCGACGGGCGGGTGGTCGCGATGGTCGGCGGGCGCGACTATGCCGAGAGCCCGTTCAACCGCGCGACCCAGGCGCGCCGCCAGAGCGGATCGGCGTTCAAGCCGTTCGTCTATCTCGCCGCCTTCCGCGCCGGCATGACGCCCGACACGCCGGTCGACGACGTGCCGATCCGCCTCGACGACTGGCAGCCGCGCAATTACGGCAATTCCTATCGGGGGCGCATCACCCTGCGCGAGGCGGTCGCCCAGTCGAGCAATTCGGTGGCGGTACAGATGCAGGAGCAGGTCGGGCGCGACGCCGTGATCCGCGCCGCGCGCGATCTCGGCATCACCACGCCGCTGCGCCCCGATCCCAGCCTCGCGCTCGGCACGTCCGGCATCAGCCTGGTCGAGCTCACCGCCGCTTATGCGGGAATCGCCGCCGGCCGCTACCCGATCGTCGCGCGCGGACTGCCGCAGGCGCCGGGCGGCTGGCTCGGCGGCGCGCCCGCCGACCGGCTGAGCCGCGACCGCGCCTTTCCGATGCTGCGCGACGTGCTCTACGCCGCCGCCAATCGCGGCACCGGCCGCGCCGCCGCTTTGTCCGTGCCGACCTTCGGCAAGACCGGCACGACGTCCGATTATCGCGATGCCGTGTTCGTCGGCTTCGCCGGCGATCTCGTGGTGGGCGTGTGGGTCGGCAATGACGACAACCGCCCGCTGCCGGGCACCAGCGGCGGCGGCCTGCCCGCGCGCATCTGGCGGACCTTCATGACCGAGGCGCTCGGCATCCGCCCGGCGCCACGCCGGCGCGCCGCGCCGCGACCGCCGGCGGAGAGCGAGGCCGCCAACCGGACGGAGCCGATCGTCGTGAACCCGCCGCCCTTCCCCACGCCGCCTCCGGAAACGCCCGAGGCCGCAACGCAGCCGGCCGCGCCCCGCGAGGAGCCCCGGCCGGGCCAGTGACCCGGATCAGCCGCGCGGCGGAAGGTCGCCGGGCGCCGCTTCGCGCCGCGCGCGGCGATGATCGTAGAGCTTCTTCGCGCCATAGGCGCCGATCACGGCGATGCCGAGCGGGGTGAAGGCGCGGCGCAGCACCCACGGCGCCGCCGCGCCGATCAGCACGCCCCTGAGCCCCTGGCCGGGGCCGGCAAGCCGCCGCCCGATGCCCGCGCCGATCAACTTGCCGATCATGTCATCCTCCGTTCCCGCGACGCCTACATCGCGCCCGTGCCGGGAAAGATGTTGATCCGCCCGCGCGGATTCAAGCCGGGAATCACGGACGGCCTTTTCCCGCGCCCGTTCCGCATGAGCCGAACAAGGGAAAGTCCAAGTCATTGAAATGATGGTGGAGCCGAGGGGAATCGAACCCCTGACCTCTGCAGTGCGATTGCAGCGCTCTCCCAGCTGAGCTACGGCCCCATCGTCGCGTGGGCGCTCCAGATAGCGGCGCGCGTGGCGCGTTGCAATGGCGCTCTTTCGCGAACCCGGGGGCCTTCGCCCACGGCATGCCGCAAAACCGGCCGCGCGCCGGAACGCCCGCCCCGCCCCCATCGTTTTCCCGACAGCCAATGCGCCACAGCGAAGGAGACGATTCATGCCACGGCAGGACAGACATTCCGGCGAACGGACACGGCCGCAGCGGCTCGGCGACCGCAGCCGGCGCGACGACGACGCGCCTTATGAAGGCGAACGCTACGGCCCCGCTCCGGCGGAGGGCTATGGCGCCGAGTTCGAGGACAATCCCGACATCCGCTATGGCGGCCCGGGTTTCGACGGCAGCTTCGGCAGCCCGCGCTTCGACCGGCTCGATGTCGGCAGCGTCGGCACGCACGGGGCGGACCCCGTCAGCTCGCCGTCGGGCGCGGCCTACGGCTTCGGCCCGGGATTCGGGGGCACGCCGCGCAGCCGTGCGATGCGCCGGCGCGACCCTTTCTACGCGGAATGGCGCCGCCGCCGGATCGAGGAGCTGGACCGGGACTATGAGGATTATCTCCACGAGACCCAGTCCAGCTTCGATCGCGAGTTCGGCGCCTGGCGGGAACGGCGCGGCGAGCAGCGCCAGGCGGTGGGCCGCGTCGCCGATCATATGGAGGTGGTCGGATCGGACGGGACGCATGTCGGGACGGTGGACAAGATCCGCGGGGACACGATCGTGCTGACCCGGAGCGACCCGGCGGCCGGCGGCGTCCATCACGCGATCCCCTGCGGCTGGGTCGACAGCGTCGACGACAAGGTGACGCTGAACCTCACCGGGGAGCAGGCCACCGAACGCTGGCGCGAGGACGATCGCGGCCGGGCGCTGTTCGAGCGCGCGCGCCGCGACCGGGGTCCGCATGTGCTCAACCGCAGCTTCGCCGGCACCTATCCGGACGACGAATGACGATCCGGCTTTGACTCCCGCCCTCGTCCCGGCGAAACCGGGGCGAGGGAGGAGCAGATGACGAACCGCGCCTGGCACCTGATGTCGCGCCCGCAGGGGCTGCCGACGATGAGCGATTTCGCGTTGAAGGAACTGCCCGACGAACCCCTGGCCGAAGGCTGGGTGCGGGTGCGCAACGACTGGCTGTCGGTCGATCCCTATATGCGCGGGCGGATGAACGACGTGAAGAGCTACGTCCCGCCCTTCGCGCTGGACGAGCCGATGCAGGGCGGCGCGGTCGGCACCGTGATCGAAAGCCGGTCGCCGCATTTCACGGAGGGCGAGACGGTCTTCCACATGCTGGGCTGGCGCGAGCAGGCGGCCGGGCCGGCGGAGACGTTCAACAAGGTGCCGCCGCTCGGCGTCGCGCCGCAGCAATGGCTCGGCAATCTCGGCCTGACCGGCGGCACCGCCTATTTCGGCCTGCTGCGCGCGGGCCAGGCGAAGGAAGGCGACATCGTCTTCGTCTCGGCCGCCGCCGGGGCGGTGGGATCGGCGGTGGTTCAGATCGCCAAGGCGAAGGGCATGAGCGTGATCGGCTCGGCCGGCGGCGCGGACAAATGCGCCTGGGTCCGCGATCTCGGGGCGGACGCCGTGATCGACTACAAGGCCGGCCCGCTCCTGCCGCAGCTCCGGGAGGCGGCGCCCAAGGGCATCGATGTCTATTTCGACAATGTCGGCGGCGACCATCTCGACGCCGCCCTCGCCGTCGCCCGGCAGAATGCCCGCTTCGCGATCTGCGGCATGATCGACGATTACAATACGGGCTCCACCCACGCCTTTGGCCACATCATGCGGATCATCGGCGCGCGGATCATGCTGAAGGGCTTCATCTACACCGATTATCTGGGCGAGATGGGCGAATTCTACCGCGACATGAGCGGCTGGATCGCCGGCGGGCAGGTCACCTCGCGCGAGACGATCCACGACGGCATCGCGGCCGCGCCCCAGGCATTCCTCGACCTGTTCAGCGGCGGCAATACCGGCAAGATGCTGGTGCGGCTTTAGACCTGATGCTCGACTGCGATGCGGCCCGGCCCCAGGCCAAAATTACCTGCAAACGGCTTCTGCATGCGAACGGGACGGCTTTGCACGGATAAAGAGGAACCCAAGATTTGCGCATCGGCATTTATTATGTGGGCTTGGTGACCGCAGTTGTCATCTTGGTCGGCCTGGTATTTCACTATGTTCTTGGCTTCGGAGCACTGACAATTGCAGGTGTAATTGGCGGTGTAATCACCTTGCTGGTGGTGGATTCCTTGACGGGAGGTTTGCCCAAGAGCGAGGAACTCGATCAGGCGGAAAATAGCGAGACCCGCACCCTCGCCCACCCGCGTCACCGCTCAGAGCCTCCGCAAGAGGGCTGAGCTGATCCTGATGCCAGCCTGAGGAAGCGAGCCGTCCGTCGCGCGCGTCATCGCGCGGCCCGCTTCATTCCCGCTCGTCGCCGGGCTCCG
>CAZTPD010000082.1:0-9761 GCA_964614625.1 uncultured Sphingosinicella sp. | reverse complement strand
CGCCGCCGGCGCTGAGATCGGCGGTGTTGGCGGAGACGAAGGGCGGCACCGGATTGGGATTGGCCGTGCCCGCCCAGTCCGAGGAATCGGTGCCGAGGCCGCCATGGACGCCGACATAGAAGCCGCCGATCCCCGGCCCGCCCGCCGCCGACGCCGCTCCCGGAAGGGCGACCGCCGCCGCCGAAGCGGCCAGCGCCGCGATCACGCATCTGGATTTCATGACCCGCTCCCCTGCTAGACCCGCGCGCTTCAAACATGCTTTGCGAATCGAGGCAAGCCGATCGACGGCTTTACCCCCGCGCCGCCCGGCGCTTATGATCGCCGGACGCAGGCACAGCGAGGTAATGCATGGGCGAGGTGATGCCATGAAGGCGAATTTTGTGATTCTGGCGGGCGCGGCGCTCGCGCTCGGCGGCTGCAACCTGATGGGCGGCGGCTTTCCCGGCAATGAGAGCGCCGACGCGGCGAATGCGATCGATGCCGCCGCGGACGCCGCCGCCAACGCCATCGACACGGCGGCGGCCGGCGCCCAGCCGCTGGAAGACAAGCGAGCGGGCGGCGATGGCGCGGCCGGCCCCCGGACCGGCGATGCCGGCATCACCAACAGCCGCTCGCTCCAGGCCTTTTCCGGCAGCGGCGGCGACCTCGGCGGCGGCGCGATGGGCGGCAAGGAGCCGGTCGCGGCGGGCGGCAGCGGCGGCCCCGGCCTGGTCAGCCCGGAAATGCTGGTCGGGCGCTGGTCCGACAACGAGGATTGCTCGATGGAGGTCCAGTTCTACGCCAACCGCACGTTCCGCGCCTTCAACGGCGGCCGGGGCACCTGGCGCCTGACCGGCAACAGCCTCAATCTCAGCGGCGGCGGCGGCAGCCACACGATGCAGATCCTGTCATTCGACGGCCAGATCATGCAGGTCCGCAATCCGGACGGGTCGATCGGCCGGTCGCGGCGCTGCTAAGGGGGAACATGATGAAGAAGATTCTGTTGGCGGCCGTCGCCGCCGCCTTGCTGGCGACCGGCCCGGCCGCGCCCGCCTTCGCCCAGGGCGGCAAGCCCGATCCGGCGGCGCAGCGCCCGGTGACGGCGGCGGCGCTGGTCGGGCGCTGGGGCGACAATGGCGATTGCGCGAAGGACGTCGTGTTCCGCGCCGACGGCACCTTCCGCTCGTTCACCGGCGGCGAGGGGCGCTGGGCGCTGAACGGCGACCGGCTCGTCCTGACCGGCCCGAACGGCGAATTCCCGATGCGGGTGCGCTGGGACGGGCCGAACCGCCTCGCCATCACCAATCCGGACGGATCGGTCGGCAACTCGCAACGCTGCTGAGCGGCGGGCCGGGATGAGCCGGCACGGCGGCCGGGCGATGGCGAAGGGCGGTTCGCGACTCGCCCGGATCATGCTATGCAGGGCATCGGCGCGCGCGACACGGTGAATCTTGCGGCCGTAGCGCGGGTACGGCCCCCAGGCCGACCGACGCATCAAGTGGGGAATGCAAGTCCCACCGCGCGCCACCGATCCTTCGTTGCGATCCCGTTTCAGCATGTCCGCGAACGTGATATCCTGCGCGCCTCTCGGGACGGGGGAGTTGCGATGGCGGGAAGGACGACCCTGACGACCGCGCTCAAATCGGCCGTCGTGCTGCTGGTCTGCCTGGTCGTCGCCGACATTGCCGGCGTGATCGCCGGCACGATCTTCGACATCGCGCCGGTGCGCGGGGGCGGCGACGGAATGGCCTATGCCATCTGGTTCGTGCTCGGCATCTTCTGCGGGCTGACCGCCTACGGCACCGCCGGCGCATGGGCCTCGGGCGGCGACGAGAACTGGACGGAAGGCGAAGGCGCGCGCCGGACCGGCAGGGTGATCCTCGCGACGGGCGCCGCCCTGCTCGCCGCGCTGACCTTGTTCTTCCACCGCATCTACTGGAGCCGGGGCGTCGCCGGCGAATATTATGTGCCGGACAGCGCGCCGCACTCGATCCTGTTCTTCCTGTCGGTGCTGGGCGGCATGGTCTTCGCCGGCTTTACGTTGATGCCGGACCGGAAGAAGGGCGACGGAGGATGAACTGCGTCCGCTTCGTCCCCTTGCGGACCAACACACCGTATGTGAGTGGCAACCATGCTCCATGATGGCGCGATTTATTTCCTATTGCCGTTCCTTTTCGGCGCGGCCGGATCGTTCGTGATTTGCAGGTTAAGCACGAAATGGCGCGGCCCCCTACTGATCGGCTGGCTAGTTCTGCCGCTGATAGCCTACACAGGCTTCCTTGCGTCCGCCGAGCCCGCAGACGGGGGTTTTTGGACGTGGTGGAGCGTGGGGCTAGTCATGCTGTTGCTTCCGCTATCCTTTTGGTTGCTTGGTGTTTTTGTCGGCTCTGCTCTGAAAAGAGCCTAGCCCCAGCCTCCGAAGGCCGTTTCCACCTTTGGCGAGCAACGATCAGCGCCAGTCTCGGATCAAAAGAACACGCCGAACCAGGCGAAATAGCCGATCAGGAGCGCGGCCATCCCCATGCAGCCCAGGCTCAGGGAGGATTCGCCCTCCTCGCGCGCGGGCTTCGCGCCGGGGGGCAAAGCGTGGCCGCGCCGCCGGATGCGATCGACGCCCTCGTAGATGCACATAACGGCGACGGCGGCGCACATCAGCAGCACGAAGGCGCAGAAGAGGCGGAACAGGATCGTGCCGATCGTCTCGATCCAGCCGCCATTGGCGTCGAGCCAGTTGTCCACGTCGCCGAGACTGAAACCGAACAACAGAGCCAGCGCGCCGACCGCGAAGAAGAACAGGAACAGGGCGACATAGAGCCAGACCGCGCCGTGGAACGGGCTGAGCAAAAAGCGCAGGAATCCCATGCCCCCTCCCCCCGAAGGACGTCTCGCGCGGATATAGCAGAGGCGATGGGCGCCGTCGCGCGGGATCGGAATCCAGTTCCCTGCCCACCCATCTTCCGTGCCTTCCATCGCCGGAAGAGAAGGGCAGGGCTTCGACAGGCTCAGCCCGAACGGGAAAAGATTCTATCGACTCTAATCGGTCAGCATCGCCCAGGTCGGGGCATGGTCGCTGGCCTTGTCGCGGCCGCGATGGCCCTTGTCGACGCCCGCGTCGGCGAGGCGGTCGGCGGCCTGCGGGCTGAGCAGCAGGTGATCGATGCGGAAGCCCGCGTCGCGCTGCCAGGCGCCGGCCTGATAGTCCCAATAGGTGTAGACCTGCCCCGTCGGATAGCGGGCGCGGATCGCGTCGGTGAAGCCCAGGTTGAGGATGCGGCGCAGCGCCGCGCGACTTTCCGGCTGGGACAGCGCGTCGCTCGCCATCGCCTTGGCGGAGAAGACGTCGTCGGGCGAATCGGTCGGGATCACGTTCCAGTCGCCGGCGAGCACGACGGGGCGTTCCTCGGCGAGCAATTCGGCGGCATGGGCGCGCAGCCGGTCCATCCAGGCGAGCTTGTAGGCGAATTTCTCCGTGCCGACCGGATTGCCGTTGGGCAGGTAGATGGAGGCGACGACGACGCCGTTCGCCTCCGCCTCGATATAGCGGCTGTGCGTGTCGTCCGGATCGCCGGGCAGGCCCATGCGGCGCAGCGCGGGCGCGCCGCCCGGCGTCAGGATCGCGACGCCGTTGAAGCCCTTCTGCCCATGCCAGACGCCGTCATAGCCCGCCGCGCGAATCTCCTCGGCCGGGAAGGACTCGTCGGCGCATTTCAGCTCCTGGAGGCAGAGCATGTCCGGCTTCCGCTCCTCGAGATATTCGAGGAGCCGGGGCAGCCGGGCGCGGATGCCGTTGAGGTTGTAGGAGACGATCTTCATGGAGTGGAGGCTTAGCGATCTTGAAAAAGATCGTCACCCTGAACTCGTTTCAGGGTCCAGTCCTCCGTCCGCATGGCGGTCTCCGCGATGGATGCTGAAACAAGTTCAGCATGACGGATTGGGGGCTTCAGATGCTGAAGCTCGTCCCGCAGCCGCAGCCGGAGGCGGCGTTGGGGTTGGTCACCTGGAAGGACGCGCCGCCGAGGCTTTCGACGAAATCGACCATCGCGCCGCGCACCAGATCGAGCGAGATCGCGTCCACCGCGAGCGTGACGCCGTCCTGCTCGGCGATGGTGTCGTCCGCCGCCACCGCGTCGGCGAGGCCGAAGCGGTACTGGAAGCCGGCGCAGCCGCCGCCGTCCACGGTGAGGCGCAGGATCGCCGGCTTGCCCTGCTTCGCCGCGATCGCCGCGACCCGCGCCGCCGCGCTTGCAGAGAGGGAGATGTCCGCCGTTTCGGTCATGGAGGAGAGATAGGACGGCGGAGGGCAGGAAACCAGCCCCTGCCCCGATCTGGCCGCGCGACATCGGACCAAGCCACCGGGCGGGATTTGTGGTAAGCGTTGCTCCGCTTGTGACGCGATTCTCGATATTCGAGGAGGTGACATGCTTCGACCCCGGATGCTTTTCATCGGCCTGGCGGCGGCAACGACCGCGTGCGCACCGAACGCTCCGCCGGGAGACGGGCAGCAGGCCCGTTGGCAGACATTGGGCGCGGCGTCGCTGCGGCTCGGCACGAACAGCGAGATCATCCAGGTCAGAGGCGCGGACTGGCACCGGCAGGTCCGCCTGTGCGTCGATCGGCGCGCGGTTCGCGTCACCGACGCCCGGATCGAATTCACGCGCGGCGCCAGCCAGAGAATCACGGGGCAGCAGACCATCAGGGCCGGCGATTGCAGTTTCGCCGCCAACCTTCGCGGGAGCGACGGCCTCATGCGGGAAATCCGGCTCAACTTCTTCAGGATGACATCGGGTTCCCGTCCGCTCGTGCGCGTCCAGGTCCGCGGCTGACAACGCCCGGCATTGCCGCTCGCCCGTTTCCGCCGGGACGAAGCCGGGGCTTCAGAAGCCGAGTTGCAGAAAGGCCGCCGGGCCGGAAAATCTGTAGGCGATCCGGCCGGTGTAGAGCTCCTTTTCCACGTCCACGCGATAATCGACCAGGCTGTACATGACGCCGATGCCGACGTTCGGAAGGAAGCGATAGGCCGCTGAAACCTGCGCATTGACCAGGCGGCTGTCATAGTCGCCGACGCTGAGCGACAGATAGTCGATCCGCCCGCCGAGGGTCAGCCTCGGCAGCACCTGGACGTTCGCGAACAGCCCGACCGTCGGCATCGGCGCGAGGAACCGCTTGGTGCGCCGCCGGAACTGCGCGGCCGCGTCGCCGATCCGGCCATCGCCTTCGATGCTGGCCTCGACATCGGTCGCATGCACCCCGAGCGCCCCGCCGACCTCCAACGTCCGCTCGCGGACGAAGGCGTAGCCGACCGTGAACCGGTAGATGTCGGTGTTGAACTCGGTGGTGACGTTGACGGAGGCGGGATAGGTGACGTCCTCGAACGTGATGTCGCGCGCCAGCCGGTTCGTGGTGCCCCGCCTGAGCGAATAGAATTCGGCGCCGATCGACCAGCCGCCGCCGAGCCGCGCGCCGGCGCGCAAGACGGGCAGGAGCTTCCTGTCGTTGAGGCCGAGATCGGATTCCGCGTTGATCGCGGTGCCGATCGTCGAGAATTCGACCGACGAAACCTGCACGTCCGTATCGATGCCCGGCCAATCGCCGGCCACTTCGATCCAGTATCTGTCCCCCAGCGCCTGCGCCCGCGCGGGCGTGGCGAGGAACGTGCCGCCGAGCAGGGCGGCGACCATCAGGATGCCGGGCGTCGATTCTCTCATTTGAGCCCCCTCTTTTCCCGTCAATGCCTTCGGCCGGTGTCGCAAATCCTCAAATCGGCGTTTCGAGTCGGCATCTTCGCATGAATCGGGGAGAAGGTCTCAAGCGAACTGCATCGCCTCACGCCATCGCCCGATGCCGGTGCAACCCGCTTGTGCCGCGCGGCATCCGGGGCCATATGGCGCGCAACCCCAGACCGCCGGAGATGCCATGAAGACCCGTGTCTATGTGACGCTGAAGAACGGGGTCCTCGATCCCCAGGGCAAGGCCATCCACCACGCGCTGGAAGGGCTCGGCTTTTCCGGCGTCAACGACGTGCGCGCCGGCAAGCTGATCGAGCTGGACCACGAACCGGGCCTCACCGACGCCGAGATCGAGGACATGTGCCGCAAGCTGCTGGCCAACACCGTGATCGAGAATTTCCGGATCGAGCGGACGGAGCCGGCGGCGTGAAGAGCGCGGTCGTCGTCTTCCCCGGCTCCAATTGCGACCGGGACATGGCGGTGGCGCTGGAGACGGTCACGGGCCGCGCGCCGGCGATGGTCTGGCACCGCGAGACCGAACTGCCGGACGGCATCGACCTCATCGCCATTCCGGGCGGCTTTTCCTATGGCGACTATCTGCGCTCCGGCGCGATGGCGGCGCAATCGCCGGTGATGCGCGCGGTGACGGACGCGGCGGCGCGCGGCACGTTCGTGCTGGGCGTGTGCAACGGCTTCCAGGTGCTGACCGAGGCGCGGCTGCTGCCCGGCGCGCTGATGCGCAACGCCGGCATCTCCTTCGTCTGCCGCGACGCGCCTTTGATCGTCGAGAACAGCCAGTCGGCCTTCACCTCGGCCTATGAGGCGGGCGAGGCGATCGCCATTCCGGTCGCCCATCATGACGGCAATTACCAGGCCGATGCCGAAACGCTCGACCGGCTGGAGGGCGAAGGCCGGGTGGCCTTCCGCTATGCCGAGGACATCAACGGCTCCGCCCGGAACATCGCCGGCATCCTCAACGAAGCCGGCAACGTGCTCGGCCTGATGCCCCATCCCGAGCGGGCGCTGGAACCGGCGCACGGCCGCACCGACGGCCGCCGGCTGTTCGAAGGGCTGGTGGCGGCCGCGCTCCAGCCGGCGTGATCTGGGCTGGATCGACCCACACTCCGTTCGCCCTGAGCCTGTCGAAGGGCTGTCCTTCTTTGCGGAAGAAGAGAAGGACAGGGCTTCGACAGGCTCAGCCCGAACGGAAGAGGTGATTCAACTCAACCCCGCAATGCTCCAGCGGCGTCCCGGTACCGCGCCTACCAGCCCAAGGCGTCGCGGGTGTCGTCCAGCACGGCGATGACCGCCGGATAGCGCGCGAAGCGGTGGCGCAGCGCCACCTCGTCCGCTTCGATCTGCCCGCAACGATCCCGGCGCAGCGCCCGTTCGATCTCGCGGCGGCGCGCTTCGTCATAGGGCTCCTCGCCCGCGAAATGATTGCACATCGCCCGGCGCGCGACGAAGTGGCGGACGACGCGCGGCTGCTCCGCCACCCGGGCACGCAACTCATCCTCCGCCCCTTGCACCGACATCAGCAGAGCCAGGAGCGCGATCATCGCTCAGTCGTTATGCTTGGCGATCCACGCTTCCAGCACCGGCGCGATGCGGTTTCGCCACTTGCTGCCGTGGAAGATGCCGTAATGGCCGACGCCCTCGGCCAGCAGATATTTCTTCCTCGCCGCCGGCAGCTTCGTCGCGATGTCGAGCGCCGCTTTGGTCTGGCCGATGCCGGAAATGTCGTCGCGCTCGCCCTCGATCGCCAGCACCGCCACGTCGGTCAGCGCCGCCGGATCGACCTTGCGGCCGCGATGCATCAGCTTGCCGCGCGGCAGCAGGTGGCGCTGGAACACATTGTCGATCGTCTGGAGATAGAATTCCTCGGTCATGTCGCAGACCGATCGATATTCCTCGTAGAAATCCTTGGTCGCCTCGGCGCTGTCGCCGTCGCCCTCGACGAGATGCTTGAACATGCTCCAGTGGCTGACGAGATGGTTGCCGAGGTTCATCGCCATGAAGCCGGCGAGCTGGAGGAAGCCCGGATAGACCTTCCGCCCCGCGCCCGGATAGAGATAGGGCACGGTGACGATCACGTTGCGCTGGAACCATTCGAACGGCCGCTGGGTGGCGACCGTGTTCACCTCGGTCGGCGCCTTTCGCGTGTCGATCGGCCCGCCCATCATGGCGAGCGTCCGGGGCCGCGCCGGATTGCCGTCCGCGCTCATCAGGCAGGCGGCGGCATAAGCCGGCACGGAGGGCTGGCAGACGGCGAGCATGTGCGCTCCCGGCCCGATATGCTCCAGGAATTCGATCAGATAATCGACATAATCGTCGAGATCGAAGCGGCCCTGGTCCACCGGCACCAGCTTCGCGTCGCGCCAGTCGGTGATGTAGACGTCATGGCCGGGCAGCATCCGCTCGACCGTGCCACGGAGCAGGGTGGCGAAGTGGCCCGACATGGGCGCGACGATCAGCAGCTTCGGCGAGCCCTCGACCGGCTTGCCGCGCGCGCCGAGGCGGCGGAAATGCTTGAGTTGGCCGAAGGGCTTGCGCAGGGCCACCTCCTCCTCGACGCGGACCTCCTTGCCGTCGACGATCGTGGTCTCGATCCCGAATTCCGGCTTGCCGCGCGGCGCGGCGGCATGGGCGAAGACGTCCAGCGCCGAGGCGACGATCGGCCCCATATGCGAATAAGCCAGCGGATTGATCGGATTCTGCATCCAGCCCGCGCCGATATTGGCGAGCGTGCTGGCCCCGGCGAGCAGCGAGCGCTGCATCTCATAGGCGTCGTAAAGCATCCGTGTCCTGTTCCCCGCCGCAGTGCAGCATCCTTATGGGCGGCGACGGGGCCGAGGTCCACAACGGAATGACGCGGTGCGGCGAATGCACCGGGATGGGGCGGGGCGGGCGGGATGGGCGATACTTGCAATTCACAATTGCTTGCATAATATGATAGCATGAACGGCAAGCAGAAGAAGGCGCTCAAGGCTATCTTCACCGACCCGGTGTCGGGAACGATCGAATGGGCGGCGATCGAAGGCTTGCTGGTCGCGGCCGGGTGCGAGGTGGTCGAAGGCAAGGGCTCGCGCGTCCGGTTCGTGAAGGATGAAATGGTCGCCACCTTCCACCGGCCCCATCCGGCGAAAGAGGCGAAGCGGTATCAGGTCCGGGAGGCGAGAGAGTATCTCACCCGGCTGGGAGTGGAGCCATGAGCAACGTATTGAAGCACAAGGGCTATGCGGCGCGCGTCGAATTCGATGCCGAGGACGGTATTTTCTTCGGCCGCATCGCCGGCATCGAGGACAAGGTCTCCTTCCACGCCGACAGCGTGAAGGAATTGGTGGACGCCTTTCAGGAGGCGGTCGAGGATTATCTGGAGACCTGTGAGAGGGTCGGCAAACGACCGGACAGGCCCTATTCGGGCAATCTGATGCTTCGGGTCGATCCCAGCGTTCACGCGCAGGTCGCCCTGGCCGCCGAACTTAGCGGCAAGAGCGTCAATCAATGGAGCGAAGAAGCCCTCAGAACCGCCGCCGTTCGCTGAGCCTATGCCGTCTTATATACTTGTCCCGGTTTTCTCCGCTTTCTTCAAGTTATTCTAACCAGTGGAGCTTTGGGTCCACCCATCTTTCGGCCTCAATGAATGTCAATGGCTTGGCCGGTTGCCACAAACCCTCTGATGCGTGGCGCTCAGTCTCCGTCATCAATTCCTGCGTGTAAATGCTCCGCTCCGTCTCGGTCATGTATTCTTTCCGAGGCGACGGTATGCCAGCGTGGCAGACGCTCGTCACTGCGACCGACGAACCGTGTTCATCCCAATGGTAATAAATAGTATCGCCGATTCTAGGCAAAAATTCAAAAAGACAAGGCCCCCAATCCTCTTCCGCACAGTCTTGAATAGTGCCATCGGCTTCCCTGCATCTGTCGAGAACACGCAAGAAAACTTCGTGAGGCATTATTTTTCTCCTCGTGTTTCTCCAATGCCCCGAAGGCGCTTTGCATTGCCGATTCAGTCGGTCGTCGCAACACAGGCTTCAAAACGCTCTGCCGGGGTTT
>CAZTPD010000081.1:0-9845 GCA_964614625.1 uncultured Sphingosinicella sp. | reverse complement strand
AGGGCCTGTTCGACGGCCTCGACGAGGACGGCGCGCTCCGGTTGCGCTTGGCGGACGGCACCACCCGCGTCATACACGCGGGCGACGTGTTCCTCTTGTGAGTTCAGGTCGATGCGCTGGATAGCTGGCTATACCCAAGCGGAGCTTGATGCCGCGCAGGACAGATACGATCTTCGCTTTCCGCCCGATCTTGTCGACCTGCTCAGAGAGCGTCGGATCGAGCGTGGGCATGATTGGGTCGCCGACGAAACCAACATCCGGAAAATGCTGGCTTGGCCGCTTGAAGGCATCTTGTTCGATGTCGAAGAGAGCGATCTTTGGTGGCCCGAATGGGGCGAGCGGCCGGGCACCGCCGAGGAGCGTGCCGAAGTGGTCGGGAACGTGGTGTCATCCGCGCCGAAGCTCATCCCCCTCTTCGGTCATCGCTTCCTTCCGCAGGAGCCGTTCGAGAGAGGAAACCCGGTCTTCTCCGTCTATCAATCCGACATCATCTATTATGGCGCGGACTTGGCCGACTATCTGGAGCGAGAGTTCGACAACTCGTCCCCACCGATTGCCACAGAAGGAATTCGACACATCCGCTTCTGGTCGGACATGGTCGAACGCGCTTATGCTCCCGCCTTCCAATGGCGTGCCGGCGAGTAAGGCTCGCCATCGCTGGACGGCGCCGCTAGGAAGGCGCCATGCTTCTCGCCATCGACGCCGGCAACACCAACATCGTCTTCGCTTTGGTCGAGGACGGCGTCATCCGCGCGCGCTGGCGGATCGCGACCGATCCGCGCCGCACCGCCGACCAATATGCCGTCTGGCTGCACCAGCTGCTCGAGCTGGAGGGCTTTTCCCGCGCCGACGTGACGGCGGTCATCATCGGCACGGTCGTCCCGCGCGCACTCCACAATCTGGAGGTGCTGGCCAGCAAATATTTCGGCGTCGAGCCGCTCGTCGCCGGCGAGGGCGCGGCGGAGTGGGGGATCGGGCTGGACGTGGCCGAGCCCCGGTCGGTCGGCGCGGACCGCGTGCTCGACGCCATCGCCGCCCATGCGCTCCACGAAGGCGACCTGATCGTCATCGATTTCGGCACGGCGACGACCTTCGATCTCGTCGACTATTCCGGCGCCTACAAGGGCGGGATCATCGCGCCGGGCATCAACCTGTCGCTGGACGCCCTCGTCGCCGCCGCCGCCAAGCTGCCCCGCGTCGCGATCGAGGCGCCGGAGGACCGCTCCGTCATCGGCCGCACCACCGAGACGCAGATGCATATCGGCATCTACTGGGGCTATATCGCGATGATGGAGGGGCTGGTGGCGCGGATGAAGGCCGAGGTCGGCCGCTCCGTCACCGTCGTCGCCACCGGCGGCCTCGCTGTCCTGTTCGACCAGCATACCGACCTGTTCGACGCGATCGAGCCGGATCTCACTATCCAGGGCCTGGCGATGCTGTACGAAAGAGTGCGCAACCCCTGATCCTCTCCGTCATTCCAGCGAAAGCTGGAATCCCATCGCCCTTCTTCCGCCAACAAAAAGAAAAGAGGGATTCCAGCTTTCGCTGGAATGACGCTAAGGGCGACCAATGAAACCCGGCAACGAACTTCTCTTCCTCGCGCTCGGCGGCTCGGGCGAGATCGGCATGAACGTCAATCTCTACGGCTGCCAGGGCAAATGGCTCATGGTCGATCTCGGCATGACCTTCGCCGATCCGGCCTATCCGGGCGTCGAGCTGGTCCTGCCCGATCTCGCCTTCATCGAGGAACGGCGCGACGACCTGCTCGGCGTGGTCCTCACCCACGGCCATGAGGACCATATCGGCGCGATCCCCTATCTCGCCCACGATCTCGGCGTGCCGCTCTACGCCACGCCCTTCACCGCCGGCCTGATCGCCGGCAAGCTGGAGGAGGAGGGGCTCAGCCAGGACGTGACGGTCAACGTGATCGACATGCTGACCGATTTCGAGATCGGTCCGTTCGGCCTCAAATATATCCCGCTCGCCCATTCGATTCCCGAGGGCAATGCGCTCCTGATCTCAACGCCTTACGGACGTATCTTCCATACCGGTGACTGGAAGCTGGACGACACGCCCCAGCTCGGCGACCCTTCGACCGAGGCGGAATTGCGCGCGATCGGCGACGAAGGCGTGCTGGCGCTCGTCTGCGATTCCACCAACGTCTTCCAGGAGCAGGCGTCCGGCTCCGAAGCCGGGGTGCGCGAGGGGCTGGACGAGGTCATCAAGGGCGCCACCGGCCGCGTCCTCGTCACCACCTTCGCCTCCAACGCCGCGCGCCTCAAGACGCTCGGCCATGTCGCGCAGGACACGGGGCGCAAGGTCTGCGTGGCGGGCCGCAGCCTGGATCGCATCCTGCGCGTTTCGAAGAGCGTCGGCTATCTCACTGATTTTCCCGAGACGATCGATTTCGACGAGGCCATGCGCCTGCCGCCGCGCGAAGTCCTCATCATCGCCACGGGCGGGCAGGGGGAGAGCCGCGCCGCGCTCGCCCGCATCGCCTTCGGCCAGCACAAGCTCAGCCTCGATCCCGGCGATCTCGTCGTCTTCTCCTCCAAGCAGATCCCCGGCAACGAGATCGCCATCGGCCGCATCCAGAACGAACTGGCCGGCCGGGGCATCGGGATGATCACCGACCGGCAGGCGCCGGTCCACGTCTCCGGCCATCCCGGCCGCCCCGAGCTGGCCGCGATGTATCAATGGATTCGCCCGGAGATCATCGTGCCGGTCCACGGCGAGATGCGGCACATGATGGAGCAGGCCCGCTTCGCCCGCGCCCGGGGCGTGCCGCACGGCATCGTCCAGCAGAACGGCGATCTGGTCCGCCTCGCGCCGGACGGCCCGCAGAAGCTCGGCGAGGAGAGGGTGGGGCGCCTCATCCTCGACGGCGACGTCATCCTCAACGCCGACGGCACGACGATGAACGAGCGCCGCAAGCTCGCCTTTCAGGGGCTCATCTCCGTCGCGGTCGCGCTTGACGGCGACGACCGCCTCGTCGGCGATGTCCAGATCGACCTCATGGGTGTGCCGGTCGAGGAGGACCGCGCGGCCTTCCTCGAGGAAGCCCGCGACGCCGCCCGCGCCGCCGTCGCGAAGCGCAGCGGCAAGGAAGACAAATTGCGCGAGGATATCCGCCTCGCCGTGCGCCGCTGCGCCACCGATTGGACGGGCAAGAAGCCGGTCGTCACAGTGCTGCTGGTCCGGGTTTAGGGTCCGTTTCATTCAAGCCGGAACACCCGTCATTCCAGCGAAAGCTGGAATCTCTTTGCCTGCTCACAGGCGTTTGCAAAGAAAAGGGAGATTCCAGCTTTCGCTGGAATGACGATTCAACCCAGAGGAAAGCGAGCCCGGACCTGATCCGGATCCAGAGAGAAAGGCAGGGCTTCGACAAGCTCAGCCCGAACGGTTAGGGGAGGGCCATCATGAAGCTCACCTCGATCCTCGCCATCTACCTGCTCTTCTGGATGATGAGCCTGTTCCTGGTCCTGCCCTGGGGCGTGCGGACCAGCGAGGAGGCGGGCGTCGAGCGCGTCCCCGGCCAGGCCGACAGCGCGCCGCATGCGTTCAGCTTCTGGCGCGTCGCGCTGCGCGTCACGATCGTCTCGACGATCCTGTTCGGCCTCTATTACGCCAATTACACGCAGGGCTGGATCACCGTCGAGACCCTCGACTGGTCGCATCGGGGCGGCTGACAGTCATCCCCAAGCCGTCATGCTGAACTTGTTTCAGCATCCAGGGTGGAGAGCCGGACCCTGAATCAAGTTCAGGGTGACGGAGAGGCGGAAGAAGGCGCTGTGGTTTCAGCGCCGCAGCCGCTCGATCGCCTGGGCGAGCGCCACGTAGAGCTTGCCCATGTCGGAGGAGAGCAGGGTCACGCCCAGGGTCGCGCCCTCCCGGTCGGCCAGCACGCGCCGCAGCATCGCCTCGAAATCGTGGATGTAGCGGTTCACCTGGTCGCGGAAGTCCGGCTCCTCCTCGTAATGGCGCAGCACCTCGCGCGCCTCGCCCGAATCGAGCAGCCGCACGGCGCGCCGCGTGAAGACGCCCCGGTCGCCCTTGAGATAGGCCGCCCAGGCGGTGTCCGCGACCTCGTTGGAGAGCAGCTTGTTGACGTCGATCGCGGTCGAGTGCAGCGCCTCGATCAGCAGCGAGACGCGCCGCGACAATTCGCCCGCGTCGCGCTCCTCGCGCGCCGCCTGGTCCTCGGCGATCCGGTCCTCGATCGCGGCGGCCGTCTCGCTCATCACGAGGAGCTGGCGGGTCAGCCGCTCGCTCGCCTGGCGCGCCACCGTCATCGCGTGCTGCGAGGCGCCGGCGATCTCGGCGAGCTGCTCCTGCACCGGCTCGCCGACCGCTTCGCTCATCGCCTCGCGGCTCGCCTCCGCGAGGGCCGCGACGCTGTCCGGGATCGCCGCGACGATCGCCTCGCGGGCATGGCCCGCCGCCTGGTTCGCCGCCTCGCGCACCCGGACCAGCGCCTCGATGAGCTGCGGGCCGGTCTCGCGCACCAGCCGCGCCGCCGCCGCGTCCGTCTCGCCGACCGCGCCGCCCAGCGCGCGCAATTTCTCGTCGGCCTGGCCGACCGCGCCCTGCACCGTGGCGATCATCGCGTCGAGCGCGGCGCGCTGCCGCTCGGCGCTCGCCTCGCTTTCGCCCATCGCCTCGGCGGCGAGCGCGGCGGCGGCCTGGATCGCCTCCATCGAGGGCACGACCGATTTCACCGCCTCGCGCGTCCGCTCCGCCTGGCCCTCGACCTCGCCGAGCGCGCCGATCAGCAATTCGCGGAACTGGCCCGACACGCCGGTCAGCGCCTCGGCCATCTCATGGGTACGGTCGATCAGGCCGCCGGACGCGGCGGACCCGGCCTCGATCTCGCTCTGGAGCTGCCGGGTGACGTCGCGCAGCACGCCGACCGATTGCGTCATCCGCGCATTCTGCTCTTCGCCCGACGCGCCGAGCGCCGCGAGCCGCCCGTCGAGATCGGCGAGCTGTCCGGCGATGCCGTCCACCAGCGTCCGGCTCGCCGCCTCCTGCGTCTCCAGCCCCTGCGCCAGCGCCGCGATCTTGCCCTCGGCCGTCTCCAGCGCGGCGGTGAGCCTTTGCGCCGCCTCGGCGCCGGCCTGCTCGAAGGCGGCGCGGCTCTGCTCGACCATCGCCAGCATCGCCTGGCCCTGCGTCTCCAGCCCGCCGCGCGCGCGATCGACCGATTCGGCGGCCCGCGCCAGCGCGCCGTCCACCGCCGCGTTCATCTGCCCGGCGGCCTCGTTCATCCGCTCCGCCGCCGCCCCGGCGCTGCTCTCGATCCGCGCGACATGCGCGCCCAGCCGCTGGGCGGCCCCGCCGACCGTCTCGTCCGCCTCGCGGCCCCGCGCGGCGAGCGCCGCCAGATGGCCCTCCAGCGCCGCCGCCTGCTCGTGCGCGCCGAGCCCGGCGGCGCGCAGCGATTCGGCCGCCGCGCGCGCCTGCGCTTCGGCGCGGGGCAGGTCGGCGAGCAGCACGCCGACATCGACCCGCGCGCTCGCCGCCGCATGGTCCAGCGCCTGCGCGCTGCGGTCGAGCCCGGCGCTGCCCTCCGCCAAAGCGCGCGTCACCCGGCCCAGCCGGTCCGACGCCTCGTCGCCCAGCGCCATCAGCCGCGCCGCCTCGTCGCCGAGCGCCGCGCGATTCTCCCGCAGCCGCGCCGCGACGATGCCGAGCAGGCTCTCGAGCGCCTGGCTCTCGGCGCGCATTTCGGTCACCGCGCGGGTGAATCGCTCCGTCTCCCGCCGCGAGGTCCGTCCGAA
The DNA here is from genome assembly GCA_964614625.1 of uncultured Sphingosinicella sp. Taxonomy (GTDB): domain Bacteria; phylum Pseudomonadota; class Alphaproteobacteria; order Sphingomonadales; family Sphingomonadaceae; genus Allosphingosinicella. The sequence continues at coordinate 4,065 of CAZTPD010000081.1, read as the reverse complement.
GATCGCCCAGGCGAGGCCGAGCAGGATCAGCGGCGCGCTGATCGTCGCGACCCAGCCCGCCCATTCGGCGAGGGCCGGCCCCGGCCGGCTCGTCGCCAGCGCATAGCCGGAAAAGCCGATCCACCCGGCGCCAAGCAGGATCAGCAGCCCCGCTAAGACGCGAAGGCCCGCCGATCCCGGCGCGTCCTCCTCCTCGACAAGCTGCTCGAATGCGAACGGTTCGGGCGCGGCGGGCACGGTCTCGTCCGTGCGGCCCCATCCCGTGTCGCCCTGCGGCTGCGCCTCGGCGCGCTCGGCCCCCATGCTCATGGCGCTTTTGTATCACTTTGGGGCGGATATGAAACGGGGCGTTAACACGGCTCGGCTCATAAACCGGGCATGGCATACGATCCCGGAGCCCTGACCGCCTCGCTGGCGGCCGCCGTCGGCAACGATTCCGACCTCGTCGTCGAATTGCGCGGCGCGTTCATCGAGAGCGCGGCGCGCCAGCTCGATCTGATGAACCGCTCCCGCTGCGACGCGAACTGGATCCTCGCCGCCGCGCGCCTCAAGAGCGTCGCCGCCAGCTTCGGCGCCGCTGGCCTCGCCGCGCTCGCCGACGAGGCGCTGGCGGGCGCGCCGGGCGATCCGGTCGTGCGCCGCAGGATCGCCGCCGCGATCGACGATTTCGCGGCGGGCTGAGCTTTTCCAACTCAATCCCCACTCCCGACCCGCTCATCCTGAATGACGATTATGTCGTTTGCAAATGCGCGGCGAAGGTGATCTGTTGCCCGTTCGTCATGCTGAACTTGTTTCAGCATCCATTTTCGAGCCGCCGGGAGGTGGAAAGATGGACCCTGAAACAAGTTCAGGGTGACGGATACGGGAAACGACGTGCTCCGCATTTGCAAACGACATGATCGCCTTGATTTTGCCGCTTGCCGTCGCCCCGCCAACCGCCCCAATGTGCGCGCGCACAAGGACCGGGGAGGGGCGCGCGTGGCGAACTGGAATACGAGGAAGCCGATCGGAACGGCCGATGACATCGCGCCCGAGCACCGGCTGCAACGCACGCTCTCCTGGCCGCACCTGATCGCATTGGGCGTCGGCGCGATCGTCGGCACCGGCATCCTCACCCTGATCGGCGTCGGCGCCGCCAAGGCGGGGCCGGCCGTCATCCTCTCCTTCGCCATCGCGGGCGTGATCTGCGCCGCCGCCGCGCTGGCCTATGCCGAGATGGCGACGATGATCCCGGCCTCGGGATCGGCCTATACCTACACCTATGTCGTGCTCGGCGAGCTCATCGCCTGGGTCGTGGGCTGGAGCCTCATCCTCGAATACAGCCTGGTGGTGAGCGCGGTCGCGGTCGGCTGGTCGGGCTATGCCGCGCCGCTGCTCCAGGCCTGGGCCGGATTCCCGCTGGCGCTGTCGAACGGGCCGGAGCTGGGCGGCATCGTCAACCTGCCGGCGATCTTCATCATCTTCATCGTCGCGGGCCTGCTCATCCTCGGTACGAAGGAGAGCGCGACGGTGAACGCGGCCCTGGTCGTCGTGAAGATACTCGCCCTCATCGTCTTCGTCGCCGTCACCTTGCCCTATTTCGACGCCGCCAATTTCGATCCCTTCATGCCCTACGGCTTCCCCAAGTCCGGTCCCTCGGGCGCCGAGGTGGGCGTGATGGCGGCCGCCGCGATCATCTTCTTCGCCTTTTACGGCTTCGACGCGATCGCGACGGCGGCGGAGGAGACGAGGAATCCGGCCCGCGATCTCAAGATCGGCATCGTCGGCTCGATGCTGGTCTGCGTCGCCATCTACATGGCGGTGGCGGCGGCCGCGATCGGCGCGCTCGCCTACACCCGCTTCGCCAACAGCCCGGAGCCGCTGGCGCTGATCCTGCGCGAGATCGGCCAGCCGCTCGCCGCCCAATATCTCGCCGTCTCGGCCGTCGTCGCCTTGCCCACCGTCATCCTCGCCTTCTTCTACGGGCAGAGCCGCATCTTCTTCGTGATGGCGCGCGACGGGATGCTGCCGCCCCGGCTCGCCAAGGTGTCGGGCAACGGCTCGCCGGTCCGCATCACGCTCTTCACCGCCGTCATCGTCTCCATCCTCGCCGGCTTCATCCCGCTCGCCGAGCTGGCGGCGCTCGCCAATGCGGGTACGCTGACCGCGTTCAGCGCCGTCGCCCTGTGCATGCTGGTGATGCGCCGCCGCGCGCCGGACGCGCCGCGCACCTTCCGCACGCCCTTCGCCTGGCCGGTCGGGCTGGTCGCGATTCTGGGCTGCGCCTATCTGGTCTACAGCCTGCCGCAGCAGACGCAGCTCTGGTTCCTCGGCGCCCATGTCGTGGGGCTGATCCTCTATCTCCTCTACGGCAAGCAGCGCAGCGTGCTGACCCGCGCGTCGGCGGAGGGGTGAGCGATGCTGCGCCGCCTGCTCCTGCTCGCCTTCCTCTGCCTCGCCGCGCCGGCGGCGGCGCAGGAGGCCGCGCCCGCCACCGTGCGGGTCGTCCTCACCACCCAGGCGGGGCCGATCGTGATCGAGGTGGAGACGGAGCGCGCGCCGGTCACCTCGGCCAATTTCCTGCGCTATGTCGACGCGCGCCGCCTCGACGGCACCGAATTCTACCGCGCGATGAAGACCGCGCCGGAGGCCGGGCTGATCCAGGGCGGGGTGCGCGATCCGCGCAACCTGTTCCCGCCGATCGCGCACGAGCCGACCAGCGAGACCGGCCTCAGCCATGTCGACGGCGCGCTCTCCGTCCCGCGCTTCGCCCCCGGCACGGCGCAGGGCGATTTCACCATCATGGTCGGCGACCAGCTCTATCTCGACGCCCAGCCCGGCTCGGCCGGCGACGGCCTCGGCTATGCCGTGTTCGGCCGCGTCGTCGAGGGCATGGAGGTGGTCCGCGCCATCCTCCAGGCCCCGACCTCGCCGACCGAAGGCGAGGGCGTCATGCGCGGCCAGATGCTGGACCCCCGCATCCGCGTCGTGACGGCGCGGCGGGTGGAATAGAATGTCGGCTCCGGGTGGGAAGCGGACGCTAAAGGCCCAACTCTAATTCACAGGACAAGCGCGTCAGCCAGCCTTAGGCCAGCCCATAGCGAGACCGCGATAACGATCGCGGCGGCGGCGATGGCACTTCCCATGAAGGGAAGTGAGAACCCCTGGCTTTCCAATTTTTTGGCGATGAAATTGATAGTTGATCTAAATAGCCAGCCTACCACGCATGCGTAAGTAAGGATGCCGGCCATAAGCATCAGCGTATTCAGATTGTTCAGGTTTCTACAGCCGGGCACAGGCTCGCAATGTGCGCCACCCCAGGCCCAAACAAATAGCACGGGCATGGACGCTGCAAATGCGACGACGAACGTGATGCCGCAGCCCAATCGGCCACCAAAAGTTCCCATAGGGTTGTCATGACACGCTGCGGTCTTTCGGCCAAGATCGCTTCATTCTGGTCTGACCGCAACGGGTCGAGAGCAGCCATCACCGATTGTTGGATACAAATAGGATTTCGTCTGACACGCTGGCGGGATGCGCCTTCCGACTCGCCATGTCTCTCTTTTGCGTCTCGCGCTGCCGGCGCATGGCCGGGGGAGCAGAGCCCCCGCGCTACCATGTGACATTTGTGCCGGTCGTGCCGGTCGTTATCTTTGCATGATGACCGCGAACATCGGGACCATTCGCGCCCGGCCGCCCGCGCCGGAACACCCCTGGCCGGTGCGGCCCCTGCCGACCTTTTGAAGCTTTCAGGCCGGCGCGAAGGCGTCCGTCGCCTCGTCCAGGATGTGCAGGATGCCGTCCGACACCGCGAAGATCGAGCCGTGGAGCTTCAGCGTCCCGGCCCGCTCGCGCGCGGCGATCCAGGGGAAGGTGCGCAGGTTCCTGAGCGACAGGCGCACGCCTTCCTGCTCCATCTCCTGGAAGGCGGCGCGGTCGAGCGTCGGATGGGCGGCGCGGATACGCGCGCGCGCGCCCGCCAGCATCTCGATCCAGTGGGCGATGAAGTGGCCCGCGCCATGCCCGGCATGGTCGAACTGCCCGGTCAGCGCCGCCGCGCAGCCGCCGCAGAAGCCGTGGCCCATC
>CAZTPD010000080.1:0-9955 GCA_964614625.1 uncultured Sphingosinicella sp. | reverse complement strand
GCGCATGTTGAAGATGGTGGTGATGAAGTTGACCGCGCCGAGGATCGAGGACGCGCCGGCGAGGTGCAGCGCGAAGATCACCATGTCGACCGACGGGCCGACCGACCCGGAGGTCGAGAGCGGCGCGTAGACCGTCCAGCCGACGCCGGCGCCGAGCCCGGTGCCGCCGGGCACGAAGGCGCTGCCGAGCAGCAGGATGAAGGCCGGCGGCAGCAGCCAGAAGGAGATGTTGTTCATGCGCGGGAAGGCCATGTCCGGCGCGCCGATCATCAGCGGCACGAACCAGTTGCCGAAGCCGCCGATCATCGCCGGCATGACCATGAAGAAGACCATGATCAGGCCGTGCGCGGAAATCAGCACGTTCCACATGTGGAGGCCTTCGTCGAAGGTCGCCTCGGTGCCGCCGGTGAAGGAATTGACGATCGTCGCCCAGCCCTGGAGATACTGGATGCCCGGCTCGGCCAGCTCGAGCCGCATCAGGCCCGAAATGCCGCCGCCGATGATGCCGGCGATGATCGCGAAGATCAGATAGAGCGTGCCGATGTCCTTGTGGTTCGTGGACATGAACCAGCGGGCGAAGAAGCCCGGCTTGTGATCGGCGTCGTGATGCGCGTCATGGCTGTGATCGGCCTCGAAATGGACGGCGTTCGCGGTGGTGTCGGTCATGTCTCTCGCCGCCTCAGTTCGCAGGGATGGCTTCGTTGGTGTCGGCCGCCGGCGCCGCTTCGGCGACGGCGTTGTCATTGGCCGCTTCCGGGGCCGCTTCCGGCGCGGCGTCCGCGCTTTCGGCCGCCGCCGGCTCGGCGCCGGGCATCGCGCCGCCGCGCGCCGCCACCCACTGGGCGAAGCGTTCGCGGCTGACCACCTCGACGGCGATCGGCATATAGCCGTGCCGCGCGCCGCACAGCTCGTAGCAGACGCCGTAATAGACGCCCTCGCGGTCGGTGCGGAACCAGGTCTCGTTCAGTCGGCCCGGCACGGCGTCGATCTTCACCCAGAAGGCGGGGACGCCCCAGGCGTGGATGACGTCGTTGGAGGTGATGATCATCTTCACGGTCGCGCCGACGGGGACGACCATGCGCTCGTCCACGGCGAGCTGGCGCGGCTCGCCGTTGGCGAGCGCCTCCTCGTCGGGCAGCATGTTGGAGATGAGCTCGATGCCGTGGTCGGGATATTCGTAGGTCCAGTACCACTGGTTGCCGATCGCCTTCACCGTGATGTCGGCGGCGGGCGGCGAATATTGGTTCGCGAGCAGCCGGATCGAGGGCACCGCGATCACGACCAGGATCAGCACCGGCACCAGTGTCCAGACCACCTCGAGCGCGGTGTTGTGCGTGTTGCGCGAGGGCGTCGGGTTGGCGCCGCGGCGGAAGCGGACGATGACGACCAGCAGCAGGGCCAGGACGAGGATCGAGATGGCGAAGATCACCGGCAGCAGGATCCAGTCGTGGAACCAGCGGGCTTCCTCGCCGATCGGCGTCACCATGTCTTGTAGGCCGTAGCGGCCGTCGGGCTGGCCGATGCCGGGCGTCGGCGCCAGGGCCTCGGGCGCGGCCGGCGCGGCGGCGGTCTCGTCCGTCGTCCCGGCGGCCTCCGCCGGCGCCGCGGTCGTCGCGGGCGCGGGTACGGCCGCGATCGCGGCGGGCGCCAGGCCGAACGCGGCGGCAATGGCGACGAGCTTGAATAGAGTCTTCATCTAAACCCCTGTTGCAGCCGTCGGCGTGGCTGGAATCATCCGCCGACGGGTCCGACGCGGCGCCTTATAGGCAGCACTCCCCCGTCTCTCAAGCATGTTGCGCACGCGAAGGCCAGTGCTTGAAGCAACGCCTCCGGCTGCCTATCAGTCCAGGGCCCTTCCCGACCTGGAAACATGATGACCGAAGACGAAGTCCTGGCCGAATTCCGCGCCGCCGGCGCGCTGCTGGAGGGGCATTTCATCCTGTCCTCCGGCCTGCACAGCCCGCGCTACCTGCAATGCGCGCGGGTGCTGATGGACCCGCTGCGTGCCTCGCGCCTCGCCAGCGCGCTCGCCGCGTCGATCCCGCGCGAGGTGCGCTCGCAGATCGAGATCGTCGTCTCGCCGGCGATGGGCGGCGTGATCATCGGCCACGAAATGGGCCGGGCGCTGGGCGTCGAGGCGATCTTCGTCGAGCGGCCGACCGGCACGTTCGAGCTGCGCCGTGGCTTCGCGCTGAAGCCGGGCCAGAAGGTGCTGCTGGTCGAGGATGTGGTGACGACCGGCCTGTCGTCGCGCGAGGCGATGAAGGCGGTGGCCGAAGCCGGCGGCGAGGTGATCGCCGCCGCCGCCCTGGTCGATCGCTCCGCCGGCGCGGCCGACATGGGCGTGCCTTTCTATCCGCTCGTGGCGCTGAACGTGCCGAGCTATGCACCCGACGATCTGCCGCCGGAGCTGGCGGGCATCCCCGCCGAGAAGCCGGGAAGCCGCAAGCTTGTCCTGAGCGAAGACGAAGGGGCGGCGTGACTTCCCATCTCCGCCTCGGCGTCAATATCGACCATGTCGCGACCATAAGGAACGCGCGGGGCGGCCTCTATCCCGATCCGATTCGCGCCGCCTTGGTCGCGCAGGAGGCGGGCGCCGACGGCATCACCGCCCATCTGCGCGAGGATCGCCGCCACATCATCGACGAGGATATCGCCCACCTGATCGGCGCGATCGCGCTGCCGCTCAACATGGAGATGGCGGCGACCGAGGAGATGGTCGCGCTCGCCCTGAAGCACCGCCCCCACGCCGCCTGCATCGTGCCGGAGCGGCGCGAGGAGGTGACGACCGAGGGCGGGCTCGACGCCGCCGGCCAGCACAATCACCTGAAGCCGCTCATCGCCCGGCTCGGCGAGGCCGGCATCCGCGTCTCCCTCTTCATCGAGCCCGATCCGCGCCAGATCGAGGCGGCGATGCATCTCGGCGCGCCGGTCGTCGAGTTCCACACCGGCCGCTACGCCCATGCCGAGGGCGAGGCTCAGGTCGCCGAACTGCGCCGCCTCGCCGACGCCGCCGCGCTCGCCGCCAAGAACGGCATCGAGCCCCATGCCGGCCACGGCCTCACCTACGACAATGTCCAGCCCGTCGCCGCCATCCCCCAGATCGCCGAACTCAATATCGGCCACTTCCTGATCGGCGAGGCGATCTTCACCGGCCTCGACGCCAGCGTGCGCCGCATGCGCGCGCTCATGGACGAAGCGCGGGGGTGAGGGTCGCCATTCACTTTCCTCCCCTGCATTTGCAGGGGAGGGGGACCATGCGGAGCATGGTGGAGGGGCCACTTCGATCCAAGAAGCCCCTCCACCAGCCTGCGGCTGGTCCCCCTCCCCTCGAAATCGAGGGGAGGATATCTTGATCATCGGCCTCGGTTCCGACCTGTGCAACATCGAGCGCATCCAAAACTCGCTCGACCGCTTCGGCGAGCGGTTCCTCAACCGCGTCTTCACCGACACCGAGCGGGCGAAGGCGGAGCGCCGCCCCTTCACCCGCGCCGGCACCTACGCCAAGCGTTTCGCCGCGAAGGAGGCCTTCTCCAAGGCGGTCGGCACCGGCTTCAGGCGCGGCGTCTATATGAAGGACATCGGCGTGGTGAATCTGCCGTCCGGCCAGCCCACCCTGGCGCTGACCGGCGGCGCGAAGGAGAGGCTTGACGCGATGACGCCGCCGGGCCACGCGGTCAGGGTCCATCTGACGATGACCGACGATCACCCCTTCGCGATGGCCGTCGTCGTCATCGAAGCATTGCCCGAGGAGCGCCCGACGTGACCGACAGCGACCGCGAGAGCGCGGCCGAAACCCGCAGCGAAGCGGAGGGCGACATCGTCGCGCCGCCGGCCGCGCTCGACACGCCGGCTCCCGAGGCCGCGCCGAAGAAGAAGGGCACCGACTGGTGGGGGGAGGTCAAGGCGATCTTCTGGCTGGTCCTCGCCGTGCTCGGCTTCCACTCCTTCATCGCCAAGCCCTTCTACATTCCGTCGGAATCGATGATGCCGACTTTGCTGGTCGGCGATCGGCTGGTGGTCAGCAAATATCCCTATGGCTGGTCCTGGGTGTCGCCCAGCTTCCATGTCTTCCCGCGCACGCCGGGCCGGATCTGGGGGCGGATGCCGGAGCGCGGCGACATCGTGATCGCGACGCCGCCGGGCGAGAGCGCCGATTATATCAAGCGCGTCATCGGCCTGCCGGGCGACACGATCGAGATGATCGACGGCCAGCTCATCCTCAACGGCGAGCCGGTCCGGCGCGAGCGGCGCGCGCCGATCATGCTGCCGATCGACGACAATCTGCAATGCCGGCCCGACACGCTCGGCGACTATCGCGTCACCGGGCCGGACGGAGGCCGCTATTGCCGGCTGCCGATCGTGCGCGAATATCTTCCGAACGGCCGTTATTATGATACGATCGACCTCGGCTATTCGCAGGGGGACGATTATCCCGAGACCAGGATCCCGGAAGGCCATGTGTTCCTGATGGGCGATCATCGCGATCACAGCGCCGACAGCCGCTTCGCCGCCGGCTTCCCGGAGCGCGGGCTGGGCGGCCCGGTGCCGTGGGAGAATATCGGCGGGCGCGCCGAGTTCATCACCTTCAGCCTCGACGGCAGCTCCAGCTACATCAATCCGATCAGCTGGTTCACGGCATTGCGCTCCGGCCGGGCCGGCACCTCGCTGCGCCCCGCCGCAGGCCCGCCGCCGCAAGGCGACGCGCAATGAGCAAGGACGCGCCCCAGGCCGATCTCCAGCGCCCGGGGCCGTCCGAGTTCCGCGATCCCGTCATCCGCGAGGAGATCAAGCGCGCCGGCGTCTGGTTCGCGATGGGGCTCGCGGTGCTGGCGGTGGTCTTCCTCGCCCAGCCGCTGCTGTTGATCTTCGGCGGCATCGTCTTCGCCGCGATCCTCGACGGCGGCACGCGCCTGCTCGGCCGGGTGTTGCCGATCGGGCGCGGCTGGCGCCTGCTGATCGTGTCGCTGCTGGCGGTCGCCGGCATCGTCGGCACGATCTGGCTGGCCGGCGTCCAGCTCACCGCCCAGTTCGCGATCTTCCAGGAAACCCTGACGCTCCAGATCAACCGGCTGCTGACGCTCGCCGCCGCCCACGGCCTGGGCGTCGACATGGTCGATCCGGGGCAGATCGCGCAGCAGGCGATGAGCTCGCTCGGCCAGCTCACCTCGGCGGTCAGCACCGCCTTCGGCGCGGTCGCCAACATGGTGATGATCATCGTCATCGGCCTGTTCATCGCGATCGAGCCGCGCCTCTACGAGCGCGGCGTCGCCTGGATGCTGCCGGTCGAGAGCCGCGAGCGCTTCTACCGCACGTCGGACCGGATGGGCTTCACGATGCGCCGGCTGATGGCGGGCCGCCTGCTCGGCATGGCGGTGGAGGGCGTCGGCACCTGGCTGCTGCTGCTGGCCGGCGGGGTGCCGATGGCGGCGCTGCTCGGCCTGCTGACGGGCCTGCTCGCCTTCCTGCCCAATATCGGCGCGATCATCTCCGGCTTCCTGATCATCCTGATCGGCTTTTCGGTGAATGTGGAGACCGGGCTGTGGGCGGTTGCCGTCTATGTCGTCGTGCAGGTCGTCGACGGCTATCTGATCGTGCCCTATGTCGCGAAGAAGACGGTCGATCTCGCCCCCGCGCTGGTGCTCGGCGCGCAGCTCATCTTCGGCGCCCTGTTCGGCATTCTCGGCCTCGCGCTGGCCGATCCGATCGTCGCGATGATCAAGGCCGCGCTGGAGCAGAAGTCGGAGGACGACAATCCGGCGGCGGCGGACGCGAAGCCGAAGCCCGCCCCCGGCCGGCGACGAACCCCCGCCGGCGGATAGGGTTTATCCTGACTGAATCCCCCCACCGTTCGGGCTGAGCCTGTCGAAGCCCTGTCCTTTCTTACGGCGCGTGAAAGAAGGAAAGCCCTTCGACAAGCTCAGGGCGAACGGAGTGTGGGTCAATCCAGCTTATTGCGCCGGCGGCAATTCCACCCCGGGCGGGAGACCGCCGTGCGGATCGCCGCCATGCGGGTCGGCGCCGCCCGCCGGCCCCATGCCGCCCATCAGCGACTGCATCGCCGCCAGCCCCGGCGCGACGTCGACGACCTGGACGTCGAAGCTCAGTATCTCGTCCGGCGTCAGCCCCGCGCCGTCGGGCAATTCGCCCTGGAAGGCGAGCCGCGGCGGCAGCCAGAAGCGGTAGCGCGCGCCCTTGCGCATCAGCTTGAGCCCTTCGCCGACGCCGGGGAAGAAGCTGTTGTCGGGCGCGGTGGTGACCGGCTCGCGGCCCATCGAGCTGGCGAAGACCGAGCCGTCCGCGCGCCGGGCGACGAAGTGGAAGAGGACGAGATCGGCCGACGTGATCGTCGCGCCCTCGCCCGGCTCGATCACTTGGTACTGGGTGCCGTTGTCGGCCGTCTGGCGCTGCAGGGGGCCGGTGCCGAACCAGGCCAGCGCCGCGCCCCCGGCCACCAGCACGAGGATCGCGATCCACAATTTCAGGATCGCGCCCTTGGGCAGGGGAAGGATCGGAACGGCGGTAACGGCGGACATCGGCTTCCCCCAAAAAGAAACGGGCGGCGATGGGTCTATCGCCGCCCGGTCATGATGTGAAGCTTTCCCATCCGTCATCCCGGCGAAAGCTGGGATCTCACTTCTTTGGAGCGGGACGGAAAAGGAAAAGGGATTCCAGCTTTCGCTGGAATGACAAGAAATTACCGCGCGCCGTCGCGCTCGGCCCGCTTGCGCTCCAGCTTGCGGGCGCGGCGGATGGCGGCGGCGCGCTCGCGGGCGCGCTTCTCGCTCGGCTTCTCGTAGTGACGACGCAGCTTCATCTCGCGATAGACGCCCTCGCGCTGCAGCTTCTTCTTGAGCGCCCGCAGCGCCTGGTCGACATTGTTATCGCGAACGATGATCTGCATAAATGCTCGCCACTCTTTCCCTAAAAGCCGTTCGAATCTCGTGAAAAAAGAATCGCCGGAGGCCAAGCCTCGCGGCGCAGGGGGGTGCCCCTAACAGAGCGCCCCCCCAAAGGCAAGGCTCAGCCCCGCGCCGCGCGGCGGCCGCCGCCCATCGGCTTGACCCGCGAGGCGTAGCGGCCCTGGCCGCGCTGCACGCGCGCCGGCGCGAAGCGGCGCCGGCCCTGCTCCTCCTCGCGGCGCTCCTCGCGCGTCGGCGGCGGCGGCGCGGTGCGGGTCGCCTTGATCCGCGCCGCTTCGGCCAGGAAGCCGGCCGGCAGCGGCTCGACGGTGACGCGCTGGCGGGTCAGCTTCTCGATGTCGCGCAGATACGCCTTCTCGTCGTCGGCGCAGAAGGCGATGGCGACGCCGGCCGCGCCGGCCCGCGCCGTCCGCCCGATCCGGTGGACATATTGCTCGGCGACGTTGGGCAGCTCGAAATTGATGACGTGGCTGACGCCCGACACGTCGATGCCCCGCGCCGCGATGTCGGTCGCGACCAGGATGCGCGTCTTGCCCGCCTTGAACTCGGCCAGCGCGCGCTCGCGCTGCGGCTGGCTCTTGTTGCCGTGGATCGCGTTGGCGGCGATGCCGTTGCCGGCGAGCAGCTTCACGACGCGGTCGGCGCCATGCTTGGTCCGGGTGAAGACGAGCACGCGGTCCATATTGCCGCGCTCGGAAAAGCCCCAGCGCAGCATCATGGTGAGCAGGGCCTGCTTCTCCGCCTGCTGGCAGAAGGTGACATATTGATCGACCCGCTCGGCGGTCGTCGCCTGCGGGGCGACCGACACCTGCGCCGGATCGGTCAGGAAGCGGTCGGCCAGCTCCTTGATCGCCTTCGGCATCGTCGCCGAGAAGAACAGGGTCTGGCGCTTTGCGGGCAGCATCTTCACGATCTGCTTGAGCGCGTGGATGAAGCCCAGGTCCAGCATCTGGTCGGCCTCGTCGAGCACGAGGATCTCGACCTCGCGCAAGGTCAGCGCGCCCTGCTCGACCAGGTCGATCAGGCGGCCGGGCGTGGCGACCAGCACGTCGACGCCGCGCGCCACGTCCTGCCGGTTCTTGCCCAGCGAGGTGCCGCCGAACACGGTGGCGACGCGCATGCCCGCGAACTGGCCGTAGGCGCGCGCGCTGTCGGCGATCTGCCCGGCCAGCTCGCGCGTCGGCGCGAGGACGAGCATGCGGCAGGCGCGCTGGCTGGCGCGGCGGTTGCCCGCCGCCAGCCGGTCGATCGACGGCAGCATGAACGCCGCCGTCTTGCCGGTGCCGGTCTGCGCGATGCCGAGCAGGTCGCGGCCGGTCAAAACGGTCGGGATCGCCTGCATCTGGATCGGCGTCGCCTCGCTATAGCCCTTGAAGGCGAGCGCCTGGAGAACGGGCTGCGACAGCCCGAGGGATTGAAAAGACATTTCAGCTATAAACTTTCATTCGTGCGTTGCCTGCGCGCGGCCGAGAAGGCGCGCGCAAACGCGGCGGGTTCTGCTGACCCGCGTGAAAAGGGAAAGCCTTGTAAAAATGACGAAGCGGAGCCGAAGCCTTCAGGCCAGTTCACGCTGCATGACGCCTCGCTGGGCGGCCATATGGATGCTGCGGTGCAAAAAGTCAATGTGGGGGGCGTTTCACGCCTTTGGATGCAAAGCTTTCTCTATCGAGTGAGGCACCCGAGCTAATGCGAGCAAGATATTCATGCCGTAGAGCCAGCCGAACGCAAGGGCTCCGAACTTCAGGCCATGCATCAATTCATCGCCCAGCAGACCGAAGAAAAAGGCTGCGAGCGCGGCAAACAGGCAGAACAGGAAGCCGTGCAGACTGCGGAGATCGTATCGAAGTCTCGACCCGTCCGGAGCCTGCTCTATCCAGAATATCCCTCGATCATAGATCACCATCGCGAGCCAGTTGGGGCCGAAATAGCCACTCCAGAGAGGATGATCGAAGACCAGATAATCCGTTCCTCGCTCGATCACGGGCTTACGCTGTTTCTCCAGCAGACCCGCAACGCGGTCGAGCACCACGTCTGTGGCGACACCTTCCAATCTCACAGAGCCACGCAGATGCCAAATGAAGTCGAACATCGGTTCGCTACGCCCCCTCAATCCCCCACCATATAATCCGCCACGCCGTAGCAATGGCTCGCTTGGTAGGCGTTCCGGCCCCGGTTCATGTGGGTCAGGTTGAACCTGCGGATGGCGCCGAGCGCGCGGGGGTCGGCGAGAAACTTGCGGATCGCGGCGGCGCCCCGGACATTCACGCCGAACATGTCCGCCCCGCGCGGGAAGAAATGGCCGATATCCTCCGGCGCCGCGACGCAGCTTTCCAGAAAATCCTCGTCCACATGGTCCGGCTCGAGCGACCCGTCCGTGGTGAAATCCGAAAGGTGCAGGATGAAGCGCGACCGGAGCCCGTCGCCGTCCGCATAGAGCGTGAACAGCTCCATCCAGCTCGCATTGACGCGGACCAGCGGCTTGTCGGAGGTCGAGGGCAGGCAGGAGACCGACCAATAGTCGCGCTCGGTGCGGCGCGGCATAGGCAGGCAGGTTCGGCCATAGCGCCCGAGGATCTCCAGCACGTCTCCGGCCTGCGGCCGGGCGAGCAGCTTCTGGACGCGCGCGGCATATTTGAGCCGCAATTCCAGCGATTCCGATCGCGCCCCGGCATCCTCCAGCTCCGCTCCGCCCGCGATCCAGTCGCGCTGTTGCTCGAGGCTCAGGAACTGGCGCAGGCCGGTGGCGGCGCGGCGCGAAGCTCGGTCAGGTGCCATGTGATTCATCCGCCCATCGCCTGGCTGGCGTGCCCATTCCCGTTCCTCTGGCTGTCGCAAGTCGCGGCAGATCGTCATGTCTTTGTTGGATACAAATAGGAAATCCTCCGTCACGCTCGCGCCGACTCGGGGTCTCGGTCCCGGCTCGCCGGCTCTTTGAATCGTTCCGCCCGACATCCGCCATCGTCGCCACGGGAGGTCCGCGAAACACCCCCCGACCCTGTAAACTTTGTAAACTTATCCCTCTGCGGCGCAGC
>CAZTPD010000079.1:0-10021 GCA_964614625.1 uncultured Sphingosinicella sp. | reverse complement strand
GCCCCTCCACCGCACTTCGTGCGGTCCCCCTCCCCTCGAAATCGAGGGGAGGAAAAATGAGCAAGGACTGGCCCCTTTGGGAAGTGTTCGTCCGCGCCAAGGGCGGCATGTCGCACCGGCATGTCGGCTCGGTCCACGCGCCGGACGCCGAGATCGCGCTGCGCCATGCGCGCGACACCTATACGCGGCGGCAGGAGGGGGTGAGCCTCTGGGTCGTGCCCTCGGCGCAGATCGTCGCGTCCGATCCCTCGGACGACGCGGCGATGTTCGATCCGGCCGCCGACAAGGTCTACCGCCACCCGACCTTCTACGACATCCCCGACGACGTGAAGCATATGTGATGGGTAACCGGGCTTATCAGGTTCCGCTCGTCCCGAGCGCAGTCGAGGGGCGCTGGCACGGACTCATCACGGGCGCCCCTCGACTACGCTCGGGACGAGCGGAGTTTGGCGATGACTGAGGTGCTCAACAAAGACCGTGTGCTCGTCGACTATCTCCTCCGCCTCGGCGACGACAGCCTGATCCTGGGTCAGCGGCTCGGCGAATGGTGCGGCCATGCGCCGAGCGTCGAGGTCGATCTCAGCCTCGCCAATATGGGCCTCGACCTGATCGGGCAGGCGACGCATTTCCTGAACGCCGCCGGCGCCGCCGAAGGGCAGGGGCGGGACGGCGATGCGCTCGCCTTCCGCCGCGACGTGCTCGATTTCCGCAATTGCTGGCTGGTCGAGCAGCCGAACGGCGATTTTGCCCGGACGATGGCGCGGCAATTCCTCTTCTCGACCTGGCAGCAGATGCTGTTCGAACGGCTGACCGCGTCCACCGACGAGACCATCGCCGCGATCGCCGCCAAGGCGGTGAAGGAAGTCACCTATCATGCCGAACTGGCGGCCGAATGGGTGATCCGGCTGGGTGATGGCACCGAGGAGAGCCGGCGCCGGATGGAAGACGGGCTCGACTGGATGTGGCGCTTCATCCCCGAATTGTTCGAGATGGACGCGATCGCCACCGAGGCCGCCGCGCGCGGCATCGGCGCGGACGTGAGCGCCTTTCGCGCCGACTATGACGCTCGCATCGCCGCCGTGCTGGCCGAAGCGACGCTGGCGGCGCCCAAGGACCAGCGCCCGATCCTCGGCGGCCGGCGCGGCCATCATGGCGAGCATCTCGGCCATCTGCTGGCGGTCATGCAATTCCTGCCCCGCACCTATCCGGACGCGACATGGTAGAGCCGGGTACGCAAGTTTCCGCTCGTCCCGAGCGTAGTCGAGGGGCGCTGGCACGGAGTCATCACATGCGCCCCTCGACTTCGCTCGGGACGAGCGATGTGGTGGCGGGCATTTGGGAGGTGCTGGAATCCGTCCCCGATCCCGAAATCCCGGTCGTCTCCGTGGTCGATCTCGGCATTGTCCGCGACGTGTCGCCGGAGCGTGTCGTCCTGACCCCGACCTATACCGGCTGCCCGGCCACGCTCGTCATCGAGACGATGGTCCGCGCCGCGCTGGACGCGGCGGGCTTCGCGGACGTCGCCATCGAGACCACGCTCTCGCCGCCCTGGACGACCGACTGGATCAGCGAGTCCGGCAAGGTGAAGCTCAAGGCCTATGGCATCGCGCCGCCGACGCCCGCCGGAACCCGCGCCGTCGAATGCCCGCAATGCGGCTCCACCCAGACCGAGGAGGTCAGCCGCTTCGGGTCCACCCCCTGCAAGGCCCTCTGGCGCTGCCGCGCCTGCCTGGAGCCCTTCGATCTGTTCAAGTGCCACTGATGCGTATCTTCGTCATGCCGGGCTTGACCCGGCATCCACCTGCCTTTGCGGTTTGCGGGAAGGAAAGGTGGACCCCGGATCAAGCATGTCCTGAGCGGAGCCGAAGGGTCCGGGGTGACGAGGTAGGGGATTGTTGATGAGCGCCGGATTCCACACCCTCACCATCGCCGACGTGATCGACGAGACGGCCGACGCCCGCTCGATCCGCTTCGCCATTCCCGACGCGCTGCGCGACACCTTCGCATTCAGGCCGGGCCAGCATCTGACGCTGCGCGCCGAGGTTGCGGGCGAGGAACTGCGCCGCAATTATTCGCTCTGCGTGGCGCCGCAGGACGGGGCGCTGACCGTCACCGTCAAGCGGATCGCCGGCGGGGCCTTCTCCAACTGGGCGAACGACAATCTCAAGCCCGGCGACACGCTCGACGTGATGCCGCCGCACGGCAGCTTCACCTGGGATTTCGATCCCAAGGCCGCCAATCACTATGTCGGCTTCGCCGGCGGCTCCGGCATCACGCCGGTCATGTCGCTCTTGAAGACCGCGTTGCTGACCGAGCCCGAGAGTCGCTTCACGCTCTTCTACGGCAATCGCGACAGCGGCTCGATCATCTTCCTGGAAGCGCTGGCGCAGCTCAAGAACCGTTTCATGGACCGGCTGCAAGTCCATCATTTCCTTGCCGAAGAGGCCGAGGATATCGACCTGTTCAACGGCATGCTCGATCGCGCCAAGTGCGACGAGATCCTCGGCACGCTGATCGCCCCGGAAGACGCCGCCGCCTTCTTCATCTGCGGCCCCGGCCCGATGATGGACGCCGCCGAGCAGGCGCTGCTGGCGAAGGGCGTGGAAAAGGAACGCATCCATCTCGAGCGTTTCACCGCCGATCGCCCGCCCGAAGCCTTGCAGGCCCAGCTCGCCGAGCTGTCGCGCGACGCGGCGGGGCTGACGATGATGGTGACGCTGGACGGCCGCAAGCGCCGCGTGCCGTTCGACGCGGCGGCGGGCAACATCCTCGATTCCGCCCGCCTCGCCGGCCTGCCCGCGCCCTTCGCCTGCAAGGCGGGCGTGTGCGCGACCTGCCGGGCGAAGGTGGTCTCCGGCGAGGTCGAGATGGCGGCGCGCTACGGCCTCACCGACGAGGAGGTGGCGGCGGGCTATGTCCTGACCTGCCAGTCCGTGCCCAAGGGCGACGGCGTGACGCTCGACTACGACGCCTGAACGCCGTTCAGTGCTACATTCACCGCCATGTCCGCCAGCATATCGGCGGAAAGCGCCCGGTCCGGGTGGAACCAGGTGTGGGTCCAGTTGATCATGCCGAAATAGAGCATCGCGATCGGCAACGCGTCGGTGTTCGTCCCGCGCAATTCGCGCACCAGCGCCTCGACCGCGCCGATGATCCGCCTCTGCTTGGCTACCACCTCGGCGCGGCGCCCGGCCGGCAGATTGTCCAGCTCATTGAGCAGCACCTTGTGGCTGTCCTCGGCGCCGACATAGAGCCGCATGAAGGCGTGGGTGAGCGCGCGCAGCTTGTCCTCGGCGCTCCCCGATCGCGTCGCGTTGTCCGCCGCCGCCACCAGCGCGTCGAGATGCGCGGCCATCGTCTCGTGGAGGATGTCGTCCTTCGACGGGAAATAATGGTAGATCAGCGACTTGGACGTGCCCGCCGCCTTGGCGAGATCGGCGATCGAGGCGCCCTGGAAGCCGCGCCGGGCATAGAGATGCGCCGCCGCCTCGAGGATCGCCTCGCGGCGCTTGTCGTAATCGGGGGATTGGGGCCGGGCCATCCGCTCACCTTATGGCGGCGGCGCGGCCTTCGCCAGCCTCAGCCGCCCGCGCGGCTGTTGTCGTGATAGGCGATCACCGCGCGGGTCACGTTCTGCATCAGGGTCATGCGCTGCGGCACCGGGACGGCGGTGCGCCCGATCATCACCGCCACGGCATAGTGCCGCCCGTCCGGCGCGGTCAGGATGCCGATATCGTTATAGCCGGCTTGCGTGTTGCCGAGCACCTGGCCGGTGCCGGTCTTGTGCCCGATCCGCCAGCCCGGGGCGAGGCCGCCGGTCAGGCGCTGCCGCCCGGTGCGGGTCTGCTGCATGATCGAGAGCATCCGCGCCGTCGAGCGCGGCGACAGCAATTCGCCGCGCTGGAGCCGGGCGAGGCCGTCCACCAGCGCCAGCGGCGTCGCGCCGTCGATTGGATCGGCGACATAGGCCTGGAAGGCCTCGCGGCGGCGATCGGCGGAGACGTTGCTGCGCGCGGTGTAGAAGGCGCGGCCGACCGAATAGCTGGGTTGCCATTGCAGGCCGGCGATCTGGCTCTGCATCAGCCGCTCGCCGGGGCCGAAGCGGACGCCCTGGAGATCGTGGCGCGCCAGCATCTCGCGGACCGCCTCCGGCCCGCCGGCGGTGCGCAGCACGCTGTCGTTGCAGGTATTGTCGCTCTGCGTGATCGCGCGGAAGATCAGATTGTCGAGGCTGGTCGTGTAGCCGTTGGCGCCGACCTCGGCCGCGACCGGCTGGTGGAACAGGGTCAGATCCTCGCGCCGGATCGTCACCCGGTCGTCCGGCGAAAGCATGCCGGCGTCGATCGCGGTGAACGCGGTCAGCGCCACCCAGAACTTGCTGACGCTCTGCTGCGGGAAATAATCCTCGCCCCGCCAGCTCGTCGCCCAGCCGCTATCGACCTCGCGCACCGCGATGCCGACCGCGCCGTCGAAGCCGCGCCCCAGCTCGCGGATGCGGGCTTCCAGGATGCGCTGCGCCTGGGTCGGCGCCTCGGCCGGCGCGATGGCGCGGGTCGGCGCCTGCGCGGAATTGGCGTGCGGAATGCACCCCGCCAGGATCAGGCCCGCCAGCCCCAGCATCCGCGCCTTGCGCGCGCGCCTCGTCGCCCCGCTCATATGTCCTCTCTTCAAAAACACCCTTGCCCGTGCCCGCATTCTTACAGAATCGCGTATTTCTACCATATGAATCATCCACTTGTCGGGACGGAGCGTGTGTCGCGCGCGGCGGGCCGAATCGATTCGGGGCACGGATTCCCGGAAAATCCCCGTCCCGGACTCCTTGATTCCGCCTGTCATCGACGAAGCGTTGATCCCGCGCGACCGGTGGAGCGGGCCGCAGCGCGGCTTCGGTATTGATACAATGTAACATATCGTATAGCAGCGGCGCCACCTTTCGATTCAGCAGCCGTGGAGCCGATATGCGCCGTGCCGTCTTCCTTCTCGCCACCAGCGCGCTCGTCGCCGCGATGCCCGCGCATGCCGGCCAGGCGCAGCCCGCGCCGTCGCGGGCCGGCGATCATGTCCATGAGGACCAGGGCGGGGAAATCGTCATCACCGCGCCGTTCGTGCGCAATCTCGATCTGCTCGCCGGCGCGGTGTCGCTGTCCGGCGATGCTCTGGTCCGCAACATCCGCCCGCAGCTCGGCGACATGCTCTCCGGCCTGCCGGGCGTCTCGGCGACCTCCTTCTCGCCGGGCTCCTCGCGGCCGGTGCTGCGCGGCCTCCAGGGCGATCGGGTGCGGGTGATGGTGGACGGCATCGGCTCGATCGACGTGTCCAACACCTCGACCGACCATGCCGTGACGATCGATCCGATCACCGCCGACCGCGTCGAGGTGCTGCACGGCCCGGCGGTGCTGCTGTTCGGCGGCCAGGCGATCGGCGGCGCGGTCAACGTCTTCGACCGGCGCATCCCGCGCGCCGTGCCGGACGATCCCGTCCATGTCGACGGCGTGGCCGCCTACGGCTCGGCGGCGGACGAGCGCAGCGTCGGCGCCGGGGTGGACGTGCCGCTGGGCGGCGGCCTGGTCGCCCATTTCGACGGCAGCTACCGCCGCAGCGACGATCTGCGCGTCGGCGGCTTCGTCCTCTCGCCGGAGCTGCGCGCCGAGCAGCTCGAGATCGCCGCCGAGGAGGAAGCGGAGGGGCATGGCGAGGAAGCGGCGGAGGCGCGCGCGCTCGCCGCCCTGCGCGGCCGCCTGCCGAACAGCGCCACCGAGACGTGGACGGCCGGCGCCGGCCTCGCCCTGATCCGCGAGCGGGGCAGCCTCGGCGTGTCCTTCGGCATCTTCGACAGCCGCTACGGCGTGCCGATGCGGCCCGGCGCGGAGCACCATCACGGCGACGAGGACCATGACGACCACGACCATGACCATGACCACGATGACGGGCACGAGCATGGCGAGGAAAGCGTCTCGATCGACATGCGCCAATATCGTCTCGATCTGCGCGGCGAGCTGCTGGTCGAAGGCGGCTTCCTCGATCGCCTGCGCGTCCGCCTCGCCGCCGCCGATTACGAGCATACCGAGTTCGAGGGCGACGAGGTCGGCACCATCTTCCGCACACAGGGCATGGAAGGCCGGTTCGAAGCGGTGCAGCGCGATCGCGGCGGCTGGCGCGGCGTGATCGGCGGCCAGTTCTTCGTGCGCGATTTCGAGGCGATCGGCGAGGAGGCCTTCGTGCCGCCGAACACGACATCGCAGGTCGGCCTGTTCACCTTGCAGGAGGTGGCGATGGGGCCGTTCGAGATCGAGGGCGCGCTGCGCTACGACCGCACGTCCGTCCGCGCGAAGACCTTGGGGATCGAGCGGAACTTCGACGCCTTCTCCGTGGCGGCGGGCGCGTCCTACGAGATCGCGCCGAACGTCCGGTTCGGCGCGAACCTGTCCCGCGCCGCGCGCGCGCCATCGGCCGAGGAATTGTTCTCCGACGGCCCGCACATCGCCACCCAGTCCTACGAGGTGGGTGATCCGACCCTGGCGACCGAGCGCAGCTTCGGCGGCGAGCTCTACATGCGCGCGCAGACCGGCGCCTACCGGCTGACCGCGACGCTCTATGCCAGCCGGTTCGACAATTACATCTTCCAGCTCGCGACCGGCGATGAGGAGGACGAACTGCCCGTCTTCCAGTATCTCCAGCGCGACGCGACCTATTGGGGCTTCGAGGTCGGTGCCTCGGCGGTGCTCGCCCGCGCCGGCGGCTGGCGTTTCGTCGCCGACGGCGTCGCCGATTATGTGCGCGCGACGATCGCCGACGGGGGCGGGGCCGCGCCGCGCATCCCGCCGCTGCGGCTGAAGGGCGGGCTGGAAGCCAATTCGGCGGCGCTCGACGGGCGCGTCGAGGTGGAGCGCGTCTTCGCGCAGAACCGGGTCAGCGATTTCGAGAACCCGACCGGGGGCTTCACCCTGGTCAACGCGGCGCTGACCTGGCGGCCCTGGGGCGCGGACAATCCGACCAGCCTGATCCTGTCGGCCAACAACATCTTCGACGTCGAGGCGCGCCGGCACGCATCCTTCACCAAGGATTTCGTGCCGCTGGCGGGTCGCGATCTCAGGGTCTCGGCGCGGATCAGCTTCTGATCCCGGGGACAAACTGCGACAATTTTTCCGGCCGACCGACACGTTTGCGGGACAGTCTTCCTCCATAGAAGGGATCACCGACCCAGTATTTTGGAAGGAAGCCTCATGAAGAAGATCAGTCTTGCCGCCGGCGCGGCGCTGCTCGCCATCGCCGGCGTGGCCATTGCCCAGCCGGGCGGCGAAGCACGCGGCGACCGCAATGCCGACACGACCCGCCAGCAGGTGATCGAGCGGACCGACCAGCGGTTCGCCGCGCTCGACGCCGACCGCGACGGCCGGGTGACGCCCGAGGAAATGCGCCAGCATGGCGAGCAGCGCCGGGCGCAGCGCGCCGAACGCATGTTCGACCGGCTCGACGCGAACAGCGACGGCAGCATCAGCCGCGAGGAATGGACGCAGTCCCATGCCCAGCGCGCTCAGCGCGGGGCCGAGCGTCACGCCCAGCGCGCTCAGCGCGGGGCCGAGCGCCGCGCCCAGGCGGGCCAGGGCGGCGAGCGCGCCGGCCGTCCGCATCGCATGCGCGGCCATCGCGGCGGCTTCGGCATGCGCGGCGCGCAGGGCGCGCGGATGTTCGGCGAACAGGGCTACATCACCCAGGAGCAGATGCGCGAGCGGGCGCTGGCCCGGTTCGACCGGCTCGACGCGAACAGCGACGGCACGGTGACGGCCGCCGAGCGCCGGCAGGCGCGCGAGCAGATGCGCGCGCAATTCCGTCAGCGCATGCAGGAACGCCGCAACCAGGCCCAGTAAGCCCGGGCATATGACAGGGAAGGAGCCGGGGCGCCGCCCCGGCTCCTTTCTTGTGCGCCTCGATGTGCGACTTGATCTCGATCATGTCGCGCGCGGCGGCTTCGTGGCACATTCGGGGCGGGCGAATCGGCTGTATGGATCGCTCGCGGGGGACAAGGGTGGCGTATTACAGGCTCTATCTGCTGAGCGGCCCGGACGGCCGCTTCGTCGGCTTCGAGGAGATCGAGGCGGTCGACGATGTCGAGGCCGCCCGGCTCGCCGAAGCGCATCTCGGCCCCAGGCCGCTCGAGCTGTGGTGCGGCAAGCGCAAGGTGAAGACGTTTCCGGCGGCGGTCGCCGAAGACTGAGCCGGGGTCGCCGCGCGAGGGCGCTCAGTCCGTCGGGACCAGCAGGATATCGGACGTGCAGGCCAGCAGCACCGGATCGGCGAGGTTGCCGGCCAGCAGCCGGGCGAGGCCGCGCCGCCGCTGCGTGCCCATCACGAGCAGCGCCGGCATGAGCTCCAGCCAAGTCTTCATCAGCACCTCCATCACCTCGCCGTCGCGGGCGATGGCGCGATGATGCCGGGCGCAGCCGGTCGGCAGCAGCCGGTCGGCGAGCGCCTCCAGCGCCCGCTCCCGCTCGGATTGCCGCGCCTGCACCGTCCGGGGCCGGAACAGGGTTTCGGCGACGGTCGGCTCGAAGGCGTGGACCGAGAACAGCTCCGCGTCCGGCGCGAGCGTGCCCGCCGCGCGCAGCGTCGCCCGCGCCGAGCCTTCGCCCTCCACCGCGATCATCACCTTGTCGTAAGGCGCGTGATGCGTGGTCTGCACGACCAGGACTGGATGCGCCCCGGCATGCGCGAGCGACATCGCGGTCGTGCGGAACAGGACGTCGCGCAGGCGCGGCTCGCCATGCGCGCCGAGCAGGACGAGATCGGCCCCGACCCGCCCGGCCTCCCGCCCGATCGCCTCGGCCGGATCGCCGGCGAGCACCGCCACCGAGAGGTCGGGCGCGCTGCCGGTCAGCTCCTCGGCCATGATCCGCGTCTCGGCCGCCAGCCGGCCGCGCGCGGCCTCGGCGGCGCCGGGCTCGTCGTCGTCTGGCACGACATGGACGACGTGGAGCGCCGCGCCGTGCCGCGCCGCCAGCCGGATGCCGCGCCCGAGCGCGTTGGCGGACAGGTCGGTGAGGTCATGGGCGACGATCAGGCTTCGCATAAGGCGCTCCGTTGCCGGCGGTCAGGGCACGCGGGCGACGCGGCCCTCGATCCGGCCCGCCGCCATGTCGTTGATCGCCTCCAGCGGCTCGGCGGCGAAGGCGATCGCCTCGGTTCTCGCGGACCAGGCTAGGCGGCCCGCGCCCGGCGCGACATAAGAAATGCTACCTAGTCGGTTCGTTCCGCCTTCGGCCGTCGCGATGCGCCTTGAACGAGTCGAGCACGGCGCGCATCCGGGTCAGCGCCTCGCGCCGCTGCGAGGCGCTTTCGATGTCGGCGAGCGCGCGCTTGAGGCCGGTGGCGAAGCGGGCATAATCGTTCTGCCAGTCCTGCCCGACCGCCTCGGCCATGTCGGCCCGGCCGGTCGCGAGCCGTTTGGCGGACTTGCCCGTCGGCAGGGCATAGACCTCGCCGATCTCGGGCGTCACGATCGACGCGGCGGCGCCCTGCGACTGGAGATCACGGCGCAGCGTCTCCATCGCGCCGGCCTCGCCATGGGTGAGGAACAGGCTGCCCGCGATCGGCGCGCGCGCCGCGACCCAGGCGTGGATATCGTCGCGATCGGCATGGGCGGAATAGCTGTCGATGCGCCGGATCTGCGCGCGCACCGCCACGTCGTGGCCGGAAATCCGCACCCGCTGCGCGCCGTCCAGGATCGCGCGGCCCAAAGTCCCCGCCGCCTGGAAGCCGACGAACAGGATTGTCGATTCCCGGCGCGGCAGGTTGTGCCGCAGGTGATGGCGGATGCGCCCCGCCTCGCACATGCCGGACGCCGACATGATGATCGCGCCCGAGACGCTGTTGAGCCGCATCGACTGGCCGGCATTCTCGACGAAATGGAAGGCGGGGTGGCGGAAGACCTCGCCGGAGCCCAGATCCTCCAGCGCCTCCTTGTGCGCCGCGAACACGTCGGTGGCGCGGCTGGCGAGCGGCGAATCGACGAACAGGCGGACAT
>CAZTPD010000078.1:0-10033 GCA_964614625.1 uncultured Sphingosinicella sp. | reverse complement strand
GCCCAGGCGATGCCGCGCCGGAGCAGCTCGTGGAAGACGGGAAGATCCCACGCGCAGCGGTCCACCGTCGGCCAATAGTCCATCAGCGGTTGCAGGTCGTAATGCCCCCGGCAATGGCCGAGCGTGTTGTAGAGGACCGCGCCCTCCCCCTGCCGCTTCAGGTAGAGGACCGGGTGGCGGTCCGCCGCCCATTCGTCCTCGCGGAAGCCGGTCGCCTCGCCCGCGAAGGCGGTGTCGAGCAGGACGTGGAGGTCGCCGTGGCGGTCCATCAGATAGAGCTCGTCCGTCGTCTCGAACGGCGTGATGCCCCGCACCAGCGGATGCTCCGGATCGGCGACCTCGACGCGATAGGGGGCGATCGGCGGATGGGCGACGAACTGGCTGCCCAGCGTTTCCATGAACAGGGGCGCCCAGCGCGGCGCTTCCCAGATGCCGTCGTCCATCAGCCGCAGCACCGAATTGGTGCCGTGCAGCGCATACCACCGCCCGCCCCGCGCCACGAAATCGCGCAGCGCCTCCTGCACGTCGAGCGGCGGCGTCACGTCGCAGGTATAGGTGATGAGGAAATCCGCCTCCCGGATCGCGTCCGGATGCGCATAATCCTCGAACACCCGGGTGCGGACGCGATCGTCCTCGGCGAGCAGCTTCAGGATCTCCAGCCGGGCGAAATCGATATCGTGATACAGGCCGCCCGCGATCAGCACGCAGCGTATCTTCTTCTTGATATCCTCTCCCATCTCAGAACTGCACGCGCTTGGTGAAGCCGCCGTCGATCACCAGGTTCGCGCCCGTCATGAAACGGCAGGCCGGCGAGGCGACGAACGCGATGGCCCGGCCGATCTCGGCGCCGTCGCCCATCCGGCCCATCGGAATCTGCGCCAGGATGCCGTCATAGAATTCGCGCATGCCCTGCTTGATCTGATCCCAGGCGCGGCCCTCCATCTCGACCGGGCCGGGCGACACGCAATTGACGCGGATGCCCTGGGGCGCGAGCTGCTGCGACAGGTGCGCGGCATAGTTGATGACCGCGGCCTTGAGCGCATTGTAGCCGCCGGGGCCGATGAACTGCTCGAGCGCCGCCGTCGACGACAGCGCCACGATCGATCCCGCGTCGGACCGCTCGAGCGCCGGCAGCGCGGCCTGGACGCCGCGCACGAGCGGCAGGATGTCCGCTTCGAACACGGTGCGCCAGCCGTCCTCGTCGTCCACCCCCGTATTCGCGGAGGTGAAGGAGATGAAGATGTCGCAGCCGCCGAGCGTTTCGACGGCCTCGCCGATCCAGGCGGAATGGCGCGCGCCGTCATTCACGTCCACGGCCCCGCCGATCACCCTGACGCCGCCGCCGGACAGCGCCGCCACCGCCGCATCGACGCTCTCCTGAGAGCGCGAGCAGATCGCGACGTCGCAGCCCTCCCCGGCCAGCACCTTCGCGGTGGCGAGGCCGATGCCGTGACTCGCGCCGACGAGAATCGCCTTGCGGCCCTTGAGCCCCAGATCCATCCTTTCACCCTCCTGACATGTTGGCGCGCGCAGCTTAAGCGGGCGCGGCGACTTCTGCACTGACGATTCCGTCAGTCGCCACACCCATAGGCAGGGGCGCACCCAGAGCGCGGAGGGAGGATGAGCATGGCCGCGCTGCGCATTGCGGACACGATACGCGCCCAGGCGGCGGCCCGCCCGGACGCGACGGCGCTGATCGCCGGCGACCGGCGGACGAGCTATGCCGCGTTCGACCGCAACGCCAGCCGCGTCGCCAACGCCCTGATCGCCGCCGGCGTCGCGCCCGGCGACCGGATCGCCTTTCTCGGCCGCAACAGCGACGTCTATTTCGAGGCCTGGTTCGGCGCCGCGAAGGCCGGGGCGGTCATGGTTCCGGTCAACTGGCGGCTGGCGGCGCCCGAAATCGCCTATATCCTCGCCGACGCGGCGCCCAAGCTGGTCATCGCCGATGCCGAGTTCCGCGAGCGCGCCGATGCGCCCCATATCGTGGACAGCGCGAACTTCGCCGCCTGGCGCGACGCCGCCGATTCCGCCGATCCGGCGCTGGACGGCGGGGAGGACGCGCCGGTGCTGCAACTCTACACGTCCGGCACGACCGGCAGACCCAAGGGCGCGATGCTCTCCAATCGCAGCCTGCTCGGCCTGCGCGCGGCGATCCCGCCCGACCGATTGCCGGCCTGGAACCGCTGGACGCCGGACGATGTGAGCCTCATCGCCATGCCGGTCTTCCATATCAGCGGATCGGGCTGGGGCCTGTGGACGCTCCAGCACGGCGCGCGCGGCGTGGTGGTGCCGGAATTCGATCCGCACCAGGTGCTGGGCCTGCTCGCCGCGCACCGGATCACCAAGATCATGATCGTGCCGACGGCCCTGCGCATCATCTGCGAGCATCCCGACGCGGCGGGCGGCGATTACGGCTTCCTCCACCATATCTGCTACGGCGGCGCGCCCATCCCGCCGGACCTGCTCCGGCAGGCGATCGACATTTTCGGCTGCGGCTTCACCCAGATGTACGGGATGACCGAGACGGCGGGCACGATCGTCGCGCTGCCGCCGGAGGATCACGATCCGGCCGGCAATGCGCGGATGCTGGGCGTCGGCCGCCCGCTGCCCGGCGTCGAGGTCCGCGTCGTCGATCGCGACGGCGATGTCGTCGCGCCGGGCATTGTGGGCGAGATCGTCACCCGGTCTGCCGCCAACATGATCGGCTATCACGGCCGGCCGGACGCCACCGCCGAGACGATCGACGGCGCGGGCTGGCTGCGCACCGGCGATGCCGGCCGCATGGACGCGGACGGCTATCTCTACCTCGCCGACCGCATCAAGGACATGATCATCACCGGCGGCGAGAACGTCTATCCCGCCGAGGTCGAACATGCGCTGATCGGCCATCCGCAGGTGAGCGACGTGGCGGTGATCGGCGTCCCCGATCCCAAATGGGGAGAGGCGGTGAAGGCGATCGTGGTCCCGGCCACCGGCGCCAGTCCGGACCCGGCGGCGCTCATCGCGTGGGCGCGCGAGCGCATCGCCGGCTACAAGGCGCCCAAGTCGATCGATTTTCGCGAAAGCCTGCCGCGCAATCCGTCGGGCAAGGTGCTGCGCCGCCTGCTGCGCGACGAATATCGCTGACCCTCCCCCTTTCGGCAGGTCCGCGCCTTGCACCGGTCCCCTAGCATCGCCCCGCAAACCAAAGGAGGAGACGCATGACGGCCAATTTCTCCGGCCCGCTGGAGGACCGGATCGCGATCCGCGAGCTGCTCGAAAGCTATGCCGACGCGGTGAACCGGGTCGATGCCGATCTGTGGGGCGCGCTCTGGGCGGAGGACAGCCACTGGGATCTGTCGCATTATCCCGAGCTCGGCATCGTCGACGGCCGGGACGCCATCGTCTCGCTGTGGAAGCAGGCGATGCCGGCCTATCCGGGGCTGAGCTTCATGGTCGGCATCGGATCGATCCTGATCGACGGCGACACGGCCCGGGTCCGCAGCTACATCTCCGAGGTCTACGAGGAGCCCGGGACGGCCAAGGACAAACGCGCCCGCGCCCAGTATGACGACACGCTCGTGAAGGAAGGCGGCCGCTGGCTGTTCAGGAGCCGCGCCTTCCGCATCATCCATCAGACCTGAAAGGGGCTTCCATGCTGGTCATCACCGCGCACATCTTCCCCCGGCCGGACGCCTTCGACGATCTGCTCGCGCGGCTGCGCGAGATGGTCCCCCTGTCGCGCGCCGAGGAAGGCAATCATTTCTACTCCGTCGGCGTCGAGGAGCCGGGCGAGGTCATCATGATCTTCGAAGGCTGGCGCGACATGGCCGCGTTGCAGGAGCATCTGGCGCTGCCGCACATCGTCAGGCTGCTGTCGGACTTCGAGGGGCGCTACACGAACAAGGTGCTGCTGCACGAGGCCGGCGCGACGCAGGAGCTGTGACGGCGGCGCGCGCCGTCTTCAGACCCCGGTCAGCCCGGCCGTCGAGCCGCCGTCGATCACGAATTCCGCCCCGGTCACGAACCGGGCCTCGTCGGACCCCAGATAGACCAGCAGGCCCGCCACCTCCTCGATCGTTCCCATCCGGCCCATCGGGGCGATGTTGTTGAAGATGGCGGCGGCGGCGGCCGGGTCCGGCGCCCCGGCGATCGCGCCCTGGATCAGGGGCGTTTCGATCACGCCCGGATGGATGGTGTTGCAGCGGATGCCGAGCTTCGCCTTGGCGCAATGCACCGCGACCGACTTGGCGAGGAGGCGCAGCCCGCCCTTCGTCGTCGAATAGGCGACGTCGCCGGCGAGCGCGAGGATGCCGTTGATCGAGCTGTTGATGACGATCGATCCGCCCGGCCCCTCCGGATTGTCCTTCATCAGCTCGATCGCGAACTTCGCGGTCAGCATCGGACCGGTCAGGTTGATGTCGACGATGTCCTTCCAGGCCGCGATCGCGATCGTCTCGATGTCGCTGTCGCCGGCATGGCCGCCGGCATTGGCGAACGCGATGTCGAGCCGGCCGAACCGCTGCCGGACCGCCGCCGTCACCGCCGGCCAGCCTTCCGCGTCCTCGACGCTGTGGCGGTGAAAGACCGCGCCGGTCTCGCCGGCGATCCGGGCGCCCGCCTCCGCGTTGCGGCCGGTGAACAGCACCTTCGCGCCCTCGGCGACCAGACGGCGCACCGCGCCCTCGCCGATGCCGTTGGTGCCGCCGGTGACCAGCGCGACCTTGTCTTCCAGCCTCTTCATCACCGCTCTCCTGTCAGCTCGCCGTGAAGCCGCCGTCGATCACCAGCTCGGCCCCGGTCATGAAGCTCGCGCCCGGCGAGCAGAGGAAGGCGATGCCATGGGCGATCTCGGCGGGCTTGCCCAGCCGGTTCAGCATATGCGCGCCCATCACCGTCCGGTTGGCGGTCTCCAGATCGGGGAACAGGCCTTCGTCCACATAACGCTGGTAGATGGTGTGCATCATCTCGGTCTCGATCCCGCCGGGATGCACGGAATTGACCCGGATCGGCCAGCCTAGCGCGGCATATTCGGCCGCCGCGCTCTTGGTGAAGAGGCGGATGGCGCCCTTGCTGCTGCAATAGGTCGCCATATAGGCCGCCCCCTGAAGGCCGCCGACGGACGAGAGGTTGACGATCGAGGCGCCGCCCGGCCGCCCCTCGCCGCTCCGCCGCAGCAGGTCGGCGGCGGCCTGCGTGCCGAGGAAAGGCCCCTCGACATTCACCGCCATGCACCTGCGCCATTCAGCGAGGCTGGTCGCCGCGATGCTGTTCGTCACCGACAGGCCGGCATTGTTGACGAGGTTGTGGAGCGCGCCATGTTCGCGCTCGATCCAGGCGACGAGGTCGGCCCAGCCGGTCTCGTCCGTGACATCCTGGCGGCGGTAGGCGGCCGCGCCGTCGATCGCGGCGATCTCGGCGAGATCGGTCGCGATCACCGTCGATCCCATGTCGGCCAGCGCCCTGACGGTTGCCCGGCCGATGCCCCCCGTCGCGCCGGTGACCAGCGAGACCGCGCCGGAAAGGTCGAAGCTCTCTTTCGACATCAGCGCGCCGTCCAGCCGCCGTCGACGACGACCTCGCTGCCCGTCATGTAGCTCGCATCGTCGCTCGCCAGGAATGCCACCACCTTGCCGATCTCCTCCGGTTCGGCCAGTCGCTTGACCGGCGTCGTCTGCGCCATTTGCGCGATCAGGTCGTCGGCGGTGACGCCGCCCATCCGCTCCGCCCATTTCTCGAAGCCCTTGCGCAGCAGCGGGGTCTTCACGAAGCCCGGATGCACCGAGTTGACCCGGATCGGCACGCCGCCCTCCGCGAACTCGATCGCGTTGGACTTGGTCAGCAGCCTGACGCCCCCTTTCGACGCATTGTAGGCCGACACCTCGCCCATGCCGACGATGCCCATGATCGAGCTGATGTTGACGATGGCCGAGCCGTAGGGCGTCTCCGCGCCGCTGCGCGCGAGCAGCGGCTGAAAGGTCTTGGTGCCGAGAAAGGCGCTGTCCAGGTTGAGCGTGATGAGCCGCCGCCACGCCTGGAGCTCCAGATCCTGGACCTTGCCGGTCAGCTCGCCGCCGACATTGTTGACGAGGATGTCGAGCCGGCCGTGGCGCGCCTCCACCGCGTCGCGCGCCGCCAGCCAGCTTTCTTCCGAGGTGGCGTCCAGCCGGACATAGTCCGCGCCCGGCAACGCCGCCAAAGCGGCCTTCGCCGCCTCGCTCTCCTTGTCGTCGAGATCGCTGAGGACGACCGCCGCGCCGTCGGCGGCGAGCGAATCGGCGATGCCCCGCCCGATGCCGCGCAATGCGCCCGTGACCAGCGCGACCCGCCCCGTCAGCCGTCCGCCTTCCGCCATATGTGAGATCCTCTCCCGTTCCCGGCTTTCGTTCCTTGCGCAGGACTATCCGCCCCCGCGGCCTTCCGCCACACCTCCGCAATTTGACAGGGTGCGCGGCGCGGCCATGCGGCACATCACGGCGGGGCTCGACGACAGGCACGAGGAGAGTCGGCATGATCACGCGCGAGACTATCCACCAGCTCTACGCCCTCACCGGCGCCGGGCGATGGGACGAGGCGGCGGCCTATCTGACCGAGGATTTCGTGGTCCGCGAGGCGGAGAGCCTGCCTTATGGCGGAGACTGGGAGGGCCGCGACGCGCTGCAACGGCTCTATACGCATGTCTTCACCTTCTGGGCCGACCCGGAGATAGAATTCCACGACATCACGGTCTCGGACGATACCATCGTCTCGCTCCTCACCATCCACGCCACCTCCCGCCACAATGGCGAGCGGCTGGCGATGAAGGTCGCCGAGGTGTTCCATCTGCGCGACGGCAGGATTTCGGGAATCACGCCCTATTATTTCGACACGATGGCGATCGTGCGGGCGACGGGCGGCGCCTGACTCCCCGGCGGGGTGGTGATCGCGCGCGGCCCGGCAACCCAATGATTTATCGGGAAAATTGGCTGGGGCGGCAGGATTCGAACCTGCGAATGGCGGCACCAAAAGCCGCTGCCTTACCACTTGGCGACGCCCCAGCAGAGCGGTTGCAGCGAGGGCTTATAGCCTCGCGCGGACGCGTGGGAAGGGGCGATCATGCCCCCGCCGTCCGAATCCGTTCAGGCGATCTCCTCGATCCAGCCGCGCGTGTCCGGCACCCCGCCGCGTTGGATGCCGACCAGCTCCTCGCGCAGCCGCAGCGTGACCGGGCCGGGCTGCCCGCCGCCGATCGTGAAGCCGCCGTCCGCGCCCTTCACGCTGGCGATCGGCGTCACCACCGCGGCGGTGCCGCAGGCGAAGGCCTCCTTCACCCGCCCGCTCTCGGCGTCGGCGCGCCACTGGTCGATCGCATAGGACTCCTCGCGCACCGTCAGGCCGAGGTCGCGCGCGATGGTGAGGATCGAATCGCGGGTGATGCCGGGCAGGATCGTGCCGGTGAGCGGGGGCGTGGCGAGCGATCCGTCGTCGAACACGAAGAAGATGTTCATGCCGCCCAGCTCCTCGACCCAGCGGCGCTCCACCGCGTCGAGGAAGACGACCTGATCGCAGCCCTGGCGCAGCGCCTCGGCCTGCGCGACCAGGCTGGTGGCGTAATTGCCGCCGCATTTGGCGGCGCCCGTCCCGCCCGGCGCGGCGCGGCTGTAATCGCGCGTGACCCACAGGGAGACCCCCGCCGGCGTTCCCCAGAAATAGGGGCCGACCGACGAGGCCATGACCAGATAGAGATATTGCGACGCCGGCTTCACGCCCAGGAAGACCTCGCTCGCGAACATGAACGGCCGCAGATAGAGCGCGCCGTCCTCGCCCTCGGGAATCCACGCCTTGTCGGCGCGCACCAGCGCGCGGACCGATTCCAGGAACATCTCCTCGGGCAACTCGGGCATCGCCATCCGCCGCGCCGAGGACTGGAAGCGCCGGGCATTGGCGTCGGGACGGAACAGCGCCGCGCCGCCGGTCGGGCGGCGATAGGCCTTCATGCCTTCGAAGATTTCCTGCGCATAATGGAGCACCGAGGTCGCCGGATCGATCGACAGGGACTGGCGCGCGGTGATGCGCGCGTCGTGCCAGCCCCGATCGGTGTCGTAATGCGCGATCGCCATATGATCGGTGAACACCCGCCCGAAGCCGGGATCGGCGATCAGCCGCGCGCGCTCGGCGTCGGCGACCGGATGGGCGCTGGGCTCAAGCGTGAAAGTCGCGGCTTCGGACGACATCCTCTTTCCCTTCATGTCCATGGTGCCGGAGCGGCCTAGGCGGCGCGCGCGGCGAGGTCAAACCCTGGGCTGTATCGACATTCAATGAGGTAGTCTTCGTCCCAAGCTCCTCCCCTTCGAGGGGAGGTGGCAGCCCGAAGGGCTGACGGAGGGGTATCAGCGTTCGGGATCGTCCTCTGCCGCTGACACCCCTCCACCGGCTTCGCCGGTCCCCCTCCCCTTGCAGGGGAGGATAGTTGAATGTCGATACGGCCTAGCTCCGGCGCGCCTCGGCCGCCATTTCGAGGCTGCGCCGGCGCGAGGCCTCGAGCGCGCGCGCGACGAGATCCTCGAGCGCGCCGTCGGCATCGAGTATCGCGAGCCCGGCCGCGGTCGTCCCGCCGGGGCTGGTCACCGCCGCGGCCAGCTCGGCCGGGTCTTGCGGGCCGGAGCGCGCCAGCGCGGCCGCGCCTTCGACGGTGGCGAGCGCGAGATGCAGCGCCTGCTCGGGCGGAAAGCCCAGCTTCGCGCCGCCCTCGGCCAGCGCCTCGATGAAGCGGAAGACGAAGGCCGGGCCGCTCCCCGCCAGCGTCGTGACGAGGTTGAACAAAGCCTCGTCCTCGAACCATTCGGCATGGCCGAGCGCGGCCATCAGGCCGGTGACGAGATTGCGCGCGGCGATGTCGCCGCCGTCGCCGTGCAGGCCGATCACGCCCTTGCCGATGCGGACCGGCAGGTTGGGCATCGCCCGCACGATCGTGCGCGGCGCGGGAAAGCGCGCACGCAGCGAGGCCAGCTCGACCCCGGCCAGGATCGAGACGAGGATCGTGCCTTCATCGAGGATCGGCGCGAGCGCGTCGGCGGCGGCGTCGATCTGATAGGGCTTCATCGCCAGCAGTACGATCGCCGGCACTTCGTCCTCGGGATAGCGGGTCGTGACGCGGATGCCGTGGCCGACGGGCCGCCCGCTCGGCCGGATCACGCTGACATGGGCGGGATCGACGCCCCCGTCGATCCAGCGCGCCAGCATCGCCGATCCCATATTGCCGCAACCGGCGAACCAGAGCGGGCCGGGGAGCAGCGGATCGCCCACAATGCGTCTCCTAGGCTTCGCCCTGCGTCTCGATCAGGGCGGCGGCGATCGCTTCCTGCGGCGTCTTGTCGGCCCACAGCACGAACTGGAAGACCGGGTAGAAACGCTCGCATTCCTCGATCGCCGCCTCGACCAGGGTCTCGGCCTGCTGGAGGCTCATCGTCCCGCTGTCCTCGCCTTCCAGCAAAGCGGCGTGGCGGAAGAGGACGAGGCCGGAGGCCGACCACAATTCGAAATGGCCGAGCCAGAGCTGCTCGTTGATCAGGCCGATCGTCTCGTAGGTGACGTCGCGCTTCTCCGCCGACACGCGGATGTCGGGCAGCGCCAGGAACTGGAGCACATGATCCTCGGCGCGCCAGATCGCGCGCAGCTCATATTGCGTCCAGCTCCCCTGGAAGCTGGAGACGATCTCGTCCTCGCCGTTGCGCTCGAAGGCCCAGCCCAGCGCGCCGTAATAGGTTTCGAGCATGTCGATGGGGGCGCTCGCCTCCCGCTCCAGCTCATATTCGTCCATGTTCATAAAGCGTCCCCGGCCCGCTTTTGTTCGCGTTAAGTGCCTTTTCCCGCGCGAAAGCGCAAGGAAAGGCACGGAACGGGCCGTAAAAAACTGTGGATAATCAGGCGTCTTTGCCGGCCGCCTTGCGCTTCGGCCGGGCCGGCGCGGCGCCACCCGCGCCCGCCTCCAGCGCCGCGACGCGGGCCTTCAGCGCGTCCGCCTCCTCGCGCGCGGCGACGGCGATCGCCTTCACCGCCTCGAACTCCTCGC
>CAZTPD010000077.1:0-10261 GCA_964614625.1 uncultured Sphingosinicella sp. | reverse complement strand
CGGTGCCGACCGCCGTCCCGCCCTGCGCCAGCTCGTGCAGGCGCGGCAGCACCGCCTCGACCCGGGCGATGCCCATCTCGATCTGGTGGGCATAGCCGGAAAATTCCTGGCCCAAAGTCAGCGGCGTCGCGTCCTGGAGATGGGTGCGGCCAATCTTGACGATCCGGTCCCAGCCTTCCGCCTGCTCCTTCAGCCGGCGGTGGATGACGCGCAGCGCCGGGAGCAGCCGCTGGTGGACGGCGCGCGCGGCGGCGACGTGCATCGCGGTCGGGAAGCTGTCGTTGGACGACTGGCCCTTGTTGACATGATCGTTGGGGTGGACGGGCGCCTTGCCGCCGCGCTGGCCGGTCAGGATCTCGTTGGCGCGGCCCGCGATCACCTCGTTGGCGTTCATGTTGGACTGGGTGCCGGAGCCGGTCTGCCAGATGACGAGCGGGAACTGGTCGTCATGCTCGCCGGCGGCGACCTCGCCGGCCGCCTGCTGGATCGCCTCGGCGAGACCGGCGTCGAGCCCGCCCTCGCGCGCGTTCACCCGCGCCGCGGCCTGCTTCACGAAGCCCAATGCGTGGACGATCTCGATCGGCATCCGTTCCTGCGGGCCGAACGGGAAATTCTCGATCGACCGCTGTGTCTGCGCGCCCCAATAGGCGTCGGCGGCGACCTCGATCCCGCCGAAGCTGTCGGTCTCGGTCCGCGTGCTGGTGACGTTCATTCTGTCCCCCTCGAAGTGACTCGGCGCCGCTCGTAGAACGATCGCGCCCGGACGTGAAGGGCGATCAGCGTCCCGCGACGGTCGCCATGATCCACGGCGCATGATCGGCGACCCGCGTGTAGATCGCCACCGGCGCCGGCACGGCGCAGCCCGAGCCGAGGCTGAGGATGCCGATCAGCCGGTCCTCTCCGTCCGGCTGCCGCACGACCAGCGGCCCGCCGGAATCGCCGACGCAGGCGTCGGCGGGCGGCGCGGCCGTGCAGATCCGGCCATCCGCTCCCGCGCGATCCCCGCCGCTCGCGGCGCAGCGCGCCGGATCGAGCAGCCGCTGCTCGGCCTGACGCAGGCGGTAGGAAGTCTGGGCGGTCGGCGATCCGCTGGCCGACAACGCGTTGCCGGCCAACCGACCTTCGTAGAAGCTGCCGAAGCCGAGCACGGTGGCGACGGGCGGCTCCTCGTCCCATCGCGCCGCGGGCGGGACGATCAGCGGACCGGCCACGATTTCCAACCGGGCCAGCGCGATGTCGTTGGCCTGGGTGGCCGGATCGTAATCCGGATGCGGGACGATGCGGTCGATGCGGATCGTCGCGGCCTTGTCCAGCACATCCAGCCGGTCGCGCCCAACCACCGCGGCCAGCTCCTGCGCCTCGATCCGCTCGCCGTTCCGCGTGAAGAAGCAGTGCGCGGCGGTGACGATCCAGCGCGGGGCGACCAGCGCCCCGCCGCAGAAGAAGACCGAATCCGCCTCCGTCCCGCGCGCCAGCGCGGCGACATAGGGATAGCGCACCGCGTCGGCCGCCTCGCCGGCGGGCTGGGCATGCGTGTGCCCGGCCGTCAGAAGGGCGGCGGCGAGGACGGCGAGGCGCCGGCCGTTATTTCTTGCGGCTGAAATCCACCGAAACGACATTGGAGCCGTCCTCGATCGGTTCGGCGGCGGGCGGGTCGTTCTCGGCGCGGTCATGCTCCTCGAAGCCCGTTTCCTCCGCCTGCGCCTGGAACTGGAGCGCGAAATTGACCGCCGGATCGACGAAGCCGGTGATCGCGGAAAAGGGGATGACGAGCCGCGCCGGCGACTGGTTGAAGCTGAGGCCGACCTCGAAGCCGTCCTCGCGCACCTTCAAGTCCCAGAACCGGTTCTGGATGACGATCGTCATCTCGTCGGGGAAACGCTCGGTCAGGTGCTTAGGGATATCGACGCCGGCCGCGCCGGTCTTGAAGGTGATGTAGAAATGATGCTCGCCGGGCAATTGCCCGGTCGCCTCGATCTCGCCCAACACCCGCCCGACGACGGCGCGCAGCGCCTCCTGCACGATCTCGTCGTACGGAATCAGGCTGTCGGGCGTCTCGTCGCTCATCAGTGCGACTCGTAACGCGGCGGGGATGAGGGTCAAGCGCGTTGCGCTTGACCCCGCCACGCTCTAGCGAGGCCGAAGGGGGAAACCTTGGCCCGGCAACATGCGACACCGCTTCTTATCCGATCGGACGGCACACCGCCGCTGCCGCTAACTCCCTTGTCCTTGTCGGGCGGAGCATCGGCGGTAAGCGAAGCAGAAATACAGACCCTCATCCACGAGAACCCATCCTGCCTGCCTATCCAGGAAATTGACCCGCTCTTCGCCGGGCCTGTTCCTATTTGCACGGAACTCAACACGCTTGCGGGTCCGATCGACAATCTGATGGTCACGCCTTCTGGCTTGCCGATCCTCGTTGAGTGCAAACTGTGGCGTAATCCGGAAGGTCGCCGCGAAGTGGTCGGACAAATCCTGGACTATGCGAAGGAATTGAGCCGCTGGTCGGCATCCGACCTTGAGCGCGAGGTCAACAAGAGACTGAAGCGGAAGGGAAATCCGGTGCTCGGCCTCATCCACGAGGCGGGACATGATGTCGATGAGGTTGAATTCAACGACAATCTCACCATCAATCTGCGGCGGGGCCGCTTCCTCCTGTTGATAGTTGGAGATGGTATTCGAGAAGGCGTCGAGGCCATTGCTGAATATCTGCAAACCCATGCTGAACTGCACTTCACACTCGGACTTGTCGAACTGCCCATTTTCGAGGCACCGAATGGAGACCGCATCGTCACGCCCAGAATTCTGGCGCGAACTCACGTTATACGGCGCGAGGTGGTCGCCGTGCCGGACGGATATTGTCTCCTAGACGAGGAGGCGCAGAGCGGCGCTTCGGAGCCCGATCCAACAACGATCGAGCGCACCCGTTTCTGGCAGGATTTTCTGGCGGGACTCGATCTCGACGACAAGGAGCAGGCGCTGCCCAAGCCGTCCAAGCTCGGTTACCTCACCTTCATGCTCCCCGCGCCGTCCGGCAGCAGTTGGATCACTGTCTATCGCGACATCGCGCGCGATCGCGTGGGCTTGTTCCTTTCCTGTACTCGGGACAGCGTGGGTCATCAGGCGTTGAAGCGGCTGGCCAAAGAGTTGGACGACCTTCGAAAGGAAATGGGCGACGGCATTCAGATTCGAAATGACGGGCCGCGTCCCCTGATCGAGGAAAGCCGCCAATTCGCTCCTCTGAGTTCGGAAACACAACGGTCCCAGGCAATCTTCTGGCTTCGCGAGCGGACGAATGCATTCGTCAACGCCTTCAGGCCCCGCGTGCGATCCATTGCCGACGACATCGCTGGCGAGGCATGAGCGTTGATTCCCTGATTTGGTCCTATGAATGCGACGAACCGATCGTTGCGATCTCTCCGAACGGCGGCACTCGCCTCGCGCTCGTGATCGCCCTGTTCGAGGACGGCATCAGCTATGCCGACGACGGCATTCTCGACACGCAACTGTCCGGACAGCCATTCCATCATGCTTACGGTGACCTCATCGATCTGGACGACGGTTTCGAATGTGGAGATCATCGCTTCACGATCATGCAACGCACCGATGAAAATTTCAGGCACTGGACTTCCGCGCTGCGGATGATGCGGCCGAATCCTTCCCTGTACCGGCACCGGATACGGGAGCAATTGGTACAACTGCGCAACTCGTTTTGATGGGACCACACCATGCCGATCGACGCCACCCTGCCCTATGACGACAGCAACATCTTCGCGCGCATCCTGCGCGGCGAGATCCCTTCGAAGCGGGTCTATGAGGACGAATTCGCGCTCGCCTTCCACGACATCAATCCGCAGGCGCCCGCCCACATCCTCGTGATCCCGAAGGGGCGCTATGTCTCCTGGGACGATTTTTCCGAGCGCGCGACGGCCGACGAGATCGCCGGCTTCGTCCGCGCGGTCGGCAAGGTGGCGCGCGAGGCGGGGCTGGCCGCGCCGGGCTATCGCCTGCTCGCCAATGTCGGCCATGACGGCGGGCAGGAAGTGCCGCACCTCCACGTCCATATCTTCGGCGGGCGCGGCCTGGGGCCGATGCTGGCGCGTTAGAATAACGACTTGCGGCGATGGATTAAGCGTTTAGGTTCCGCGCCATAAATGATCGCGGCCGGGGGGCCGCAGGTTCAGGGGAACATCTATGATCTTCGGGCGCGTAAAGCCACTCGACGCCATCCTCGCCACCGCCGAAAAGAAATCGCTGCATCGCTCGCTGGGCGCCATTCAGCTGATCCTGTTCGGTGTCGGCTGCATCATCGGAACCGGCATCTTCGTCCTCACCGCCGTCGGCGCGCAGAAGGCCGGTCCGGGCCTGATGATCGCGTTCATGGTGGCCGGCGCCGTCTGCGTCGTCGCCGCGCTCTGCTATGCCGAAATCGCCTCGATGGTCCCCGTCGCGGGCTCGGCCTACACCTATACCTACGGCGCGCTGGGCGAGCTGCTCGCCTGGACGGTCGGCTGGGGCCTCATCCTCGAATATGCGGTGGCGGCGAGCGCCGTCTCCGTCGGCTGGTCCGGCTATTTCGTCGGGACGATGAACGAGTTCCTGGGGATACAGGTGCCGATCGCGCTGGCCGCCGGGCCGGCCGCTTTGGGCGGCGCGCCGGGCGGCGTGATCAACCTGCCCGCGGTCTTCATCGCCGGCCTCATCACCTGGCTGCTGATGATCGGCACCACCGAGTCCGCGCGCGTCAACGCCGTGCTGGTGGCGATCAAGATCATCACGCTCACCGCCTTCATCGCGCTGACCCTCCCGGCCGTCGAGATGGAGAATTTCAATCCCTTCCTGCCGGCCGGCATGTTCGGCGGCTTCGGATCGGGCATCGGCGTGGTCGGCGCGGCCGCGACGATCTTCTTCGCCTATGTCGGCTTCGACGCGGTCTCGACCGCGGCGGAAGAGACCAAGAACCCGCAGCGCAACGTGCCGATCGGCCTGATCGGCTCGCTGGTCATCTGCACGATCTTCTACGTGCTCGTCGCCGCCGGCGCGATCGGCTCGCTGGGCGGCCAGCCGATCATGGGGCCGAACGGCATTCCGTTCCCGGCCGGCTCGGAAGAGCTGGCCCGCCAGTGCGCGATGCCGGAATATTCGCAGATGCTGGTCTGCTCGAACGAGGCGCTGGCCCATGTGCTGCGCCAGATCGGCTTCTCGGGCCTCGGCAACCTGCTCGGCATCGCCGTCTTCGTCTCGATGCCCTCGGTCATCCTCATCCTGCTGTTCGGCCAGACCCGCATCTTCTTCGTGATGTCGCGCGACGGCCTGCTGCCGGAGAAGCTGTCGACCGTGCACCCGAAGTGGAAGACGCCGTACATCGTCACCGCGATCACCGGCGGCGTCGTGGCCTTCGCCGCGGCCTTCCTGCCGGTCGGCCAGCTCGCCGACATCGCCAATGCCGGCACGCTCTACGCCTTCTTCATGGTGGCGATCGTGGTGATGGTGCTGCGCCGGACGGACCCGGCCCGGCATCGGCCGTTCCGCACGCCCGCCTTGTGGCTGGTCGGGCCGCTCACCGTGCTGGGCTGCCTGTTCCTGTTCTTCAACCTGCCCTATTCGGCGATGCTGGTCCTGCCGATCTGGACCGCGATCGGCCTCGTCCTCTACTTCCTCTACAGCTACCGCAACAGCCATCTCGGCCGCGGGCTGGTCGAGGTGCACGAATCGGAGATCCAGGACATCGAGCCCGGCATCCCCGGCGTGGACGATCTCGACCGCCAGAGGTAAGCACAAGGAGGGGAGGCTTCGGCCTCCCCTTTTTCGTCGGGCTTCGCGCCTATCCCAGCCGGGCCGCGACCAGCGCCTTAAGGTCCGCTTCCGGCCGCGCGCCGTAATGCGAGATGACCTCGGCGGCGGCGATCGCGCCGATGCGCAGCGAGTCCGCGAGGCCCCGGCCCCGGATATGGCCGAAGAGGAAGCCGGCCGCGAACAGGTCGCCCGCGCCGGTCGTGTCCACGACCCTGGCCACCGGCTCGGCGGCCACCTCGGCGCGCTCGGCCCCGGCGACGGCGAGGGCGCCTTCCTCCGAGCGCGTGACGACGAGCAGCGGCACACGCGCCGCCGTCGCCGCGACCGCCGCCTCGAAATCGTCCGTGCCGGCCAGCGCCCGGATCTCCGCCTCGTTGGCGAACAGGATGTCGATCCGGCCGTCGTCGATCAGCTGGTTGAAGCCGTCGCGGTGACGATCGATGCAGAAGGTGTCGGAGAGGGTGAAGGCGACCTTGCGGCCGGCGCGGCGGGCGATGTCGATCGCCTTCACCATCGCATAGCGCGGCGTCTCCGGATCCCACAGATAGCCTTCGAGGTAGAGGATCGCGGCGTCGGCGATCTGCCCCTCGTCGAGCGCGGCCGGCGGCAGGAGCTGCGCGGCGCCCAGGAAGGTGTTCATCGTGCGGTGCGCGTCGGGCGTCACCAGCACCATCGAGCGCGCCGTCGGCTCGCCGAGATCGGCCGCGGGGGTGGTGAACTCGACGCCGGTGGCGGTCAGGTCGTGGCGGTAGAACTCGCCGAGCTGGTCGGGCGCCACCTGGCCGATGAAGCCGGCCTTGCCCCCCAAGGCGGCGACGCCCGCCGCCGTGTTGCCCGCCGAACCGCCGCTCACCTCGCGGGCCGGCCCCATATGATCGTAGAGCCGCGTCGCCTCCTCGGCGTCGATCAACCGCATCATCCCCTTGGTCAGCCCCTCCCGCTCGAGAAAGGCGTCGTCGCAATCGGAGATGACGTCGACGATGGCGTTGCCGATGCACAGAACATCGAGGCGGGTTGCGGTCATGCGTGGCTCCTTGCGGGAAAGCGAGCGCCCTAGCCGCGCGCGCCGACGCGGGTCAACTGCGCCGACCCCCGGTTTCATCGTGGATTCATCTTCGCCCCGCCAATGACCCGGCCGGGAGGGCACCGAACGCCGAACAGTCCACAGTACCGGAGTATGCGTCATGACTATCGAGACCCTTGCGTCTCTCCTTGCCAGCCCCGATCTGGCGGCGGCGGTGGAGACGGTTCGCGGTGTGTTCGGCAAGCTGTTCTCGCGCTTCCACTGGACCTCCCTGCTGTCGGCGACGCTGATCGCGTTCGGTGTATGGGCGTGGCGCGCGCGCTCGGAGCCTTCGGTGCGCGCGCAGGGCTTCCTGGGTTTCCTGTTCCCGAAGAATGTGTGGCTGCATCGCTCGGCGCTGCTCGATTACCGGTTCGTGCTGTTCGACAAGGTGGCGCTGGGCATACTGATCGGCCTGATCGCGATCCTCGCCTCGCCGGGCCATGTCGAGGCGGTGGCGAAAGGCGGGCGCTGGGCGGTGGACAATGCCGCGCAGGCCAGCCTGGGCGTGGCCATCGCCTATACCGTGGCGCTGCTCTTCGCGGAGGACTTCTTCCGCTACTGGTCGCACAGGCTGATGCACTGGAGCCCGTTCCTGTGGCAGTTCCACAAGGTCCACCACAGCTCGGAGACGCTCGTCCCGGTCTCGCAGCTGCGCAACCATCCGGTGAACGGCCTCGTCAATCTCGGCCGCAGCCTGATCGCGGTGCCGCTCGTCACCGGCGCGTTCCTGCTCGCCTTCCCCGGCCAGCTCACGGTCATGTCGATCCTGGGCATCAACGCCGGGCGCTTCGCCTTCGACATGATGGGCGCGCAGTTGCGCCACAGCCATGTCTGGCTGGCCTTCCCGCAATGGCTGTCGCGGATCGTCATCAGCCCGGCCATGCACCAGATCCACCACAGCCGCGCCGAGAAGCACTGGGACCGCAATTTCGGCTCCCAGTTCGCTCTGTGGGACTGGCTGTTCGGCACCAT
This sequence comes from uncultured Sphingosinicella sp., assembly GCA_964614625.1. Classification (GTDB taxonomy): domain Bacteria; phylum Pseudomonadota; class Alphaproteobacteria; order Sphingomonadales; family Sphingomonadaceae; genus Allosphingosinicella. Next base: position 2,427 of record CAZTPD010000077.1, on the reverse strand, counting down.
CTACGTGCCGAAGGAGCGCGAGACCCTCAGCTTCGGCATCGACCGGCGCGACACCGAGCGGATGCAGACCGTCGCCGCGCTCTATCTGGTCCCGTTCAAGGACGCCTGGCGGGTGGCGAAGGCATGGCGGCGGGCCGGGACCGACACCGCGCACCGGGACAAGCCGCGACGGGAGCTTACCCAGCGCCGCGCCGCATGATCGGCCATTGACGCCGGCCATGGCGGGTCCGCATAGCGCGGACGATGAAGCCTCTCGGCCTCGCCTTCCTCGCCGGCCTCGCCAGCGCACTCGGCTTCGCGCCGGTGGGGCTCTGGCCGCTCACCCTGTTCGCCTTCGCCGTCCTGCTCTGGCTGGTCGAAACCGCGCCCGGCCTGCGTTCCGCGCTGGCGCGGGGCTGGTGGTTCGGTTTCGGCCAGTTCGTGCTGGGGCTGAACTGGATCGCGACCGCCTTCACCTATCAGGCGGCGATGCCGGCCTGGATCGGCTGGTTCGCCGTGCCGTTGCTGTCGCTCTACCTCGCGGTCTTTCCGGCGGCGGCGGCGGGGCTGGCCTGGCGATGGGGGCGCGGCGGCCCGGCGGTACTGACGCTCATCCTCGCCGCCGCCTGGATCGTGACCGAATGGCTGCGCGCGACGCTGTTCACGGGTTTTGCGTGGAATCCCGTGGCGGTGACGCTGATTCCGAGCGGGATGGCGGGGCTGGCGCGGTGGATCGGCACTTACGGGCTGTCCGGTGTGGCGGTGCTGTTCGGCGGCGCCTTCTACCTCGTCCTGCGCGGCGCGCGGACGGCCGGCGCCATCGCGATGCTCGCGGTGATCGGCGCCGGCGCGCTCGCCTGGGCGACCGCGCCCGTCCCGTCCGGCGACGGCCCCCTGATCCGCGTCGTGCAGCCCGATATCGGCCAGCAGAACAAGTGGGATCCGGATTTCGAGGCCGAGAATTTCCGGCGGCTCGCGCGCCTGACCGGCGAACCGGGCGGCACGCCGCGCCTCATCCTCTGGCCGGAGGCGGCGACGCCGGACTATCTCTCCGTCCAGTCCCGCGCGCGCCAGCGCATCGCCGCTTTGATGGGGCCGGAGGACATGATGCTGCTCGGCGGCGTCGAGCTGGTCTTCGGCGACGACGGCTATGCCAGCGCCGCCTATAACAGCCTCTTCATGCTCGATCCGCGCGGACGGCTGCGCGGCCGCTACGACAAGGCGCACCTTGTCCCCTACGGCGAATATCTGCCGATGCGGCCGCTCCTGTCGGCGCTCGGCCTCAGCCGGCTCGCGCCCGGAGACCTCGACTTCTATGCCGGGCCGGGACCGCGCACGCTGGCCGTGCCGGGCTTCGCGCGGGCGGGCATCCAGATCTGCTACGAGATCGTCTTCTCCGGCCAGGTGGTCGACCGCGCCGACCGTCCCGACTTCATCTTCAACCCGTCCAACGACGCCTGGTTCGGCGCCTGGGGGCCGCCCCAGCATCTCGCCCAGGCGCGGCTGCGCGCGATCGAGGAGGGGCTGCCGGTGGTCCGCGCGACGCCGACCGGCGTCTCGGCGGTGATCGACGCGCATGGCCGGGTGCTGGACAGCATTCCCTCGGGCGCGGGGAGGATCGACGCGCGCCTGCCCGGCGCGGCGCCGCCCACCCTGTTCGCGCGCTTCGGCAACATCCTCCCCTTCCTCTTCGCCCTGTTGCTCGTCGCGGGGGCGATTGCTCTCGGGCGCAAGGCGCGCTAGGAAGCGGACCCACACATAAGGATATCTTTATATCCGCAATCCCAGCCTCATGAAGGAACGGCTTCCCACGATGCGCAGCACCTATCTCTTCACGTCCGAATCGGTGTCCGAGGGACATCCCGACAAGGTCAGCGACCAGATCTCCGACGCGATCGTCGATCTGTTCCTGTCCAAGGATCCGGAAGCGCGCATCGCCTGCGAGACGCTGACCACCACCCAGCTCGTCGTGCTGGCGGGCGAGATTCGCGGCAAAGGCATCATGGACACCGAGGGCAATTGGGCGCCCGGCGTCGAGGAAGAGGTCGAGAAGGCCGTCCGCGAGACGGTGAAGCGGATCGGCTACGCCCAGTCCGGCTTCCACTGGGAGACCCTGCGCTTCGAGAACAATCTGCACCCGCAATCCGCGCACATCGCGCAGGGCGTGGACGAGAGCGGCAACAAGGACGAGGGCGCGGGCGACCAGGGCATCATGTTCGGCTACGCCACCGACGAGACGCCCGATTTGATGCCGGCGACGCTCTATTACAGCCACAAGATCCTCGAAAAGATGGCCGCCGACCGCCATTCCGGCGCCGCGCCCTTCCTGGAGCCGGACGCGAAGAGCCAGGTGACGCTCCGGTTCGAGAACGGCAAGCCGGCGGCGGCGACCACGATCGTCGTCTCCACCCAGCACGCCAAGGGCTATGACGAGGGCGAGAAGGAGGC
>CAZTPD010000076.1:0-10494 GCA_964614625.1 uncultured Sphingosinicella sp. | reverse complement strand
CGGAAGCCTCAACGGGCCTAACAATCCCCTCCTCGACCAGCCAGCGCGCCAGCTTCGCGACGCGCTCGACCTTGTCGGCGACGGTGCCGAGCTTTTCGTGGAAGACGATTTGCCCGAGCTTCTCCGCCTGCGCCGCAAGCGGCACCTTGACGTCCTGCTCCCAGAAGAAGCGGGCGTCGGCGAGGCGGGCGGCGAGCACCTTGCGGTTGCCCTCGACGATCCGCGCGCCGCCGTCCGCCGCGTCGATATTGGCGACGCACAGGAAATTGGGGGCGAGAGACGAAGAAGCCCCTCCACCATCCTTCGGATGGTCCCCCTCCCCGAGCAAGCTCGGGGAGGAATTGTTGAGGACGAAATATTTCTGGTTGGTGCGCAAGGTGAGCTGGATCACCTCGCGCGGCACGTCGAGGAAGGCGGGATCGAAGGCGCCGAGCAGCGGGACCGGCCATTCGGTGAGCCCGGCATTCTCGGCGAGCAGGCCGTCATCCTCGACCAGATGCAGGCCGGCATCCGCCGCCGCCTTCGCCGCGCCGTCCGCGATGAGCGTGCGGCGCTCGTCCTGATCGACGATCACGTGGCAGGCGCGCAGCTTCTCGACATAATCGTGCGCGCCGCCGATCGTGATCGGGCCGGGATGGTGGAAGCGGTGGCCGAGCGTGGCGGCGCCGGAGGCGATGCCGGCGATCTCGAAATCGACCACGTCGTCGCCCAAGATCGCGACGATCCCCTGCAACGGGCGCACCCAGCGCAGACTTTCGCTGGAGAGCGAGGCTTCGCCCCAGCGCATCGATTTGGGCCAGGGGAAGGCGCGGATGATGGCTGGGATCGCCTCGGCCAGCACGGCGGACGTGGCGCGGCCGGGCCTTTCGATCACCGCGAAGAGGATTCCGTCGCGCTCGACGAGCTGGTCTTGCGTCAGGCCGGTCTTGCGCAGGAAGCCCTCCAGCGCCTGCGGCGGGGCGCTGGCGCGGGGGCCTTTCAGCTCCTCGGACACCGCCTCGGTCTCGGCGGGGAGGCCGCGCGCGATCAGGGCAAGGCGGCGGGGCGTCGCGTAGGTGACGATCTCGTCCGCCTTCAGCCCGGCCTTCTCCAGCTCGGCGGCGAACAGCCGCGCCAGATCGGCGCGCGCCTTGTCCTGCATCCGCGCGGGGATTTCCTCGGAGCGCAGTTCGAGGAGGAAATCAGCCATGAACCCCTCCCGTCACCCCAGCGAAGGCTGGGGTCCATACGGACTCAGCATGGACCCCAGCCTTCGCTGGGGTGACGAGGGTTGGAGCGGGTGAAGGGAATCGAACCCTCATCATCACGCCGCCCACCCCTGATGCTCCATCCAGGCCTGGCAGCTTCCCTTCGCCAGATCGCGGACGCGGCCGATATAGGCCTGGCGCTCGGCGACCGAGATGACGCCGCGGGCGTTCAGGAGGTTGAAGACGTGGCTCGCCTTGATCGCCTGCTCGTAGGCGGGGATGGGCAGCTTGCGCTCCAGGCACGATTCGCACTCGGCCGCCGCCTTCTTAAAGGCGTCGAACAGCCGCTCCGTGTCCGCCACTTCGAAATTCCAGGCGGACATCTGCTTCTCGTTCTCCAGGAACACGTCGCCATAGGTGACGCCCGCGCCGTTGAAATCGAGATCGTAGACGCTGTCCTTGTCCTGGATGTACATGGCGAGCCGCTCCAGCCCGTAGGTCAGTTCGCCCGCCACCGGCTTGCAGTCGAAGCCGCCCATCTGCTGGAAATAGGTGAACTGCGTCACCTCCATGCCGTCGCACCAGACCTCCCAGCCCAGCCCCCAGGCGCCGAGCGTGGGGCTCTCCCAGTCGTCCTCGACGAAGCGGATGTCGTGCTTGGTGAAATCGATGCCGATCGCGGCCAGAGAGCCGAGATACAGCTCCTGCAAATCCGGCGGGCTCGGCTTCAGGATCACCTGATACTGGTAATAATGCTGGAGCCGGTTCGGATTCTCGCCGTAGCGGCCGTCGGTCGGGCGGCGGCAGGGCTGGACGAAGGCGGCGTTCCACGGATCGGGGCCGAGCGCGCGCAGGGTCGTCGCCGGGTGGAAAGTCCCCGCGCCCATCTCCATGTCATAGGGCTGGAGGATCACGCAGCCGCGATCACTCCAATAATTATGGAGCGTCAGGATGAGCTGCTGGAAGGACAATGCCATGAGGCCCGGTCTCTCGCCTTCGCGGGTGCAACAAAGAAGTGGCGCCGCTTTGGCGCATGGGTAAGCAAGGGTCAAGGAAGGCGAGGCGGGTTATGCGCAAGAGTTCGATCCGGGCGAAGCTGGCGGGCGCGTTCGCCCTGATCCTCGCCTGGTGCTTTCAGGCCGCGCCCGCGCTCGCGCTGGAGACGCCCGGGCGCTCCGGCGAGGCCGCCACGGCCGAGGCCGCCGCGCCGGCGCCGCGCCCCGCGATCTGGCTGCTGCGCCGGGGCGACACGAAAATCTACCTGTTCGGCACCGTCCATATCCTGCCGCCCGCTTTGCAATGGCGCTCGGCCGCGCTCGACCGGGTGATCGCCGAATCCGACGAGCTGGTGCTGGAGATCGCCGCCGACGAGGTGGACGATATCGATCCCGCGACCCTGTCCGCGATGATGCTGGGCAAGACCGCGCCGCTGGAATGGCGGGTGTCGCCCGACCGCCGCGCCGCGCTGCGCGCGATGGTCGCCGACAGTGGGATGCCGCCGGGCAGCCTCGACGAGTTGCAGACCTGGGCCGCGACGATGACGATCTCCGTCGCGCAGCTCGTGGGCACGCCGGAATATGGCGACGATCTCGAGGAGGCGATGACGCGCATGTCCGGCGCCGAGGACGTGCTGACCGCCGTCTTCCGGGAACGGGGCAAGCCGATCCTCGGCGTCGAGACGGTCGCCGATCAGATGGGCTTCTTCGCCGGCATGTCCTTCACCGCCCAGCGCGAGATGCTGGAGGAGATGGTCGATGCCCATGCGAGCGGCGAAAGCGCGCCGTTCGATCCGAACGAGAGCGGCTGGGTCACGGGCGATGTCGACTCGATCGCCGAGGAGATGCGGGCGATGAACCCGGACCTCTACGAGGCGCTGCTCACCCGCCGCAACGCGGCCTGGACCGACTGGCTGATCGACCGGCTGGAGCGGCCCGGCACCGTCCTGTTCGCGGTCGGCGCGGGGCATCTGGCGGGCGAGGATTCTGTGCAGACCATGCTGGAGGCGCGCGGATTCGCCGTCACGCGCATCGACTGAAAGTCACCTTTCCCTTGCAGAATGTCAGGTGTTGTTGACATAGCTCCGCGACTCGCGTAGTCAGGTTTCCATGACATATGGTCATGCAGAGCTGACAGAGAGTGTCGAGATGAAAAACCGGCTGAAAGTGCTGCGCGCCGAGCGGAGCTGGAGCCAGGCCGAGCTCGCCGAGCGGCTCGACGTGTCGCGCCAGGCCGTGAACGCGATCGAGACGGGGAAATACGACCCCTCGCTCCCGCTCGCGTTCCGGATCGGCCGGCTGTTCGGCCTCGCCATAGAGGAGATTTTCGATGACGGCCCCAAAGACCATGACAATGGCGGAGACCATGACAATGGATGACGACACCCCCCGCATCGGCGGCCAGATCGGCCGCGTCCTGCTGATCGCCGTCGCCGGCCTGTGCGCCATTTTCGGCGCGGGCGTGATCGTCGGCGTGCTGACCGCCTTCATCGAGCGCGGCGGCAACGTCGACGCGCGGCTGATCGCGATCCTCGCCGGCGTGGTCCTGCTCGCCGGCGGGGCCGCATGGATCGCGATCCGCGCGGCGCGGTCCTTCAACCGGGCGGCCGGAACGCCGACCACGCGGGAACGGCGCGGCCGCGCCATGATGGTCGCCTGCATCGCGATCGGCATGGGCATCGGCATGGTGCTCACGCTCGCCGAGCCCTCGCTGGAGATCTTCTCGGGCGCGCCGCTGTCCGCGCCGGTCGCGCTGGCGCTGGCCTTCGTGATCGCCGTGCCGCTGCCGATCCTGTCCTGGTACTGGCACCACCGCGTCGCCGACGAGCAGGAGACGGACGCCTATCGCACCGGCGCCATGCTCGGCATGTACGCCTTCTGGATCGGCGCGCCGGTCTGGTGGCTGCTGTGGCGCGGCGGGATGGTGCCCGCGCCGGACGGCGTGCTGCTCTATTTCGTGACCATCGCGGTCGCCGGCATCGTCTGGCTCTGGGCGAAATATCGCTGACCGACACCCGTTCCATCCCATCGACCCGCCATCAACAGGAGTACCCACCCGTGATCCGTCGCTTCCTCACCACCATCGCCGCCGGCCTGATCGCCTTCAGCCCGCTCCCCGCCTTCGCCCAGGCGCAACCCGCGCCGGCGCCGGCCCCCGCCGCCGAGGCCTTGCCCGACGCCAATCCGGCGCTCTGGGTGATCCGCGACGACGACACCACCATCTACCTGTTCGGCACCTTCCACCTGCTCGACGGGCGGCCCTGGTTCAACGACGAGATCCGCGCCGCCTTCGACGCCTCCGACGAGCTGGTGATCGAGGCGATCATCCCCGACAATCCCGCCGAGTTGCAGCCGCTCATCATGCGCCACGCCCTCGTGCAGAGCGGGCCGAACCTGTCCGAGCGGCTGACCGACGCACAGAACGCGGCGCTGGCGCGCGCGCTTGAACCGCTCGGCGCCCCGCCGACGGCGTTCGAGCGGTTCAAGCCCTGGTTCGTCTCGATGACGCTGGCGACGGTGGCGGCGCAGCAGCTCGGCATCAACGCCGAGCAGGGCGCCGAGAAGCTGCTCACCACCGCGGCGCGCGAGCGCGACATGCCGATCGACGCGCTGGAGACGATCGAATTCCAGCTCGGCGTGTTCGACTCGCTCTCCGAGGAACAGCAGCTCGCCCAGCTTCAGCAGGCGCTCGACAATCTCGAGACGCTGCCCGAGATGATGGCGCCGATGCTGACGGCATGGTCGGAAGGCGATGTCGAGCGGCTGGTCGAGATGATCGACCAGGTCAGCGCCGACGATCCCGAGCTGCACCGCGTCCTCTTCACCGAGCGCAACGCCAACTGGACGAACTGGATCGAGGAGCGGATGCAGCGCCCCGGCACCGTCTTCCTCGCGGTCGGCGCGGGCCACCTGGCGGGCAGTGACAGCGTCCAGACGATGCTGGCCGCCCGCGGCATCGCCAGCGAGCGCATGGCGCGCTGACTCCCCCTTTCCTCCCCACGATTTCGTGGGGAGGGGGACCGCCCGAAGGGTGGTGGAGGAGCAATTCGGCGCAGACCTTGAAAGCTGCCCCTCCACCAGCTTCACTGGTCCCCCTCCCCGGCAAATGCCGGGGAGGAAAGACCGTCCTTGCCTCTTGCCCTCTCCTCCCCTATAGGCCGCGCCTTCCCGTTCATGGTCATCCCTGGAGGCGTGAGCGGGGTTATTCGAACCCGCATATTTGGAGACATGCAATGAGCGATCAGCTTACGCTGTCGGCCGAGACGCGCGAACGGGCTGGCAAGGGAGCCTCCCGCCATCTGCGTCGCGAAGGCCGCGTCCCCGCCGTCGTCTACGGCAACAACGAAGCGCCCCTTTCGATTCACGTCGAGGAGAAGGCGCTGGTGAAGATCCTGAACACCGGCTTTTTCATGAACTCGGTGGTGATGATCGAGGCCGGCGGCAAGCCGGTGCGCACCCTGCCGAAGGACGTCCAGTTCCATGCCGTCACCGACCGGCCGCTGCATGTCGATTTCCTGCGCATCTCCGAGCATGCGACCGTCACCGTCGCGGTGCCGATCCGCTTCGTGGGCGAGGAGCAGTCCAAGGGCCTGAAGCGCGGCGGCGTGCTCAACACCGTCCGCCACGAGCTCGAACTGGTCTGCGACGCCGCGTCTATCCCCGATGAGGTCGTGATCGACCTCGCCGGCACCGACATCGGCGATTCGATCCACATCAGCGCCGTGACCCTGCCCAAGGGCACCAGCTCGGCGATCACCGACCGCGACTTCACCATCGCGACCATCGTCGCGCCGTCCGGCCTCAAGTCGGAAGAGGCCGCCGAAGCCGACGAGGCGCCGGCCGCGGGCGACGTGCCGACCGTCGGCGAGGACGAGGCCGAAGCGTCCGAGGGCGGCGAGGACTAAGGCTTGTCGCGAATTTCCTGGTTCGGTTCCCTCTTCGGTCTCCGGACCGTCGAGGTGCCGGGCCAGCCCGCCTCGGCACCGGACGTTGAGGACTGGGGGGATTTCACGCCCGTGCAGATCTGGGTCGGCCTCGGCAATCCCGGCGCGCAATATGCGATGCACCGGCACAATGTCGGCTTCATGGCGCTCGACGCCATCGCCGAAATCCACGATTTCGAGCCGGCGAAGAAGGCCTTTCACGGCTGGACCCGGCAGGGCCGGATCGACGGCAAGCGCATCCTGCTGCTGAAACCCGCCACCTATATGAACGACAGCGGCCGCGCCGCGCGCGCCGCGATGGACTTCTTCAAGAAGGATGTGGGCGACATCACCGCCTTCCACGACGAGCTCGATCTCGCGCCGTTCAAGGTGAAGGTGAAGACCGGCGGCGGCACGGCCGGGCATAACGGCCTGCGCTCACTGGACGCCCATATCGGCAACGATTTCCGCCGGGTCAGGATCGGCATCGGCCATCCCGGCCACAAGGACCGGGTGACGAAGCATGTCCTCGGCAATTACGCCAAGGCCGAGACGGACCGGCTCAGCGACCTCCTCGCCGCCATCGCCGCCGAAGCGCGCTGGCTTGCCGCAGGCGACGACGCCCGCTTCATGAGCGACGTGGCGATGCGGATGCAGGAGGACATATGAGGCTCAACCAGGTCACGGTCGGCGTCACCGACTATGACGCGGCGGTCGATTTCTACACGCGGCTGGGGCTGACCCAGATCGTCGGCGCGCCGCCGCGCTACGCCCGGTTCGAGACGCCGGGCGGCGAGACCTTCTCGATCCACCGGGCGGAAAGCGGCGCACAGGGCACCGTGGTCTATTTCGAGGTCGAGGATGTGGACGCCTTTGTCGCCGGGCTCGACCTGCCCCTGACCAGCCCGCCGGCCGACGAACGCTGGCTGTGGCGCGAGGCGCGGCTGGCCGATCCGTCCGGCAACCTCATCTGCATCTACCATGCCGGCGAGAACCGGCGCTTCCCGCCCTGGCGGATCGGCGCGCAGACCCAGGACGCATGACCGGGCGCGCCCTCTTCGCCACCCGTTTCTACGAAGGCGCGCTGGGCAATCCGGTGCTGCTGGCGGAGCTGGAGGAGGCCTGCCGCGATCTCGCCGCGCAGGACGAGGCCGGGCGGCGCTGGAGCCGGGAGCATGGCTATCGCGGCTACACTTCCTATGCCTCGCTGAACGATCTGCCGCTGCGCGATCCGCGCTTCGGCGATCTGGTCCGGCTGCTCAACCGCCATGTCGCCGCCTTCGCGCGCGATTGCGCCTTCGATCTGGGCGGGCGGCGGCTGAAGCTGGACAGTTTGTGGGCCAACGTCCTGAAGCCCGGCGGATCGCATAGCGGCCATATCCATCCGCACAGCGTCGTTTCCGGCACCGTCTATGTCGCGGTGCCGCCCGGCGCCGGCGCGCTGAAGCTCGAAGACCCGCGCCTGCCGCTGCTGATGGCCGCCCCGCCGCGCCGCGCCGACGCGCCGGAGGAATTGCGCAGCTTCGTCTATGCCGAGCCCGCGCCCGGCACGGTCTTCCTGTGGGAAAGCTGGCTGCGCCACGAAGTGATGCCCGGCACGGCGAAACAGGACCGGATCAGCATCAGCTTCAACTACCGGCTGTAAGGCGTTAAACCGGCCGCATGCTCGCCGCGCTCTCCCTCGCTTTCCTGGCCCTCACGGGATCGGCGGCGTCCCAGATTCCCGCCACCGAGCGGCGCTGCGGCTGGCTCGACAATCCGACGCCGGCCAATTGGTGGCTGACCGACCGCGACGGCGAATGGACCATCGCCGTGCAGGGCGGCCGACAGGCGCCCGGCCTCGATGCATTGCCCGACATGACGACGCGCGGCTGGGTGCGGACCAATGCCGGCAGCTACGGCTATGGCTGCGCCTGCCTCGACGTCGTCACGGACCGGCGGACGATGCGGATCACCCGGATCGCGAGCGGACGCCCGCTCCCCCTCGCCCAATGCCGCCGCGACCGCGCCTTGCCGCGGCGCTAATCCCTCACTCCCCCAGCCAGCCGTCGTCCGCGCCGCCGATCGGCATGCCGGGCGGGATCTGGGGCACGCGGTTGCGGTCCGCCAGCGCGGCGGTAAGCGCGTCGCGGTCGCCGAGCAGGCGGCCGAGGCCCCGGCTCCATTCCGCCTGCAAGCCGCCGCCCGACGCGCCGGCAAGCTGGCGGCCGAGCCGGTCCAGCCGATCGGACAGGGCGAGCGCGATGGTGGAGGACAGGGCCGCGTCGCGCTGGGCGCGGGCGAGCTCCAGGATCGTCGTCGTCGCCACCCGCCGCTGCACCGCCGCCTGCGCGGCGTCGAGGCCGCGCGTGTCGAGGACGCGAGCGAGCAGCCGGTCGATCAGCGCTTGCGGATTCATCTGCCGCGCGTCGGCCTGATGCTGCAATTCCAGCCGGTTCAGCCGCTCCGGCACCAGCAGTTGCGACAAGGTCACCGCCGCCGCCGTCTCGGACGCGACCAGCGGATCGAAGATGTTGCCCCCGGCGGTGCGGAAGATCTCGATCGTCTCCTGCCGGTTCGAACGGCCGGACCAGCCGGCGGAGAGATAAGGCAGCAGCGCCGCCGGCACGGTCAGCGCGTCCGGCGAAAGCGTGGCGAGCAGCGCGTCGAGCGCGGCGGCCTGCGCGGCGGGATCGACGGCGCGCGCCGCCTCCTGCCCGTCGCCATATCGCGAATAGGCGAACTGGACGCCGCCGACGAGCTTCGCCGCCGCCTCCGCCTGATAGCGGTGCAGCAGCCAGATCGGCACGAACTTGCGGCGCAGATTCGCCACCGGCTCGCCCGGATAGAGCGCGCGCGGGCCGAAGCGGGACACCGCCGCCCGGCGCACCTCCATCATCCGGCCCAGCTCCGCCACCGGATCCGCGGAATCGTCCCACAGGCTCCCCTGCGGATGGGCCGAATGCGGCGGCCGGGCCTCGCCGTCGCCGACATAGCGAAGCCCCTCGGCCAGTCCCGCCGTCATCCGCGCATCGCCCTCGGCATCGGTGCCCGCGCCGTAGAGCCAGTCGACCGCGAACCCGTCCCAGCGGCCGAGCCCGACGCCATAGGCATCGGAAAGATCCGGCGCACCGTCGACCAGCCCGATGCGCGGCGCGGGATAGTCCATCACCGAATAGCGGCCCTGCGTGCTGGCCGCGAAATTGTGGGCGATGCCGAGCGCGTGGCCGACCTCGTGCGCGGCGAGCTGGCGGATGCGGGCGAGCGAGGCCTCGACCGGGTCGTTCGGCCCGCCCGTGCCCGTTTGATCCGCGCCGACCAGCCCCTCGAAGATCAGCATGTCCTGCCTGACCCGGAGCGAGCCGAGCAGCACCTGCCCGCGCACGATCTCGCCGGTGCGCGGATCGGTGATCACCTGGCCGTAGGACCAGCCGCGCGTCGCCCGGTTCACCCAGTGGACGACGTTGTAACGGATATCGAGCGGATCGACACCCTCGGGCAGATATTCGACGCGGAAGGCGTCGATATAGCCCGCCGCCTCGAACGCGTCGCGCCACCAGGCCGTGCCTTCGTAGAGCGCGGTGCGAATCGGCTCGGGCGCCGCGGTGTCGATGTAGAAGGTGATCGGCCGGCGCACCCGCGAGCGCGGCGCATCGGGGTCGATTTTCTCGAGCCGGAAGCGGTTGGCGAGCTCATAGACGATCTCGCGGCCCAGCGGCTGGGCGAAATCCACCACCTGCGTGCCGAACACGCCCGCGCGCGGATCGAAGCGGCGCGGGGCATAGCCGGCTTCCGGCAGGCGGATCAGCGAGTGGCGCGCGATGAAGCTCAGATTGCCGCTCACCGGCGAGATGTTGTTGACCTCCGCCGTGGGATTGGCCGCGACGAAGGTGAGCCGCGCGGTCAGCTCGATATTGTCGGGGAAGACCCGCACCGCATTGGGATCGGCGACGCTCAATTCGCCCGCAAGCCGGAACTCCCCGCCCGCGCCGCGCAGCCGCTGGGCGATGTTCATGTCGTCGCGCGCGATGAAGGAGGAGATGTCGACCAGCATGCCGCCGTCCGTCGTCTCGGCCGCCACCTCGCCCATCCAGATCGTCGAGTAAGCGAAACTGCCGGAGACGCCGCTGCGCTCCATCGCCGTGCCGGTGGAGGCGCGGAAGCGCCCGTTCTCGATCTCGGCGACGACCCGGCGCCCGACGCGGCGGAAGACGAGGATCTTGGAGCCGCCGGAGAGACCCCGGTCCAGCCCGATCGGCGCGGAGCCCAGGCCCGTCTCGAGCCCGGTCACGTAGAGGAATCGCCCGGAAATCCCCTGTGCGTCCGGTGCCGGCAAGGCGAGCAGGATGCGACCTCGGCGGCGATCGACATGGACCGGCAGCAGCCCCTCCTGCGCCGTGGTCCCCGCCA